>NZ_JBDJOB010000007.1:0-180933 GCF_039674705.1 Stenotrophomonas sp. TWI169 | reverse complement strand
CGCTGGGGCCGGGGTTATTGGGGGGTCGCCCCGGGCCTGGCCCGGCGCGGGCGCGGCGCGGCGGCACATCAACGCCCCGGGGATTGGCCCGGCGCTACCGGCTCAGGTGCGGCGGCGCTCGATCAGGTTCAACAACGGCCCGGTCATCGCAGTGGTCACCAGTGCCATGATCACCAGTACCGCGAACAGGCGATCCCCGAGCAGACCCAGCTCATAGCCCAGGTTGAGCACGATCAGTTCCATCAGGCCGCGCGTGTTCATCAGTGCTCCCAGCCGCCATGCCTCGCGGGCAGGCAGGCCGGTGCTGCGGGCGGCACTGAATGTGCCCAGCAGCTTGCCGGCCGTGGCCACCGCGATCACCACCAGACACAGCACGATGTCGCCGGCGTGCAGTGCGTCGGCGCGCATGCGCAGGCCGGTCATGGCGAAGAACAGGGGCAGCAGCAGGGTCACCGCGAACGGCTCGACGCGGGCCATCAGCAGTGCGCGCAGCGGCGCATTGGATGACACCGCCACGCCCGCAGCGAATGCACCGAACAACGCATGGATGCCCAGCATCTCGGTCACCAGCGCACTGGCCAGCGACAACAGCAGGATGCCCAGCAACCACCGTCCTTCGCGTCCTGCCACGACCTGCTGGCGGGCAAACCACGGTCTCACCAGGCCAAGCATCAGCACCACGAAGGCCACCACGCCCAGCAGGTTGAGGCTTGCCGGCAGCCAGCCACCGGCCTGTGCAGCCGCCACGATCAGCGCCAGCAGGCACCAGGCCGTGGCATCGCCGAGTGCCGCGCAGGCAATGGCGGTCTGTCCCAGCGGCGTATGGGTGATGCCGCGATCGGCGAGGATCCGCAGCAGCACCGGGAATGCCGTGATGCTCATCGATATCCCGACGAACAGCGCGAAGGACGTGAAGCCCACGCCCTGCGGACCGTGCTGCGGGTACAGCCAGATCGCCAGGGCCACGCCCAGCATGAATGGCACGGCGATACCGGCATGGCTGACGGTGAACGCGAACCGCCGTCGTCCGCGCAGTGCGGCCAGGTCGAGTTCGGCACCGGCCACCAGCAGAAACATCAGCACACCCAGCTGGCTGAGCAGGCCCAACGGCGCCAGCGACGCCGCCGGGAACAGCGCGCCATGCAACTGCGGCAACAGGCTGCCCAGCACCAACGGGCCCATCATCAGGCCTGCCGCCATTTCGCCGATCACCGCCGGCTGGCCGAAGCGCTTGAGCAGCGCTCCCGCGCCCTTGGCCACCAGCAGCAGTACCAGCAGCTGCAGCAGGAACAGGCCCAGCGGCGATGACAGATGCCGGGCCCAGCTGCCTTCGTCGGCAACCGTGGCGCGTGCGACCGCTTCAGGCGCCGCCGGCCCGGCATACCGCGCCAGCAGCAGGCCGGCCAGCAACGGCAGCCCGGCCCAGGCCACGTAGCGCCACCCCCACTTCATCGGCGGCGCCCGGCCCTCGCTCTGTACGTCCATGAACATTCCCCAATGTGCAGGGGGGCGATGATACGTCCTTGCCTGCGCCGACGCTGAGCGCCCGCCGGGCGTAGCCCGGCGCTGCCGGTCACGCCAGGGCCTGCTCGTGTACCCCGGCAATCGCCCGGCCGGACGGATCGGCCGCTGCGGCGAAACTCGCGTCCCAGGCAATCGCGGCCGGCGAGGAACAGGCGATCGATTTTCCACCCGGGACCGTTTCGGCCGCGGCCCTGCTCGGGAAGAACTGTTCGAACAGGTGGCGATAGTAGTACGCCTCCTTGGTCTGCGGCGGGTTGTGCGGGAAGCGCTTGTCGGCGGCGGCCAGTACCCGGTCGCTGACCTGCGCCTCGGCGTGCGCCTTCAATCCATCGATCCAGCCATAGCCGACGCCATCGCTGAACTGCTCCTTCTGGCGCCACAGGATGCTGTCCGGCAGATAGCCATCGAACGCTTCACGCAACACCGCCTTCTCGATACGGCGACCGCCGAAGCCGCTGCCTACCATCTTGTGCGCGGCGTCGATGCGCATCGCCACATCGAGGAAGTCGCGGTCCAGGAACGGCACGCGAGGCTCCACGCCCCAGGCCATCATCGACTTGTTGGCACGCAGGCAATCGTAGTTGTGCAGGGCATCGAGCTTGCGCACCAGCTCCTGGTGGAATTCGCGCGCGTCCGGTGCCTTGTGGAAGTACAGGTAGCCGCCGAAGATCTCGTCGCTGCCTTCGCCGGACAACACCATCTTCACCCCCATCGCCTTGATCCGCCGGGCCAGCAGGAACATCGGCGTGGACGCGCGGATGGTGGTGACATCGTAGGTTTCGATATGGCGGATCACCTCGGGGAGCACGTCGAGGCCTTCCTCGAAGGTGTACTCGAAGCCGTGGTGCACGGTGCCCAGCGCTTCGGCGGCGACGGCGGCGGCGGCCAGATCGGGCGATCCCTTCAGCCCGATCGCGAACGAATGCAGGCGCGGCCACCAGGCTTCGCTCTGGCCGCCATCCTCGATGCGGCGGCGGGCATAGCGGGCGGCGACGGCGGCCACCAGCGACGAATCCAGTCCACCGGACAGCAGCACGCCGTACGGCACGTCGCTCATCAGCTGGCGTTCCACCGCATGTTCAAAGGCCTGTCGCAGCTCGGCCAGATCGGCTTGGCGCCCTTCAACGTCCGCATACTCGCGCCAGGGCTGCTGGTAGTAGCGCACCAGTTCGCCACTGGCACTGTCGTAGTAATGACCCGGCGGGAACTGGGCAACGTCGGCACAGGTATCAACCAACGCTTTCATCTCCGAAGCCACCCGCAGGCGCCCCTGCGCGTCGTGCCCCCAGTACAGCGGCACCACGCCGACCGGATCGCGCGCCACCAGTACGCGACCGGCATCGCGGTCCCACAGCGCGAAGGCGAAGATGCCGTTGAGCTGCTCCAGCCAGCGGGACGGCGAGCCTCCCTGCCGGTACAGCGCGTTGATCACCTCGCAGTCCGAGCCGGTCTGGAAGTCGTAGGGGTGGGCCAGCGCGGCCTTGAGCAGCTGATGGTTGTAGATTTCGCCGTTGACCGCCAGCGCCAGCTGACCGTCCGCCGACAACAGCGGCTGCGAGCCACCCGCCGGATCGACGATGGCCAGCCGCTCGTGCACCAGCAGTGCACCTTCATCAAGGTAGACGCCGCTCCAGTCCGGGCCACGATGACGCTGCCGCTGCGACAGCTCCAACGCATGCCGGCGCAGGGCGGGAAGATCATCACCGGCCTGCAGGCCGAAGATTGCGAAGATCGAACACATGGGGGAACTCCTGTTGTCGGTTCTACGAGGGCAAGGTGTTCGACCGGCCATCCAGGCCCGGGTAGCGCTGCGCCCGGGCACAAAAAAACCCGCATCGGCCGATGCGGGTTTTCTGGTGTCCGGGCGTGTGTTGCTGTCTATCTACCCAGGGCGCAGTCCCGCATCGGCCGCGCACGATTATTCGCGCGCAGATTATTGCGGTTGTTGTTGACGGCGGTGGCCAGGCGGATCGACATGACCCGACCCTAACCCGGTTTCCGGGGCCGCGCAACAGTTGCGTTGGCAACCAGGTGCGTCGTACGCCGGGCATGGCCCGGCGCTACCGTCGGCCAAGGGCGGCGCCGGGCCCGGCCCGGCGTCGTGCCTCACACCAGCAGGCGCTCGACCAGCCGCAGGTACAGGCCCGGCAGGGCCTCAAGCTCGTCCACACGCACGTTCTCGTCCACCTGGTGAATGCTGGCGTTGACCGGTCCCACTTCGATGCACTGCGCGCCCAAGGGCGCGATGAAGCGGGCGTCGGACGTTCCGCCACCGGTGCTTTCTTCCGGCGCACCGCCGATGTGATCGGCCAGCACGGCGCGCGCGGCGGCACGCAGCGTGCCTTCGGGCGTGTAGAACGGCTCGCCGCTGCGGTGCCACTTCAGCGTGTACTGCAGGCCGTGACGGTCCAGCACCGCGATGATCTCCGCTTCCAGTTTCGGCGCATCCCAATGCGGGTTGTAGCGGACGTTGAAATCCACTTCCAGCTCGCCCGGAATCACGTTGTTGGCACCGGTGCCGCCATGGATGTTGGAGATCTGCAGGCTGGTCGGCGGAAAGCTCTCGTAACCCTCGTCCCAGCGCCGCGCACTCAGTTCGGCCAACGCCGGCGCCGCCTGGTGGATCGGGTTGCGTGCCTTCTCCGGGTAGGCCACATGGCCCTGCACGCCCTGCACGCGCAACTTCGCCGACAGGCTGCCGCGGCGGCCGACGCGGAGCAGATCGCCCAGCGTTGCGGTCGACGAGGGTTCGCCGGTGATGCACCAGTCGATGCGCTGGCCACGCTCTGCGAACAGGCGCGCGACATGGCGCACGCCGTCGATCGCATCGCCCTCCTCGTCACTGGTCAGCAGCACCGCCAGCGTTCCCGCATGATGAGGGTGGGCTGCGGCGAACTGCTCGGCCGCGATCACGAACGCGGCTACGCTGCCCTTCATGTCGGCCGCGCCACGGCCGTACAGCACGCCATCGCGGATCTTCGGGACGAACGGATCGCTCTGCCAGGCCTCGCGCGGTCCCGGTGGCACCACGTCGGTGTGGCCCAGCAGGACCAGCACCGGCGCACCGCTGCCATGGGTCGCCCAGAGGTTGTCGACGTCGCCCAGGCGCAGGTGCTCGCAGTCGAACCCTGCACGCTGCAGCCGCGCCGCAAGCAGCGCCTGGCAGCCGGCATCGTCCGGCGTGACCGATGGCCGTGCGATCAGCTCGCAGGCCAGGTCCAGCACCGCGCTCACGCGCCACCCACGCCGAAGCGCGCCTTGAACCCGTTGTCGCTGAATCCCTGGCTGACCTTGCCGTCGGACGTCACCACCAGCGGGCGCTTGATCAGCTGCGGGTACTCGCGCAGCAGCAGCTTCCACTCGGCATCGGAGGCGGCCGCCTTGCGGTTGTCCGGCAGTTGCCGCCAGGTGGTCGATGACCGGTTGACCATCGCGGACAGGCCGCCCAGCTGCGCGGCCCACTCGACCAGCGTTTCCGGGCCGGGCTTGGTCTCGCGGTAGTCGACGAAGGTGTATGGCACGCCGAAGCGGTCCAGCCACTTGGTCGCCTTCTTGCAGGTATCGCAGTTCTTCAATCCGTAGACAGTGGTGCTCATGGCCATCGGCAATGCTGGAAAACAGAGGGTCAGAATCTCACAACAGACGCTCGGACACGACCCGGAACAGCACGCGTGGCAGGTGGAAGGCCAGCCCGTCGGGCAGCGCAACGCCCATCGCCTGCAAGCGTGGGCACTGCAGCGTACCCTGCAGGTGCAGCGGCCGCAGATGGGTCAGCTCCACCGGCAGGTCGATGCGGGTGCTGGCCCAGTGCCCGTCACAGGTACGGGCGATGGCCTCGTCCTGGCAGGTCAGGAAACGCAGCAGGGCGTGATGGCCGCCAAAGGCCGCCGACCACGTGGCATCGTCCCAGCCTGCGGCAACCTGCCACTGCAGTCGAAGCGCCGGCGCGCTGCCGTGCCCACCTTCGATCAGGGTATGGCCGCCGCCATCGGCCTCGAGCACATGCGCGAAGCGCACGGAGAGGTGAGGTTGCATGGCATCGCTGAAGGCACGCGCACCGGCGACGAAGGCCAGCTGATCCATCACGTTGCGGTCGAACAGCACGACCGGCGTGCCGTCCGGATCGTCGTCGCGGCGCAGGTACCAGCGCCAGTTGCTCTGCTGCGGCGATGGCATCAGCGCCCGCAGAGGGCCGGCCAGGGCCGGCCCGAAGTGACCGTGCCGATAGCTGAGGATGGTGTAAGGCGTACGACCGGCATGGACCACGTAGTGATGGCCAGGTGGCGGTGACGGCGCATGGCGCACATCGACCCACCAGCTGGCGTAGATCACATCGCGCACATCGCTGGCCAGCGCCGGCATCGGCCAGCGCCGCGACAGTGCGCGGCGCAGCCGGGTCCAGCGCGGTGCGTGCAGCAGGCGCGGCAGCATCCGCGCGAACACGTTGTCGAACGGATGCCGGTAGATCGCGGACTGCGCCAGGTCGTCCGGCGCAGTCATCGTCAGTCCGCCAGGCCGCGCAGAAGATCGTTGACGCTGGTCTTGCTGCGGGTGCGGGCATCGACCTGCTTGACGATCACCGCGCAGTACAGCGAGTGCGTGCCGTCCTTGCTCGGCAGCGAGCCCGACACCACCACGCTGTACGGCGGGATGTAGCCGTAGGTGATCTCGCCGGTGGCGCGGTTGTAGATGCGGGTGCTCTGGCTGAGGAACACGCCCATGCCGATCACGCTGTGGTGGCCGACCACTACGCCCTCCACCACTTCCGAACGCGCGCCGATGAAGCAATGGTCTTCGATGATGGTCGGGCTGGCCTGCAGCGGTTCGAGCACGCCGCCGATGCCGGCGCCACCGGACAGGTGGCAATGCTGGCCGATCTGCGCACAGGAACCGACGGTGGCCCAGGTATCGACCATGGTGCCCTCGCCGACATGGGCGCCGATGTTGGTGAAGCTCGGCATCAGCACCACATCCTTGCCGAAGTAGGTACCCCGGCGCGCGATCGCGCCCGGCACCACGCGTACCCCGGCACGACGGAATTTCGCTTCGTCGTACCCGGCAAAGCGCGATTCGACCTTGTCCCAGAACGGGGCCGGACGGGCGTCGACCACTGCCATGTCATTGACACGGAAGTACAGCAGCACCGCCTTCTTCAGCCATTCGTTGACCTTCCAGCCCCCCTGCCCGTCCGGCTCGGCGACACGGAACTCGCCGCTTTCCAGGCCGTCGATCACGCGGTTGACCAGCACCCGGGTCGAGCCCTCCAGCTCATGCAGGGTCAGCGTCGCGCGGCGCTCGAAGGCGCTTTCGATGCCGAACTTCAGTTCTTCCACGCCCGGCGCGGCCGGCCTGCGCAGCGACTTGCGGGCGATGGTCTCGGCGCGCGCGGCTTCCGCGCTCTTGGCCGGGGCCTTCTTCGGCGCCGGCTTCTTCGCGGCAGCCACCTTCTTCACCGGGGCAACGGTCTTCTTTGCGGCCGTCGCGGCAGTGGTCTTTCGGGCCGCCGCGCTCTTGGCGGTCGCGGCGGTCTTCTTTGCAGGCTTGGTGGCCATCAGGTGGGGTCTCCGGCGTTTCGATCAGGGTCCAGGCAGGCCAGCATCGCGTCATGCAGCTGCTGCCGGGCGGGTTCGGTCAGGGGGAGGTCGTGTTCGTCACTGATCACGAAGGTGTCTTCGGCGCGTTCGCCGAACGTGGCAATGCGCGCGTCATGCACGCGCAGGCCCTGGTTGCGCAGCACGAACGCCACGTCGGCCAGCAGGCCGGGGCGGTCGGGTGCGACCAGGGCGAATCGGGTTGCGCCGGGCTCATCGCGGAACTCGATGCGCGGCACGAAGCGGAAGTGACGCAGCTGCCGCGGCACCACCCGCCGCGACGGGCGCAGACGGCCCAGGTCACCGGCCAGCGCCTCGCGCAGCGCAGCTTCCAGGTTGGCGCTGCTGCCATCGGCGAAGGTATCGGCGGGGCTGACCTCAAAGGTATCGAAGATGGTGCCCGCGGGGCCGTCCAGTACCCGTGCGCGATGGATGCCGTAGCCCTTGCGGTCCAGCGTCATCACGATGGCAGCAAACAGGCCGTCGCGATCCGGCGAATGCACGAACACTTCCAGCGCGGGGTCGTCGACGCTGATGCGGCGCACCTTCACCAGCGCCTGGCCCTGCTTCACCGGGACCAGCGCAGCGGCCTGCCAGGCCAGCTGCTCCGGACGCAGGCGGATGAAGCCTTCATCAGGCATGACGGCGAACTGGCGGTCGATCGTGGCGTCGTCATAGCCCTGTTCGCGTACCAGCGCGCGCACGCTGTCACGCGCCTCGGCAACGCGCTCGGCGGCCGGCACCGGATGCTCCAGGCCCTCGCGCAGTGCGCGCCGCGTGGCGAAGTACAGATCGGCCAGCAGCCGGTCCTTCCAGGCGTTCCACAGCTTGGGGCTGGTGCCGGCGATGTCGGCGCAGGTCAGCAGGTACAGGTAGTCGAGGCGGTCGCGGCTGCCGACCAGGGTTGCGAAACGATGGATCACGGCCGGATCGGCGATGTCCTGCTTCTGCGCTGTCACCGACATGCGCAGGTGCTGTTCGACCAGCCACGCCACCAGTTCGGTATCCGAGGCGCTGAGCGCATGCGCCTGGCAGAACGCGCGCGCATCCACCGCTCCCAGCTCGGAATGATCGCCGCCGCGGCCCTTGGCAATGTCATGGAACAGCCCGGCCAGCAGCAGCAGCTCCGGCTTGCGCAGCCGCGGCCACACTTCATGCGCGATCGAGAAGCGCTCGTCGGCACGGCTGCTGGCGAACTGGCCGATATTGCGCAGAACCATCAGCGTGTGCTGATCGACGGTGTAGACGTGGAACAGGTCGAACTGCATGCGCCCGCTGACCTGGGCGAACGCGGGAATCCACTGGCCCAGCACACCCAGCCGGGCCATCCGCGAGAGCGTGTCGACCGGGCGCTGGCCACGCAGCAGCGCCATGAACTGCTCACGCGCATCGGCATCGGCCTGGTCATAGGCGGGCAGCAGCGGCAGCGACTCGGCCAGTGCGCGAGCGGTCAGCGAATGCAGGCCACGCACCTGCGGGTTGTTGGCCCAGCCGGCGAACAGGGCGAACACCTGGCCGATGTCGCCGCGCGGCCACGCCGCCTCGTTCGCCGCCAGATAGCCGCGGCGCAGCGAGAAACCCACGGTCAGCGGTTCCGGCAGCGCTTCGCCGTCGAACTGCTCCTCGAAGCGCTGCAGCAGGCGGTCGCTGATCCGGCGCACCACCGAAGCGGCGCGATAGAACCCCTGCATCATCTTCTCGACGCCCAGGTTCTCGGCGTCGTCCTCAAAACCCAGCCGCGCGGCCAGTGTCTTCTGGTAATCGAAGCGGAGGCGCTCCTCCGGCCGCCGTGCCACCAGGTGCAGGCCGAAGCGCAGGCGCGCCAGCACCGCGCGCTCCCGCTGGAGCGCCGCGGCTTCGTCGGCACCCAGATGGCCCAGCCCGACCAGCGCCTCAAGGTCGCGAACGCCGAACGCGCGCAGCGCCATCCACCCCAGCGTATTGAGATCACGCAGCCCGCCGGGGCCATCCTTCAGATCGGGCTCGAGGTTGTCGGCGGTATCGCCGAAACGCTGGTGGCGGTTGCGCAGTTCCTCCAGCTTGGCCAGGAAGAAGGTGCGCGCCGGCCACAGTCCGCTGTCGTCGTCGGTTGCTTCGCGCAGCGCCCGGCGCGCCGCATCGTCGGCCAGGATCGGGCGCGCTTCGATCAGCGCGGTCAGCACGGTCTGGTCGGCGGCCGCCTCGCGGCACTGCGCCGCCGAGCGCACGGCATGGCTGACCGCCAATCCGCAATCCCACAGCAGGGCGAACAACCGGGCCAGGCCCGCCTCGTGGGCGAGCTGCGCTGGCGGCGCGCCGAACACCAGCAGATCGATGTCAGACCGTGGGAACAGCTCACCACGGCCGTAGCCGCCCACCGCGAACAGGGACAGCCCGCTGTCGGACGGCAGACAGCGCTGCCACGCCAGCCGGATCAGGTGATCGGCCGCGCGCGCGCGCAGCGCCAGCAGGCGCTCGATATTGTCGCCCTGGTCGAAACGGCGGTACAGCCGCGCATCGGCCTGCTGCAGCGCCTGCCGTGCAGCCGAAGCCCAGTCCGGGTCGTTGAGCGACGCGGCCGGCGTGTCCAGCAGCGAACTCGCCGGCAGCATCCTCAGGAGACCTGCGATTCGCCCGGCGACAGGGTCAGCACGTCAACGCCGGTCTCGGTGACCGCGATCATGTGCTCCCACTGCGCCGACAGCTTGCGGTCCTTGGTCACCACGGTCCAGCCATCCGGCAGCACCTTGTTGTAGCGGGTGCCCTCGTTGATCATCGGCTCGATGGTGAAGGTCATGCCCGGCTGCAGCACCAGGCCCTGCCCCGGGCGACCGTAATGCACCACCTGCGGCTCGTCGTGATAGACCTTGCCGATGCCGTGGCCGCAGTACTCGCGCACCACGCTGAAGCGCTCGCCTTCGGCATAGCTCTGGATCGCGTGGCCGATGTCGCCCAGGGTCGCCCCCGGACGTACCGCGCGGATGCCGCGCCACATCGCTTCGTAGGTGGTCTCCACCAGGCGGCGCGCCATCACCGACGGTGTGCCGACGAAGTACATGCGACTGGTATCGCCGTGCCAGCCATCCTTGATGACGGTCACGTCGATGTTGACGATGTCGCCGTCCTTGAGCACCTTGCCTTCGCTCGGGATGCCGTGGCAGATGACATTGTTGACCGAGGTGCACACGGTCTTGGGGAAGCCGCGGTAGCCGACGTTGGCCGGAATGGCGCCCTGCACGTTGACGATATGGTCATGGCAGATGCGGTCCAGTTCCTCGGTGGTGACACCGGGCTTGACGTGGGGGGTGACGATGTCCAGCACTTCGCTGGCCAGGCGGCCGGCGATGCGCATCATCTCGATTTCCTGCGGGGTTTTCAGATTCACGCTCATGGCGCCCATTATCGCCGATCCGGCCGCAATCTGAACGAACGCCACCCAACTGGACGTTCCCGGCCATGCACAGTTCCGGCAAGGCGAGCGAAAGCGTGATCGCGCCCACATTCCGCAGCCCCTGTTTATCACGGATTACAGACACTTGGCGGTCCTAAGCTGACGCCAGCGTCGCCGAAGCGGCCCCGAACGTGCCGCCTTCGCCTTGTTCAACGGACCTTCGGGTCAAGGAGGTTGTCCATGCGAATCCCACTGCGCTCCTCCCTTGCCGGGGCCATGACCGCGCTGCTGCTGGCCGGCCCGGCGCTGGCGGCCGATACCACCACCTTCAACGTCACCCTCGTGGTCACCAAGGCCTGCACGATCACGGCCGCGGCCGCCACCAACGTCGACTTCGGTACCGCCGCATCGACCACCGCGATACCTACCCTGGGCCAGGGCACGGTGACCGCCCAGTGCTCTGCGCTGACCCCGTATACGATCGCGCTGAACGCGGGTGCGAACGCCGGTACGGCCGGCGACGTCACCACCCGGCGCATGAAGAACACCGACGCGGCGGTGACCGCCAACAACTACGTCGGTTACCAGCTGTACCGCGACGCGGCACACAGCCTGGTCTGGGGGTCGACGACCGGCACCAATACCCAGGCCGGCATCGGCACGGGCCTGGCGGTCCCCTACATCGTCTACGGCCAGATCCTGAACCTGAGCACCAACAACGCGGCCGCCGGCAACTACCTGGACACGATCACCGCCACGATTACTTATTGATGGAGCACGCCTCCATGTCCCGACCCCGCCTGTGGCGCGCCGCCGGCGTGGCGTTGCTCGCCTGCCTGCTGGCCAGCGCCGTGGCCACCTCCGCTGCCACCAGCCTGCAGGTCGCGCCCACCACCCTGCAGCTGGAGCCCCGCCAGCGTGCCGCCGAGCTGTGGCTGACCAACAGCGGGACCGCGCCGGTGAAGCTGCAGGTGCGGGTGTTCCGCTGGGTCCAGCAGGATGGCAGGGAGCAGCTGCTGCCTGCCGATGGGCTGCTGGCAACTCCACCGATGCAGGAACTGGCCGCAGGCCAGCAGCAGCTGGTGCGGGTGATGCGCACGGACAGCGAGGCACCGGCCTCCCAGCAGCATTACCGCCTGATCGTCGACGAAGTGCCGGACCTGGCCACCCGCGCCAGCGGCATGCAGTTCGTGCTGCGCTATTCGATCCCGGTATTCATCCAGCCGACTGGGGGCACGCCGGCACCGCGCCTGCAGGCACGCCTGCTGCGGCTGGACGATGGTCGCAGTGGCGTCGAGATCGGCAATTCCGGCGACAGCTACGCGCAGATCGCCGACCTGGCGCTGGGCAGTGTCGAACGCCCGCGTATCGTCCACCCCGGCCTGCTGGGCTATGTGCTGCCCGGCCAAGTGATGCGCTGGCCCGTGGAGCGCACGGCTGTCGACCGGGACAACGACCAGATCACGGCCAAGATCAATGGCGAGTCGACGCAGACACCGCTATCGCCGCCACCGGCTCGCTGAGGCGGTGGTGGGCACGGTGCTCGCTGCCGCGTGGGTTCCCGCGGCTCCGGCTGCCGACGTGTCCGGCATCTCCGGCGTCTCCGCCGATGCCCTGCTGCCTCCCCCGACACCCCTGACGGCCAGCCAGACGCTGTACCTGGACGTCTCGCTGAACAGCACGCCGCGCGGCCTGCTGCCCTTCACTGAAGCACGCGGCCGCCTGCAGGCCAGCCCGGAGGTGCTGCGCCAGCTCGGCTTCAGTGCCACCGGCGATGCACCGGTGTTTCTGGATCAGATCAGCGGCGTGGTCGCGCGCTACGACGCCCAGCTGCAGACACTGGCGCTGGATGTGCCGCTGGACCAGCTGACCCTGCCCACCACCCTGCTCGGCCGCCCGCAGGTGCGTACGCCGGCCGGCAGCGCCTCGCCGGGCCTGCTGCTCAACTACGACGTGTACGGCAGCCGCATCGAAACACTCGGTAACCTTACCCTGAGCTCGGAACTGCGCCTGTTCGGCGTCGGCAGCGGCACCTTCGAGAACACGGCGGTCACCCGTCGCTACCAGCAGCCGGACGACCGTCGCTGGCGCAGCGAAAGCGTGCGCCTGGATACGCACTGGACACTGGATTTCCCCGAATCGGCGACCACGCTGGAGATCGGTGATTTCTACAGCGGCTTTGTCGACTGGACCCGGCCGGTGCGCCTGGGCGGCGTGCAGGTCGGACGCAACTACGGGCTGCAGCCCTACCGCGTGCTGACACCGACGCCCGGATTCCTGGGCGAGGCGGTGGTGCCGTCAACGGTGGAGCTGTACGTCGACGGGTTGCGCCAGTACAGCGGCCAGGTGCCGGTCGGACCGTTCCAGCTGGCGGCACAGCCGGGCATCAGCGGCACCGGCACCGCGCAGGTCGTGGTGACCGATGCCTTCGGCCGCATGCAGACGCTGGATTTCAGCTTCTATGGCACCCAGCAGCTGCTGGCCAAGGGCCTGTCGGACTGGTCGGTCGGTGCCGGACAACTGCGCGAAGCGTTCGGCGAGCGCTCCTTCGAGTACGACAGCCGCACGGTGGCCAGTGCCAGCTGGCGTGGTGGCATCAGTGACACCTTTACCGGCGAAGCGCACGCCGAAGGCGGTGGCGGCCTGCTGCAGGCCGGCGTCGGTGGCTGGTGGCTGGCGGGCGAGGCCGGCGTGTTCAATGCCGCCTACGCGCACAGCCGCCTGCAGGGCCTGCAGGGCGGCCAATGGGCACTGGGCTACAGCTGGAACAACCGCCGCTTCAATTTCAATGTGCGCAGCGTACGCACCCACGGCGACTACCGCGATCTGGGCGCGCTGCAGGACAATCTGCCCCCGCGCATCAGCGAACAGGCCACTGCCGGTCTCGATCTGCTGGGGCTGGGAACGCTGAGCGCAAGCTACCTGCGGCTGCGCTACCCCGATGGCGACGACAACCGCTATGCCAGCCTGTTCTGGTCGCGTACCTGGAGCCAGCGCTGGTCGGCCTACCTGTCGGTCAACCAGAACCTGGACACCAGTGACGACCGCAACATCTACCTGTCAGTGAGCGCCAGCCTCGGCAACAACCGCCAGGCCAGCCTCTCCAGCCAGCGCAACGGCGACAGCCAGGCCTGGGTGGCCGATATCACCCAGCCGGTTCCCGGCGATGGCAGTGCCGGCGGCATCGGCTGGCGCGCGCAGGTGCGCGGGGGTGACGAGGGCACAGGCGGCCTGGCCGAGGTCGGCATCCTCAACGACGTGGGGCGTTACGCGCTCGGCGCATCGCGCCAGGCCGGCATTGACTACGCCTATGCCAGCGCCAGCGGCAGCCTGGTGTGGATGGACGGGCACACCTTTGCCACCCGCGAGGTCTCCGACGCCTTCGCGGTGGTCAGCACCAGCGGCGTCGCCGGTGTCCCGGTACGGCTGGAAAACCGCCTGATCGGCGTCACCGACGACCGTGGCCTGCTGCTGGTCAGCCCCCTGCTGTCGTGGCAGCGCAACCGGGTCTCCATCGACACTCTCGACCTGCCGGCGGACATGCGCGCCGACCGCGTCGAGGACTGGGTGACACCCCGCCAGCGCGCCGGCACCGGCGTGACGTTCCATCTGCGCTCGCGGCCGTCGCTGACCCTGGTCCTGCAGGACATGGCCGGACAACCGCTGGAGGTGGGCAGCGAAGTGCAGCTGCCGCAGGGTCGCCAGGCCACCGTCGGCTACGACGGCCTGCTGTACCTGGAGGACGTGGCGCCGGGCAGCGTGCTGTACATCACCACCAGCCGCAGCCAGTGCCGGGTGAAAGTGCCGGCCACACCGGAAGTGGCTGCCAGCGGCGCCCGGCCCCGCCCGGCACCGGTACCGTGCATTCCCGAGGTGGCGCCATGAAGGTGCCCCTGCTCGGCCTGCTGCTCGTGCTCGGCCTGCTGGCCGCCACACCGGCGCACGCGGCGGCGGTGTGCACGGCCACCGCCAACCCCACCCTGCCGTTCGGCAACGTCAACAGCAATGCCCCCGGCCCCACCTCGGCCACGCTGAACATCACCGTCACCTGCACGACGGCGGCGCTGAGCCTGCTGGCCACCACCGGCGTGCGCGTGTGCGTGGGCATCGGTGCCGGCAGCGGCGGTGGCAGCAGCAGCACCTGGCGGACCCTGCGCACCAGTACCGGCACCCCTCCCGACACCCTGAACTTCCAGCTCTACAACAATGCCGGCTACAGCCAGGTCACCGGCCTGGTTCCCCGCGGTACGCCGCCAGCGCAGGAGCTGACCATGACCTACAACGTGCCGCTGGTGGTCGGCGGCAGCGGCGCGCAGTCCACCCAGCTGTTCGCACAGATCCCGGCCAACCAGGTGCTGGCCGCGGGCAACTACAGCAGCACCTTCAGCGGCGCCGACGTGGTGCTGACCTGGGCCTGGAACGAAGTGCTGCTCGGCAACGCCACCGTACCGGCCACCTGCAACGGCGGCGCCACCGGTACCAACAGCGCCAGCGCGGCCTTCAGCTTCACCGCGACCGCGACCGTGCTGCCACAGTGCGGCAGCTACCTCACCACCCCTCTGGACTTCGGCAACGTCACCGGCAGCATCACCAGCAACATCGACCAGACCGCCACCCTGACCCTGACCTGCCTGAAGAACACGGCATTCCAGATCGGCCTGGACAACGGCCAGAACAATCCCCCGGCCACCCCGACCCGGCGCATGCGCACCACCATCGGGGGCAGCAGTTACTACCTGGCCTATGAACTGTACCGCGACAGCGCACGCAACCAGCGCTGGGGCAACGCGCTCACGGTCGATACCGCCAGCGGAACCGGTACCGGCAGTGCGCAGCAGCTGACGATCTACGGCCGGGTGCCGCCGGTCACCGGCCAGCCGCCGGCAGGTACCTACAACGATGTGGTGCAGGTGACGATCACCTACTAATCCGGTGCCGGGAGCACCTGCCCCTACAGATCCGGCGCGCCCGGCCGATAGCGTCCAGCAGGTATCCCGGCACGGTGGATGACAGGTGGTTCGCGCAGTTCCGATCCTGGCGATGATGCTCGCCGCCCCCCTGGCCTGGGCCGAGCCGGCAGCCCCGGTGCAGGTGCGCCTGGTCGTAGTGGAAGCCTGCCAGGGCGATGCCGGCGGCCGCGCGTGTGCCGTTCCGCACCAGCGCAGCGATGCCCCGCAGCTGCCGGCACAGCTGCGTGAACTCGCCCCCGCGCCAGCCTCGCCCACCGACGACGCTTCCGCCGCGCCGACATTCATCTACTGATGCCGATGCGCGCACTCCTTGCCCTGTTCCTGCTGCTGCCGGGGCTGCCTGCCGCCGCACTGGACCTGCTGCCCACGACCCTGCAGCTGCCCGCCGAAGGGGGCCGCACCGAACTCTGGCTGCACAACCCCGGCCCCGAGCGCTGGCAGGGCGAGGTGCAGATCCTGGCGTGGGAGCAGCAGCTGGACGCCGAACGGCTGCAGCCGAGCGACCGCATCCTGGCCAGTCCGACCCGACTGGATCTGGCGCCCGGCGCCCGCCAGCGGGTCTGGCTGCTGCCCCGCAGCGCCGTCCCGGTCGCCGCCGAGCAGGCCTACCGTATCGTGCTCGCCCCCGGCAGAAACAGCCTGCCACGCTACTCGCTGCCGCTGTTCCAGGGTGCGGCTGCGTCGTCAGTGCGCCCGGCCGTGCGTGCCCGCGTCGAATCCAACGGGTCGCAGACTCATCTGCGACTGGACAACCCGGGCCGCCTGCATGCGCGCCTGGACGGGCTTTCATTCGAGTCCGCCGGCGGCCATCGCAGCGTGCTGCTGCCGGGCCTGGCCGGCTATGTGCTGGCAGGACGGGAAAGGCGCTGGACGTTGCCGGCACGCCGCGACGGCTATCTCGGCGGCCGCTTCCGGGCCCGCCTGCAGGACGGCCGGGAGGTCGTTCTGGACGCATGGGACCCGTCAATTGCGGTGAACCCGCCCGCCGGGCTATAATCGCCAGGATGTCCTGCCGCCCTGTGCGCTGGACCCCGTCCACACCGGACGTCACCGGTGAATCCACACCTGCTGCCCCCATCCGTGCCGGGGTGCTCCGCAAGGAGTTCGGCCACGGAGGCAACAGGGAAGCCCAACCCCGGAACCGATCGCGCTTCCACGCGTCCCGCATACCTGTCCCGCGGGCGGAATCGCTGGTTCCATATCAGGAGTACTGCAATGCCCCAGGTCACCATGCGTCAGATGCTGGAAGCCGGCGTCCACTTCGGCCACCAGACCCGCTACTGGAACCCGAAGATGGCTCCGTACATCTTCGGCGCCCGCGGCAAGATCCACATCATCAACCTGGAAAAGACCGTCCCGCTGTTCAACGACGCGATGAACTTCATCTCGTCGGTTGCCCAGAAGCGCGGCACCGTCCTGTTCCTGGGCACCAAGCGCAGCGCCCGCGAAACCATCAAGGAAGAAGCCGAGCGTTGCGGCATGCCGTTCATGAACCAGCGTTGGCTGGGCGGCACCCTGACCAACTTCCGTACCGTCAAGCAGTCGGTTGCCCGCCTGAAGGAACTGGAAGCCGGTGAAACCGACGGCACCTTCGAGAAGCTGGTCAAGCACGAAGTGCTGGGCCTGCGTCGCGAGCGCGACAAGCTGGAAGCCTCGCTGGGCGGCATCAAGGACATGAACCGTCTGCCGGACGCCATCTTCGTCATCGACATCGGCCACGAAGACATCGCCATCAAGGAAGCCAAGAAGCTCGGCATCCCGGTGATCGCCGTGGTTGATACCAACTACAACCCGGAGCTGGTCGATTACGCCATCCCGGGCAACGACGACGCCATCCGCGCCGTGCAGCTGTACGCCCGTGCCGCCGCCGACGCCGTGCTGGAAGGCAAGGCCGCTGCTCCGCACGCCGCCTCGGTGCGCGAGGAAGAGTTCGCTGAAGCCGCCGCTGAAGGCGAAGAGAAGCCGGCCCGTCGCGCTCCGGCCAAGAAGACCGCCAAGAAGGGCGACGAAGCCCAGGCCTGATCCAGGCCCCGGGGTGGGCCCCAGCGCCCACCCCTCCTGCATGCCGCCCTCGGCGCGTGACAGGACCATGTCATACGGGCCGGCCACCATGCCGGCCCAACCCCTTTCTTTCGTGAGGTAATCCCGTGGAAATCACTGCTTCCCTGGTAAAGGAACTGCGCGAGCGCACCGGCGCCGGCATGATGGAATGCAAGAAGGCGCTGACCGAAGCCGCCGGCGACATCGACGCTGCGGCGGAACTGCTGCGCAAGTCCGGCGCTGCCAAGGCCGACAAGAAGGCTGACCGCGTGGCCGCCGAAGGCCGTCTGGGCCTGGCACAGGACGGCGGCAAGGCCGTGCTGGTCGAAGTCAACTCGGAAACCGACTTCGTCGCCAACGACGTCAACTTCAAGACCTTCGTCGACGCCGTTGCCGCTGCCGCCCTGGCATCGGGCGCTGCCGACGTCGAAGCGCTGAAGACCGCCAAGCTGGCCTCCGGCGAGACCGTCGAAGAAGCCCGCGCCCTGGCCGTGCAGAAGCTGGGTGAGAACATCCAGATCCGCCGCATCGCCAAGGTCGACGGCAACAACACCGTGGGTGCCTACGTCCACACCAATGGCAAGGTCGGCGTCCTGGTGGACCTGGTCGGCGGCGACGCCGAACTGGCCCGCGGCCTGGCCATGCACGTGGCTGCGCTGAAGCCGCCGCACAACAAGGCCGCCGACGTTCCGGCCGACTTCGTCGAGAAGGAAAAGGAAATCGAACTGGCCAAGATGTCCGAGAAGGACAAGTCGAAGCCGGCCGATATCCTGGAAAAGATCATCAGCGGCAAGATCAACAAGATCGTCAGCGAAGTGACCCTGTACGGCCAGGCCTATGTGCTGGACGGCGACAAGACCGTCGAGCAGGTGGTCAAGGCCGCCGGTGCCGACGTCGCTGGTTTCCAGCTGCTGGTCGTCGGCGAAGGCATCGAGAAGGTGGTGGAAGACTACGCCGCCGAAGTTGCCAAGGCGATGCAGGTCTGAGTCCAGCCTTCCGGCTGTGAAGCGACCACAAGGAGCCGCGGGGAACCGCGGCTCTTTTTTTATGCCGTCGGTGAACTTTGCGTTGCGCGCGAATCAGGCCGATACTCGGCGCAGGGAATCCTCAGTCACATAGCAGGATAGAAAGTCGCAGACTGTGATGAATTCCTAGGTATTCTTGCCCTAATGGAATTGAACGATCCGCCATGCCTCCCGAGCTGACAGCTGCCCTGGCGCTCTGCCGCAACCTTCCCTCGCCACCCGGTATTGCCCTGCGCATCATCGAACTGGCCCAGGATCCGGAAGCGGACATCGCCACCGCCGCCGACATCATCGCCATCGACATGGCGCTCAGCGCCCGCATGCTGCGCATCGCCAACTCGCCGCTGTATGCCAGCCGGCGGCGCATCGAGAATCTCGGCCAGGCACTGACCATGCTGGGCCTCAACGCCACCATCAGCCTGGCGCTGGGTTTCACGGTCACCCAGGGACTGACCGGCAGCGGTGCCGATCACGACCTGCGGCAGCGGGCCTGGAAGCGCAGCATCCTCAGTGCACTGGCCGCCAGCCAGCTCGGCCAGGCGCGCGGGCTGCGCCGCCTGGAAGAACTGATGCTGGCCGGACTGCTGCAGGACATGGGCGTGCTGTGCCTGGCCCAGGCCGAAGCCGAGCGCTACCTGCCCCTGCTGCGTGAAGCACGCGACAACCTCGACCTGGTTGCCCGCGAGCGCGACGTGCTGGGCTACAGCCACGCCGATGTCGGCGCCTGGGTGGCCGAGCAGTGGGGCCTGCCGCGCTACCTGGTGGAGAGCATCAGCCACAGCGAAGACGATGACGCCGCCGATTCGCCCTTCCAGGCATGCGTGCAGCTGTCCGGCGCGGTCGCCGACATCTGGCTGGACGGCGACGCCGACGCGGCCCGCGAACGGGCGCTGCAGCAGGTGCATGACCGCCTGGATCTGGACAGCGCCCGCTTCGACCAGGTCCTGGCCCGCATCAGCGATGCCCTGCCCGATATCGCCAGCCTGTTCGAAGCCGGCCTGAATTCTCCGGCGCGGGTGCACGAACTGATCGATCACGCACAGGAGCTGGCCACCCTGCGCAACCTGCGCGAACTGCAGGATGCCGACCAGGCACGGCGACGCGCCGATGAATTCGAGGCGCGCGCCAAGCGGCTGGCCGACCAGGCCCACCGTGACGCGCTGACCGGCGTACTCAACCGGCGCCAGCTGGAAGCGGTGCTGGAGCAGGAATTCCTGCGCGCCGGCCGGCATGGCTGGCCGCTTTCGGTGGCCTTCATCGACCTGGACGACTTCAAGAAGATCAACGACGCTCACGGTCATCTGACCGGCGACGAGGTGCTGCGCGCCTTCGCCGGCAAACTGCAGGGCCAGCTGCGCAACAGCGACACCGTCGCCCGCTTCGGTGGCGAGGAGTTCGTGGCGCTGCTGCCCAATACCAGCGAATCGGTGGCGCTGGAGGTGATCCGGCGCGTACTGGCGAACATCGTCGCCACGCCGATGGCCGAACTCGAGGGAGGGCCGCTGTTCGTCACTTTCTCCGCCGGCGTGGCCACGCAGGGGGGCTACGAACGCTTCGCCGACGTGCAGGACCTGCTGCGCGCCGCCGATGACGTGCTGTATCGATCCAAGAACCTGGGCCGCAACCGGGTGATCGCCCGCTCCCCCGGCGCGCTGGGCCACGACGAACTGTCCGCCACTGCCGGCCTCGAAGCGGGCTGAACGGGACGCCCCGATGAGCGGGGCGATCCAGCCGATTTTGCGCCGCAGTGCACAAAACACTTTGGCCGGGCGCCGCATGCGCGTAGAATCGCCCGCGATTTCCACGCACCCGAGGTCCCCATGTCCAAGCTCGCCTATCGCCGCATCCTGCTGAAACTCTCCGGGGAGGCGCTGATGGGAGACGAGGACTACGGCATCGACCCGAAGGTCATCAACCGCCTGGCCCGTGAAGTGATCGAGGCCCAGCAGGCAGGGGCCGAAGTGGCACTGGTGATCGGCGGCGGCAACATCTTCCGCGGCGCCGGCCTCGCTGCCGGCGGCATGGACCGGGTCACCGGCGACCAGATGGGCATGCTGGCCACCGTCATCAACGCGCTGGCCATGCAGGATGCCCTGGAGAAGCTGGGCGCCAAGGCCCGCGTGATGAGCGCGATCAAGATCAACGACGTGTGCGAGGACTACATCCGCCGCCGCGCCATCCGTCACCTGGAAAAAGGCCGGCTGGTGATCTTCGCCGCCGGCGTCGGCAGCCCCTTCTTCACCACCGATTCCGGCGCAGCCCTGCGTGCCATCGAGATCGGTGCGGACCTGCTGCTCAAGGCCACCAAGGTCGATGGCGTGTACGACAAGGATCCGAACAAGCACAGCGACGCGGTCCGCTTCGACAGCCTGAGCTACGACGAGGTGATCCGCCGCGGCCTGGAAGTGATGGACACCGCCGCCTTCGCACTGGCCCGCGACAGCGATCTGCCGATGCGGGTGTTCGACATGGGCCAGCCGGGCGAGCTGCTGAAGATCCTCAGCGGCGAGAACATCGGCACCCTGGTCCAGGGCCGCGACCCGGCCTGAGCCTGAGCGCAAGGCGACGCCCGGGCCGATCCAGGCCCGGCAGCGTCCCGTATTCGCCTATAATCGCCCGATTCCAGTTACATCCAGGACCCGGGCGATGCTCAACGACATCAAGAACAACGCGCAGACGCGCATGGCCAAGAGCATCGACGCTCTGAAGCACACCCTCACCTCGATCCGCACCGGGCGTGCTACTCCGGCCCTGCTGGACCGCGTCACCGTCAATGCCTACGGCAATGCCAGCACCCCGCTGAACCAGGTCGCCTCGATCTCCAACGCCGACGCCCACTCGCTGCTGGTCACGCCGTTCGACAAGAGCATGATCAAGGAGATCGAGAAGGGGCTGTACAACGCCGAGTTCACCCCGAATACGCTGGGCACCGCGATCCGCATCAACATGCCGCCGCCGACCGAAGAGCGCCGCAAGGAACTGGTCAAGCAGGTGCAGAAGGAAGGCGAAGGCGCCAAGATCGCGATCCGCAACATCCGTCAGGACGCGAACAAGGAAATCGCCAAGCTGGTCAAGGACAAGGCGATCAGCGAAGACGAGAAGAAGCGCGGCGAAGACGATATCCAGAAGCTGACCGACAGCAACATCAAGGATGTCGACAAGGTCGTCGCGGACAAGGAAAAGGAACTGTTGTCGGTCTGAAGTCGATGCCTTCAGTCCCGCCTCCCCTGCCGGCCGCCCTGCCCCGCCACGTCGCCATCATCATGGATGGCAACGGACGCTGGGCACAGCAGCGCCGCCGCCCGCGCGTGATCGGCCACCGTGCCGGCGCGCGCGCGGTCAACCGCACCATCGAGCGCTGCCTTGAACTGGGCATCCCGGCGCTGACCCTGTTCGCCTTCTCCAGCGAGAACTGGGGCCGGCCGCAGGACGAAGTCGATGCGTTGATGAAGCTGTTCCTGGGTGCGCTCGACCGCGAAGTGGACGAGCTGCACCGCCGCGGCGTGCGCGTGCGCTTCATCGGCGAGCGCGAGCGCTTCGGCGCCTCGCTGGTCAGCCGCATGCAGCTGGCCGAACAGCGCACCGCCGGCAACACCACGCTGACCCTGTCGATCGCCGCCAGCTATGGCGGCCGCCAGGACATCGCCCGCGCGGCGCGCGCACTGGCTGCCGAAGTGGCGGCCGGTCGCCTGCTGCCCGAACAGATCGACGAGGCGCTGCTGGGCCGGCAGATGGCCCTGGCCGACCTGCCGGCACCGGACCTGTTCATCCGCACCGGTGGCGACACCCGCATCAGCAATTTCCTGCTGTGGCAGCTGGCCTATACCGAGCTGTGGTTCACCGAGGCACTGTGGCCGGACTTCGACGCCGCGATGCTGCAACAGGCGCTGGATGCCTATGCGGGCCGTGAGCGCCGCTTCGGCCTGACCAGCGCCCAGATCGCCGCCCTGGCCACCGAGACGTCCAGCCCATGACCAAGACCCGAGTCCTCGCCGCGCTGATCATGGCGCCGGTCGCCATTGCCGCGATCCTGCTGCTGCCGACGCAATGGCTGGCCGCCGCGGCCGCCGCCGTCCTGCTGATCGGCCTGTGGGAATGGCTGAAGCTGGCCGACGTCGAAGACACCCTGGCGCGCACCGTGCTGCTGGTATTGAACCTGCTGCTGATGGTGCTGCTGGTGTGGGCCGACGGCAGTACCCTGGTGCTGTTCCAGATCACCACGCTGGTCGGCGTCGCCTGGTGGCTGGCGGCGCTGGTCTGGCTGCGCTTCTTCAACTTCGGTGCACAGCCGGGCAGCCCCGCGCGCATCCTCAAGCTGCTGGCCGGCACACTGGCCATCGTGCCGGCCTGGGCCGCACTGGTGCTGATCCACGCCGGCGGCGACCCGCCCGGCCAGCAGGGGCATCTGTGGCTGCTGGCCGCGCTGGCGCTGGTCTGGGCCGCCGATTCGGGCGCCTACTTTGCCGGCCGCCGCTTCGGCAGGCACAAGCTGGCCCCGCGCATCAGCCCGAACAAGACCTGGGAAGGCCTGGTCGGCGGCCTGCTGGCCGGCGTGGCCGTGGCCGTCGGCCTGGGCTGGCTGGCCGGTATCGACCTGGCCCACCTGCCGGGCCTGCTGATCACGTCCGTGGTCGCCGTGCTGGCCTCGGTGCTGGGCGATCTGTTTGAGAGCCTGATCAAGCGCCATGCCGGTGCCAAGGACTCGGGCAACCTGATCCCGGGCCATGGTGGCGTGCTCGACCGTGTCGACGGCGTCCTGGCAGCCGTGCCGGTGTTCGCGCTGGGCAAGGAAATCTTCGGATTCTGACCATGCATGCAGCAGCAGACCTGCGCCGGGTCGCCGTGTTCGGCGCCACCGGATCGATCGGTGCCTCCACCCTGGATGTGATCGCGCGCCATCCGCAGCGCTACCGGGCCACCGTGCTTGCCGCCGGCCGCCAGGTGCAGGCGCTGCTTGCGCTGTGCCGCCAGCATCAGCCGCTGCACGCGGTGATCGCCGACGAGGCCCTGTACCCTGCGCTGCGCGACGGCCTGCGCGAGGCCGGCCTGGCCACCCAGGCCCACGCCGGCCAGGCAGCGCTGGACCAGCTGGCCGCCAGTGACGCCTGCGACACCGTGGTGGCCGCCATCGTCGGCGCGGCAGGGTTGTCCTCGACCCTGGCCGCCGCCGCCGCGGGCAAGCGCATCCTGCTGGCGAACAAGGAATCACTGGTGCTGGCGGGCGAACTGCTGACCCGTACCGCCGAACGTGCCGGGGCCGAGATCATCCCGATCGACAGTGAGCACAGCGCCATCTTCCAGTGCCTGCGCTCGCGCGACGCCAGCCTCGAAGGCGCCGGGGTGCGCCGGATCCTGCTCACCGCCTCCGGTGGCCCGTTCCGTGGCCGCAGCCGCGCCGAACTGGCGCAGGTCACCCCGGCCCAGGCCGTGGCCCACCCGAAGTGGTCGATGGGGCCGAAGATCTCGGTCGATTCCGCGACCCTGATGAACAAGGGCCTGGAAGTGATCGAGGCCCACCATCTGTTCGCCGTGCCAGGTGAACGCATCGAGGTGCTGGTCCATCCGCAGAGCCTGGTCCATTCGCTGGTCGAATTCGTCGACGGCTCGACCCTGGCGCAGATGGGCCTGCCGGACATGCGCACCACCCTGGCCGTTGGCCTGGGCTGGCCGCAACGCATCACCTCGGGCGTGGCCGGGCTGGATCTGCTGGCGCAGGGCCGGCTGGATTTCGAGGCGCCCGATACCGAGGCCTTCCCCTGCCTGGCGCTGGCCTGGCAGGCGATGCGCGCCGGTGGCACCGCCCCGGCGATGCTGAACGCCGCCAACGAAGAGGCCGTTTCAGCGTTTCTTCAGGGCCGGATCGGTTTCCTGACCATCCCGGCGCTGGTTGCTAACGCTCTTTCAACACTGCCGACCGAGCCAGCCGATACACTGGAGGTCCTGTTGTCCGCCGACCAGCGCGCACGCCTGCTGACCCTGAACGCCATCGACGCCGCCTGAACCGCCCGCCTGCCCAGCCCTGCATGACGACGCCGCCCCTGCCCGCCAACGTGAGCCTGCATGACTGACTTCATCGGATCGGTCTGGTGGATGATTGTCAGCCTGGGGCTGCTGGTCACCTTCCACGAGCTCGGGCATTACTGGGTCGGCCGCCTGTGCGGAGTCAAGGTGCTGCGCTTCTCTGTCGGCTTTGGCCGGCCGCTGTGGTCGCGGCGCGACCGGCATGGAACCGAATTCGCCATTGCTGCGATTCCGCTGGGCGGCTATGTGAAATTCCTCGACGAGCGCGAAGTCGAGGTGCATCCGCAGGAACGCGGCCAGGCGTTCAACCACAAGACGGTCTGGCAGCGCATCGCCATCGTTGCTGCCGGGCCGGTCGCCAACCTGCTGCTGTGCATCCTGCTGCTGTGGGCGATGTTCGTGATCGGCAAGCAGGACTATTCGCCCACCCTCGGCCGAACAAGCGGCATCGCGGCGACGGCGGGGCTCAACAGTGGTGACCGCGTGCTGCGCGTGGACGACCGCCCGGTCAGCACCCTGGGCGAGGCCAGCATGGCCCTGACCGCGGCAGCGATGGACCGTCGTGATGTCACGCTGGACGTGATCGACCGCAGCGATCAGGTGCATGCCCGTACCCTGCCGCTGTCGCAGCTGCCGGCAGGCTTCGATGAACGACGGGTGCCGATCCTGGCGGGCCTGTACTGGCAGTCATGGCTGCAGCCCGCCCTGGTCGACAGGCTCACACCGGATTCCGTTGTTGCGGGCCAGCTGCAGCCGGGCGACCTCATCGTGGCCATCGACGGGCAGCGCATTGACAGCGTCGACCAGGTGATCGGCGAAATCCAGGCCCTGGGCCGCACCGGCGGCCCCGGCATGATCGAAGTCCTGCGTGGCGGCGAGCGGCTGGCACTGGAAGTGACTCCGCGCCAGGGCAAGGACGGCAAGGGCGAGCCGGTCTGGCAGATCGGCGTCGGTTTCCCCACCACCTACAGCCCGGCCTACGACACCCTGCTGCGTTACGGGCCCCTGGACGCGGTCACCGTGGCGGTGCGTGAAACCGGCCGGCTGGCCGCCGACTCGCTGGGCATGATGGCCCGCATCGTGACCGGCAAGGCCTCGCTGCAGAACGTTTCCGGCCCGGTCACCATCGCCCGTGTGGCCAATGTATCGGCCAAACGTGGGCTCGACTGGTTCCTGCAGTTCCTCGCGCTGCTGTCGCTGAGCCTGTGCATCATCAATCTGCTGCCGATCCCGATCTTGGACGGCGGCCACCTGCTGTATTACCTTATCGAGTTGGTCAAGGGCAGCCCGCTGAGCGAGCGTGCCATCGCCGCCGGCCAGTACATCGGCCTGGCGTTGCTGGCCGGGCTGATGGGGTTGGCGTTCTACAACGACATCCTCGGCCTGGTCCCGCGATGAACTTTTCCACGTTGTTGCCGTCTACAGCGTCGGCATCCCGCACCAATGAAATCGACCTTCCTACCGGACGTGACATGACGCGACTCCCCAATCGCCGCCTGCTGGCCCTCGCCCTCGCCGCCGTCACCGGCGCTCCCGCCCTGGCCCAGGCAGCCGAGCCCTTCACTGTCAGCGACATCCGCGTCGACGGCCTGCAGCGCATCAGCTCGGGTACGGTATTCACCTACCTGCCGGTGGAGCGTGGCGAGACGGTCACCGACAGCAAGGTCGGCGAAACCATCCGCGCCCTGTACAAGACCGGCTTCTTTGAGGACGTGCAGCTGGACCGCCAGGGCAACATCCTGGTGGTGACGGTCAAGGAACGCCCGGCGATCAACAAGCTGACCGTGACCGGCAACAAGGACATCAAGTCCGACCAGCTGCTCAAGGGCCTGTCCGACATCGGCCTGACCGAAGGTGGCACGTTCGATCGCCTGAGCCTGGACCGCGTGACCCAGGAACTGCGCCGCCAGTACAACGACCGCGGCAAGTACAACGTCGAGATCACCCCGACGGTGAGCCCGCTGGACCGCAACCGTGTGGACATCGCCATCGCGATCAAGGAAGGCAAGGCGGCCAAGATCCGCCATGTCAACCTGGTCGGCACCGAGAAGTACGACAGCAAGGACATCCTGGAAACCTGGGAATCCAAGGAGCACAACTGGGCCTCGTGGTACCGCCGCGATGACCAGTACTCCAAGGAAAAGCTGTCCGGCGACCTGGAAAAGCTGAACTCGTGGTACCTCGACCGGGGCTACGTCGACTTCAGCATCGACTCCACCCAGGTGTCGATCAGCCCCGACAAGCGCGACATGTTCCTCACCGCCGGCGTGACCGAGGGTGAGCAGTACAAGATCTCCGAGATCAAGGTCAGCGGCGACACCATCCTCCCGCAGGAGGACGTGGAGCGCATGGTGATCCAGAAGTCCGGCGACACCTTCTCGCGGGCGCTGCTGGAATTCAGCTCGGACACGATCACCAACTCGCTGTCCAACATCGGCTACGCGTTCGCCAAGGTGAACCCGATCCCGACCACCAACCGTGCTGACCAGACCGTTGCCATCAACATGCAGGTGGTGCCGGGCCCACGCGTGTCGGTGCGTCGTATCGTCTTCCGCGGCAATACCCGCACCTCCGACGAGGTGATGCGTCGCGAAATGCGCCAGTTCGAGAACAGCTGGTACTCGCAGGCCGCGATCGACCGCTCCAAGATCCGCCTGCAGCGCCTGGGCTATTTCGAATCGGTGGATGTGGAAACCCCGGCCGTCAGCGGCAGCAACGACCAGGTCGACGTCGTCTACAACGTCAAGGAAACCACTTCCGGCAGCTTCGTGTTCGGCCTGGGCTACTCGCAGTCCTACGGCATGACCACCTCCGTGCAGCTGTCGCAGAACAACTTCCTCGGCGGCGGCAACCGCGTGTCGGTGGAAGCCTCGCGCAGCAGCTACCTGCAGCGCTATGGCTTCAGCTACACCAACCCGTACTTCACCGATGACGGCGTGTCGCTGGGCTACAACCTGTCCTGGCGCGAACTGGACTACTCCGACTTCAACACCGCGCAGTACAACAGCACCAACGGTGCAGCGCAGGTGGTGTTCGGCGTGCCGCTGACCGAAACCGACTCGGTCTCGCTGATGTTCGGCATCGACAGCAACCAGATCTCGACGTACCAGAACGCAACGCCGCAATCGATCATCGACTACATCAACGCCGTCGGCCGCCGCACCTTCCATGCCTGGCGCACCGAGCTCGGCTGGGCACGCGACTCGCGCAACGACTACTTCATGCCGACCCGCGGTACCTACCAGCGCATCGGCCTGGAGACCACGCTGCCGGGTTCGACCGTCGAGTACTACAAGCTGAACTACCAGATCTCCAAGTACTGGCCGATCATGCCGTCGCTGGTGATCAACACGCGTGCGGAAATCGGCTACGGCGACAGCTACGGCAAGGACACCTCGCGTGATCTCTGCTACACCGCGCCGACCGAGGCCAACCCGAACCCGGTGCAGACCGTGAACTGCAACCCGGGCTCACCGGATTACAGGAAGACGGTCACCGCCAGCGGCCTGCCGTTCTACGAGAACTTCTACGCCGGCGGTACCAACTCGGTGCGCGGCTTCGAGGACAACACGCTGGGCCCGCGCGAAGTCACCATGGGCTATCCGGAGGGCCAGCCGCTGGGTGGCTCGCTGAAGACCGTCGGTTCGATCGAAGCCTACTTCCCGCGTCTGTTCGACAGTCCGTCGGCCCGCGTGTCGGCCTTCGTCGACTTCGGCAACGTCTACAACGGCGCCGACAACTTCAAGGCCAACGAACTGCGTGTGTCCACCGGTGTGGCCCTGCTGTGGCGCGCCCCGGTCGGCCCGATCTCGATCAGCTATGCGTTCCCGCTGAAGAAGGAAGACGACGACAAGATCGAGCGCCTGCAATTCACCTTCGGCGGGCAGTTCTGACGAACCGCCCTGCGGCTCATCGGAACTGCACGCGCATTCCTCCTATCCCCCGCGCCGCTGGCGCGCCCCCCTTAACAGAAGGGGGGCTCTCCACCAGACGGGGTACGAAGCGCCGGGCTCTGCCCGGCGTTTTCGTTTAACCCGGATGGCTGAAGCGCACGATCCGCTTTTGATCTTTTCTGTTTTCCGCGGCTGGCACTCGCGCCACGCTGTCAGAGGTCGGGCGGATCGGGGCTGCGGGGGTGTGAGCCGCATGGATGCGGCGATCAAGGCTACAGGGACGTACTTGCGCCGTCCCCCGCAGCCCCGACCCGTCCGACCCAGCCCATGAGCCTGGCTCTGCCGGCCGCGAGGGGCCCCGCCGTTGGCTGCACAACTGCCCCCCGCATGACCGCAATGGCGTCACACGTTAAACTCCCGCCGTGAATACTCCCTCCTACACCGCCCAGCAACTCGCCGAGCAGTTCGGCCTGCAGGTCCATGGCGACCCCGCCACCGCCATCCATGGCGTGGCCACCCTCGCCCATGCCGGCCCTGGCCAGCTGACCTTCCTCGCCAATCCGCGCTATCGCACCCAGCTGGCCGACAGCCAGGCCTCGCTGGTGGTACTGCGTGCCGACGATGCCGAGGCGGCTCCCGGCGCCGCGCTCGTGGCCAAGGACCCGTACACCACCTTTGCCAAGATCGCCGCGCTGTTCGACATCGCACCGACACGCCCGCCGGGCATCCATCCCAGCGCCGTCATCGATCCCACCGCCCAGGTCGCAGCCAGCGCCCATATCGGTCCGTTCGTGTCCATCGGCGCCCGCAGCGTGGTCGGCGAGAACTGCATCATCGGCACCGGCAGCGTGATCGGCGAGGATTGCAGCCTGGACAACGGCTGCGAACTGATCGCCCGGGTCACCCTGGTCACCCGCGTCCGGCTGGGCAAGCGGGTGCGCGTCCACCCCGGCGCCGTGCTCGGCGCCGATGGCTTCGGCCTGGCGATGGACGCGGGCAGGTGGATCAAGGTGCCGCAGCTTGGCGGCGTGCGCATCGGCGACGACTGCGAAATCGGCGCCAACACCTGTGTGGACCGCGGCGCGCTGGAAGACACCGTGCTGGACGAAGACGTGCGCCTGGACAACCTGGTGCAGATCGCACACAACGTGCAGATCGGCGCGCACTCGGCCATCGCTGGCTGCACCGGCATTGCCGGCAGCGCCAAGATCGGACGTTACTGCCTGCTCGGCGGCCACGTAGGCGTGGTCGGCCACCTGGAGATCTGCGACAAGGTGGTGATCACCGGCAAATCGGTGGTGCGCAACTCCATCCATGAGCCGGGCGAGTATTCGTCCGGCACCCCGTTGACCGACAACCGCACGTGGCGCAAGAACGCCGCGCGCTTCAAGCAGCTCGATACGCTGGCCCGGCGCATCCTGGCTGTGAGCAAGGAGAAAGAATGAACGACACGCTGCAGCTTCCGATCGATGTCCTCCAGATCCAGGAGCTGATCCCGCACCGCTACCCGTTCCTGCTGGTGGACAAGGTCCTCGAGCTGGATGTGGACGCCAAGCGCATCCTTGCCCAGAAGAACGTGAGCATCAACGAGCCGTTCTTCCAGGGCCATTTCCCGGGCCGCCCGATCATGCCCGGCGTGCTGATCATCGAGGCACTGGCGCAGGCCGGCGGTGTGATGACCCAGCTCTCGCTCGGCCGCGATGCGCAGTCCAAGCTGTTCTACATGGTCAAGGTGGAGAACGCCCGCTTCAACAAGCAGGTGGTGCCGGGCGATGTGCTGCTGCTGGACGTGCAGATGAAGCGGCTGATCCGCAACATGGGCTGGTACTACGGCGAAGCCAAGGTCAACGGCGAAGTGGTGGCCTCTGCCGAGGTCATGTGCGCCGGTGCCAAGGGCTGAGCCATAACGGAGCCAGGAATGACTGACAACGCCCCACGGATCCACCCCACCGCCGTCATCGACCCGTCCGCCCGGCTGGCCGACGATGTGCAGGTCGGTGCCTTCACCCTGATCGGTGCCGATGTGGACATCGGCGCAGGCACGGTCGTCGGCCCACACTGCAGCATTCTCGGACCGACCCGGATCGGCCGCGACAACCGCTTCATCGGCCACGCAGCCATCGGCGGCGAGCCGCAGGACAAGAAGTTCGCCGGTGAACGCACCGAACTGGTGATCGGCGACCGCAACGTGTTCCGCGAGTTCGTCACCGTCAACCGCGGTACCGGCGGCGGCGGTGGCATCACCACGATCGGTGACGACAACTGGATGCTGGCCTATACGCATGTGGCACACGACTGCCACGTCGGCAACGCCTGCGTGTTCTCCAACAACACCACGCTGGCCGGCCACGTTACTGTCGGCGACTACGTGATCATCAGCGGCTTCGCCGGTGCCCACCAGTTCTGCCGCATCGGCGCCCACGCCTTCCTCGGCATGGGTGCGCTGACCAACGGCGATGTTCCGCCGTTCACCATGGTGGGCTCCGATTCGCTGGGCCGTCCGCGCGGCATCAACAGTGAAGGCCTGAAGCGCCGCGGTTTCGATGCCGAACGCATCTCCGCCATCAAGCGTGCCTACCGGACCCTGTACGTGGCCGGCCTGCCGCTGGCCGAAGCCAAGCAGCAGCTGGTGGAACAGGCGCGCGACAGCGAGGACGTGAAGTCCATGCTGGAGTTCATCGAACACGCAGAGAGGCCCCTGCTGCGATGAGCAGCACGTCCGGCCAGGCGCCGGCCGGCGCCGCTGTCATTCCGCTGGCCTCCCTGGCCGGCAGCGTGCCTGCACAGCGGGTGCTCAGCGAGCGGCCGTTGCGGATCGCACTGGTGGCCGGTGAGGCCTCCGGCGACCTGCTCGGTGCCGGCCTGGTGCGCGAGTTGAAGGCCCGCTTCCCGAACGCCGAGTTCGCCGGCATCGGCGGCGATGCCATGCGCAATGCCGGTTGCCAGACCTGGCACGACGCCAGCGAACTGGCGGTGATGGGGCTGACCGAAGTCCTGCGCCACCTGCCGCGCCTGCTGAAGCTGCGCTCGGCCTTCCGCCAGCGCGCGCTCGAGTGGCAGCCGGACGTGTTCATCGGCATCGATGCGCCGGACTTCAACCTGGGCATCGAGCGCTGGCTGAAGCAGCGTGGCGTGCGCACCGTGCATTACGTCAGCCCTTCGGTCTGGGCGTGGCGCGAGAAGCGCGCCGAGAAGATCGGCAACAGTGCCGACCTCGTGCTGTGCCTGTTCCCGATGGAACCCCCCATCTACGCCCGGCACGGAATCGACGCGCGCTTTGTCGGTCATCCGATGGCCGATGACATTCCGCTGCAGGGCAACCGCGACGAAGCCCGTGCCGCGCTGGGCCTGCCGGCCACGGCCAAGGTGCTGGCGGTGCTGCCGGGCAGCCGCCTGGGCGAGATCTCGCGCCTGGGCGAGCCGTTCTTCGAGGCTGCGTGGCAGGTTTCCGAGCGGATTCCGGGGCTGCACGTCGTGGTGCCTGCCGCCAATGCCGCCTGCCGTCGCCTGATCGAGGAACAGCTGTCGCGTTCGGCGCTGCCGGTCGCCTACTCGCATGTGCTTGATGGCCAGGCCCGCGACGCCATGATCGCCGCCGACGTGGTGGTGCTCGCCTCCGGTACCGCGACCCTGGAAGCCATGCTGGTGAAGCGGCCGATGGTGGTCGGCTATCGCGTCAACGAACTGACTTACCGCCTGGTCAAGGCGCTGGGCCTGATCAAGGTCGACCGCTTCGCCCTGCCCAACATCCTGGCCGGCCAGGACCTGGCACCGGAGCTGATGCAGCACGACTGCACGCCGGACAAGCTGGCCGCCGCCATCCAGCAGTGGTTCGACCATCCGCAACGGGCCGCCGACCTGCAGGGAACCTATTCGCGCCTGCATGAACGCCTGCGCCGCAATGCCTCGGCACGCGCCGCCGACGCTGTCGGCGAGCTGCTCGTACGCGAGCTGGACAAGGCATGAGCCGCCGCCACGCCGCCGCAGCCAGCCTGGCCCTGTTCGACGGTTCACTGCGGGTTGAACCGGACCGCCTGGTCGCCGGTGTCGATGAGGCCGGCCGTGGCCCGCTGGCCGGGCCGGTCGCCGTCGCGGCGGTGGTATTCGATCCTGCCCGCCCGCGCATCAACGGCCTGGATGACTCCAAGCAGCTCACCGCCGCGCGCCGCGAGCAGCTGTACGATCGAATCATCGATCGCGCCCTGGCCTGGCATGTGGTGCTGGTGGACGTAGCAGCGATCGACCGCCTGAACATCTACCAGGCCACCCTGCAGGGCATGCGCGACGTGGTGGCGGCCGTGGCCCACGTGGCCGGCTTCGCCCGCATCGACGGCAACGTGGTTCCGAAGGGGCTGGTACTGCCGGCGCAGGCGCTGGTTGGTGGCGATGGCATCGACCGCGCGATCATGGCGGCCTCGATCCTAGCCAAGGTGTCGCGCGACCGGTACATGCAGGACCTGCACGTACAGCATCCGCACTACGGTTTCGACCAGCACAAGGGCTACGGCACTCCGGCCCACCTGGCGGCACTGCGTGAACACGGCCCCTGTGGCGAGCACCGGCGCAGTTTCGCCCCGGTGCGTGAATGCCTGGAAAACCCGGCGGCCGCGGCCATCGCCTGAACAACCGCCGCCGGGCATGGCCCGGCGGCATCGTGCGCCCACATTGCGGCGGTAGCGCCGGGCCATGCCCGGCGGCATGTTCGCGCAATCGACGCGCCGTCAAGAGCTTGTCGCCTCTCCCTGCCCTCGCTACCCTGACCGGGCATTCCAGCGCTTCCCGACCCCGGCGACGAACTCCCGTCGGCACCCGGGGCCCCCGCGCTCCAACCTGGTCCGGCATGTCCAACTCCCGTTTCGTACATCTCCACGTCCACACCGAGTTCTCGCTGGCGGACTCGACCATCCGTGTGCCGGCCAAGCCGGACCAGGCCGACCCGAAGAAGGCAAAGCAGGCCAACCTGCTGTCACGCTCGGTCGAGCTGGGCCTACCCGCGCTGGCGGTGACCGACCTCAACAATCTGTTCGCCCTGATCAAGTTCTACAAGGCAGCCGAAGGCGTGGGCATCAAGCCGATCGCCGGCGCCGACGTGATGATCGCCGAGGAGGGCCAGGACCCGTGGCGGATGACCCTGCTGTGCCGCGACCGCGAAGGCTACCTGAGCCTGTCACGGCTGCTGACCCGTGCCTGGATGGAGGGCCATCGTCCGGAAGGCGGCGTCGCCGTGCATCCGGACTGGTTGAAGGCGGGCAACGCCAACCTGTTCGCGCTGGCCGGGCGCGAGAGCCTGGCCGGGCGCCTGGCGCTGGACGGCAAGCACGACCTTGCCGAGCAGCATCTGGCCGACTGGCAGCGGGTGTTCGGCGATGGCCTGCACCTGGAGCTGACCCGCACCGGCCGCGATGGCGAGGAGGCCTTCAACCGCTTCGCGCTGATGGCCGCCGGCCAGCGCGGCCTGCCGGTGGTGGCCAGCAACGATGTGCGCTTCCTTGCACCGTCGGACTTCAGCGCGCATGAGGCACGTGTGTGCATCTCGACCGGCCGCGTGCTGGACGATCCCAAGCGGCCGCGCGAGTACAGTGACCAGCAGTACCTGAAGTCGGCCGAGGAGATGTGCGCGCTGTTCGCCGACATCCCCGATGCGATCGACAACACGCTGGCGCTGGCCGAGCGCTGCAACATCGAGATGCGGCTGGGCACCTACTTCCTGCCCAACTACCCGGTGCCGGACGACGAGACCCTGGATACCTGGATCCAGAAGATGTCGCGCGACGGCCTGGAAGAACGCCTGCAGAAGAACCCGCTGGCGCCGGGCAAGACCCGCGAGGAGTACTTCGAGCGCCTCGAATTCGAGCTCGACACCATCATCAAGATGGGTTTCCCCGGCTACTTCCTGATCGTGGCCGACTTCATCCAGTGGGGCAAGAACCAGGGCATCCCGATCGGCCCGGGCCGTGGTTCCGGTGCCGGTTCGCTGGTGGCGTGGGCGCTGAAGATCACCGACCTGGATCCGCTGCCCTACAACCTGCTGTTCGAGCGGTTCCTGAATCCGGAACGCGTGTCGATGCCCGACTTCGACATCGATTTCTGCATGGACCGCCGCGACGAAGTGATCGACTACGTCGCACGCAAATACGGGCGCGAACGCGTCAGCCAGATCATCACCTACGGCACCATGGCCGCCAAGGCCGTGGTGCGCGATTCCGGCCGTGTGCTCGGTTTCCCCTATGGCCTGGTTGACGGCGTCTCCAAGCTGATCCCGAACATCCTCGGCATCCACCTGAAGGATGCGCTCGGCAAGGGCAAGGAAGGCCCGGGCTCGGAGATGGCATCGGCCGAGCTGATCCAGCGTTACGAAACCGAAGACGATGTCCGTGACCTGATCGATCTGGCGCTGCAGCTGGAAGACCTCACCCGCAACGCCGGCAAGCACGCCGGTGGCGTGGTGATCGGCCCCGAGCCGCTGAGCGAGTTCTGCCCGCTGTACGCCGAACACGACGAGAACGGCATCGGCAAGAATCCGGTCACCCAGTTCGACAAGAACGACGTGGAAGAAGTGGGCCTGGTGAAGTTCGACTTCCTTGGCCTGCGCACGCTGACCATCATCGACTGGGCAGTGAAGGCGATCAACAAGCGCCACGCGCGCGCCGGCATCCCGCCGGTGGACATCGCGGCGATCCCGCTGGACGACGCGCCGACCTACAAGGACATCTTCGCCAACGGCAACACCGGTGCGGTCTTCCAGTTCGAATCCTCGGGCATGCGCCGCCTGCTGAAGGACGCACGCCCCGACCGTTTCGAAGACCTGATCGCGCTGGTGTCGCTGTACCGCCCCGGCCCGATGGACCTGATTCCGTCCTTCAACGCGCGCAAGCACGGGCAGGAAGAGATCATCTATCCCGATCCGCGCACCGAAGCCATCCTCAAGGACACCTACGGCATCATGGTGTACCAGGAGCAGGTGATGCAGATGGCGCAGATCGTCGGCGGCTACTCGCTGGGCGGCGCCGACCTGCTGCGTCGTGCGATGGGCAAGAAGGTGCCGGCCGAAATGGCCAAGCACCGCGAGATCTTCCGCGAGGGCGCGGCCAAGGGCGGCGTCGACGGCCCCAAGGCCGACGAGATCTTCGACCTGATGGAGAAGTTCGCCGGCTACGGCTTCAACAAGTCGCACGCCGCTGCCTACGCGCTGGTCAGTTACCAGACCGCGTGGCTCAAGCGCCATTACCCGGCCGAGTTCATGGCGGCCACGCTGTCTTCGGACATGGACAACACCGACAAGGTGGTCGGCTTCCTCGACGAGGTGCGCAACCTCGGCCTGACCGTGCTGCCGCCGAAGGTGAACCAGTCCGCCTTCATGTTCGAGGCAGCCACGCCGGACACCATCCAGTACGGCCTGGGTGCGATCAAGGGTGTCGGCCAGGGTGCCTGCGAAGCGGTGGTGGACGAGCGGCTGCGGGGCGGGAACTACACCGACCTGCTCGATTTCTGTACCCGCGTCGGCTCGGCCAAGCTCAACCGGCGCACCCTGGAAGCGATGATCAACTGCGGCGCACTGGATGAGCTGGGCCGCAACCGCGCCTCGCTGATGCTGCAGCTGCCGGAAGTGATCAAGGCCACCGAGCAGATGGCACGCGAGCGCGCCTCCGGGCAGAACTCGCTGTTCGGTGGGCCGGACCCGAGCGCGGCGACGATCCAGCTGGACCTGCCGGAGGCCGAAGAGTGGCCCCTGCTGCAGCGCCTGAACGGCGAGCGCGACACGCTGGGCTTCTACCTCAGCGGCCATCCATTCGATCCGTGGCGCGACGACGTGCGCGATCTGGTCGGCAACGATCTGGGCGCGGTGGAAAAGATCTGGAGCGCCAGCAGCGGCGGTGGTGGTGGTGGCGGTGAGAAGCGCTGGCGCCCGGAAGTGCAGACCGTGCTGGCCGGCCAGGTGGTCGGCGTTCGCCGCAAGGGCGAAAGCCAGATCTTCATCCAGCTCGAGGACGGGCGTGGACGCGTGGAGTGCAGCGCGTTCTCCGACACCATGGCCGAGTTCGGCCACCTGATGACCAAGGACCGCATCCTGGTGGTCAAGGGCGGCCTGCGTGAAGACGAATTCAACGGTGGCTACGCCCTGCGCATCCGCCAGTGCTGGGATTTCGATGAGGTCTGCGCCAACTACGCTACGCGCCTGTCGCTGCGGCTGGACCTGCGCCAGCAGCGGCCGGTGTGGGAGCGCATCGATGCCCTGCTCGACCGCCATCGCCCCGGCCGCACGCCCCTGCGCCTGGACCTGCTGCTGAAGGGCCCGCACGGCGGTATCGCCGGCATGCTCGACGTGTCCGGACAGAGCGCCGTGCGCATCGACTCGAAGCTGATGGAAGCGCTGCGCGCCGACCCGGCCGTGCGCACCCTGAAGGTGCGCTACAGCCCGCCCTGGGCCAGCTGATCCCGCCCCGCCAGGTCCCGCGTCCAGCTGGCGCGGCCAAGGCAGCGCGCTGCCTGCCGGCCAGCCCCTCCGTACGCTCCAGACAGGGGCGTACGGGGAATTTCACCGGGTTCGGCTACACTTTCCTCCTTCTTTACACGACGGCTTCCGATGAATCCGAACTACCTCGACTTCGAGCAACCCATCGCCGACCTGGAAGCGAAGATCCAGGAGCTGCGCAACGCCAGTGCCGGTCCGGCGGTCAATGTCGAGGCCGAAGTGCACGCGCTGCAGGACAAGCTGCGCATGCGTACCGCACAGATCTTCCGCAACCTGACCTCCTGGCAGGTGCTGCAGCTGGCCCGCCACCCGTCGCGGCCCTACACCGCCGATTACATCCGCATCATCTTCGATGAGTTCCAGGAACTGGCCGGTGATCGCGCCTTTGCCGACGACAAGGCCATCATGGGCGGCCTGGCCCGCATCAATGGCCGCGCGGTGATGGTCATCGGCCACCAGAAAGGCCGCGACACCAAGGAGAAGATCAAGCGCAACTTCGGCATGCCCAAGCCCGAGGGCTACCGCAAGGCGCTGCGCCTGATGAAGATGGCCGAGCGTTTCGGCCTGCCGGTGCTGACCCTGATCGACACCGCCGGCGCCTGGCCGGGCATCGACGCCGAATCGCGCGGCCAGTCCGAAGCGATCGCGCGCAACCTGATGGAAATGGCCGAACTGAAGGTGCCAGTGATCTGCACCGTGATCGGCGAAGGCGGCTCGGGCGGCGCGCTGGCACTGGGCGTGGGCGACCGCACCGTGATGCTGGAGTACGCGGTGTATTCGACCATTACCCCGGAAGGCTGCGCCTCGATCCTGTGGAAGGATGCCGGCAAGGCCAAGGACGCGGCCGAACAGCTGGGCCTGACCGCCCCGCGCCTGAAGAGCCTGGGCCTGGTCGACAAGGTCGTGCGCGAGCCGACCGGCGGCGCCCACCGCAACCCGACGCAGATGGCCCGGCGCCTGAAGGCCGTGCTGCTGAACGAGCTGGACGCGCTGGACAAGCTGTCCACCGGGGAACTGCTGGAGCAGCGCTACAAGCGCCTGCGCAGCTACGGCACCTACGAGGCGGCGTAATCGCTGCTTCCGCTGCACGGTAACGCCTGAAGCCGGGCAATGCCCGGCTTCAGAGGTGCCACATCCGTGTGGCGATACGTCCCTGTTCCTGCGCGTACGGGCCCGCCGTACGCCGATCTGCTTACCAGTTGTAGGACATGCCCAGCGTGGCGCTGACTTCGCGGTAGCCGGAGTCACCGCGGCTCACGTCCAGACCGCCCCAGCCCGTCCAGCCCTTGGCGAATTCCACCCGCGCGCCTGCACCCAGCGCGTAGCGGTTGCGCGGCGCGTCGCTGTCCATGGCCACGTCATCGAACGCCATGCCACCCGTGCGGGCGTCGCGATACCAGTTGGCGGTCAGGTACGGGGTCACCACGGCGCCATGCGTGCTGGTCGATTCCGCTTCCAGGCGCAGGCCGAGGCGGCCGGACAGGCCACTTTCGCCCAGGCCACGCACCACGGTGCCGTTCTGCTCGGTATGTCGATCCGTGCTGACGTTGGTGTAGACCAGCTGCAGCTCCGGCTGCAGGCTGACCCTGCTGTCGCCCAGCGTGCCGACGCCGAAGCGGTAACCCGCCTCCAGCGAACCCTGCCACAGGTCGCTGTCGTAGCGCTCCGCGGCCAGGCCATCGCCTTCCACCCGGTTGTTGAAGCGGCCGTGCTGCACCCAGCTGTCCACATAGGCACGACCATTGTTCCAGCTGCCGTACACCCCTGCGGCCACGCCGGCGACCTTGCCGCGTGCCGCAAAGCCGGTCAGCGCCGAGGTGCTGGTGCTGTCAGCACGCCCACTACCGAGCATCACGCCCAGGCGGCCACGCCCTTCATCGAACAGCCCCACGTCTGCGCCCACCTGCACCACATGGCGCTGCGTGCGCAGATCCAGCTGCTCCTGCATGGCCCCCAGGCGCGCCTGCTGGCTGTCCACGCGTGCCCAGCCGTGCACACCCTCGGCAACGGCCGCATTGCCGTCGCGATCACTGCGCTGCAGGCGGAACAACTGCCCTGCGGCGTACTGGTTGGCCAGGTACGCGCCGGTCTCCGGGCGCAGCACCGGCTTCGGATCCGGATTGATCGGACCGGTCGGGTCGCAGTCGGGCAGCGACGGATCCAGGTCACAGGGATCCGGCGGCGTCACCGGCAGTTCCGAACGCAGGTACCAGTTGCCGTCGGCCTCATCCTTGAACAGGAAGTACTCGTACTGCCCGCCGACCGCACGGCCGACCAGGTCGAACTGGGCGTCGGACGCGCCGTTGATCTCGATCAGCTCGATGCCCTTGTCGGTCTGCGCGCCCTGGCCGCCGGCGTTGAGCACCCGCACATTGGCCTGCCCGGTCGCATCACCGGCGATCACCAGGCGGTCGGTCTGCGAGTCGTCCTCGCCAAGCACCGTGTTGAATACCAGCGTGCCGCCGTTACCGACGAACTCGTCCAGGGACAGCGTGTTGAAGCCGCCCGCGCCGTCGCCCAGCTTGACCATGCTGCCCGCATCCAGCTGCAGACGGCCGACACTGCTGTCGCCGGTCAGCTGCCAGGTGCTCTGCTCCCCCACCGCCACCGAGCTCGCATCGACGATGCGGCCGATCAGCGTGGCGCGGTTGCGCAGCGAGACATCCAGCTGGCCCGTGTAGGAGGCGCGATCAGCAATGATGTCGCCGGTCAGCGCCGCGTTCTCCACGTTGAAGCGCACCGCGGCGTTGCCGACCTGCCCTTCCTCGCCGTGCTTGACCAGCAGCAGCGTGCCGTCACCGGCAATCAGGCGCGCGCCATTGCGGATGTTGATCTCGGCGGATTCGCCGTCGACGTCGGCATCGGGATTGACCCAGATCGCCGGACCGGTCTGCGACTCCAGGGTGGAATTGTCGACGTTCAACACCAGGTTGTCCGCACCCGGATAATCGAAGTACATGAAGGCACCGTTGCGGCTGGCCCGGATCGTCGAACCGTTGACGATGTCAGCCCTGCCCGCGCCCATACTCAGACCGACGTTGTGGTACCAGGCAGTGCTGTCGCGGTGTGCCACCGCCAGGTGGGAATTGTCCATCAGAAGGTACACGTCGCCCTGTCCACCGCGGAATTCCGGGTACAAGGCGATGGCACCACCGACAGAATTGATCTGCGTGTTGTAGAGGCGTGCCGACGAATCGACCGCGATGTTGAACTGGGTCATGCCCAGGTCGATGCGGCTGTTGCGCGCGATCAGGCTGGAACCCGATTGCACGCGCAGGTACTCGCGTTCGTTGCGGACCAGCACATCCGCACGCGTGAGCACGACGTCGGAGCCGTAGGTCGCATTGATGCCGTAAGTGGACGCGTCGGTCACCGTCAGGTTGGCCCCATTGGTCACCTGCCATGCCTCGGTCGGGTCCCCCTGCACGACGTCGTGATCCTCGTCGTTGAGATAGCCGGCAGAAGCGTGCTGCGCCAACGGCAGAGCCAGTGCCAGCAGCAGGCATTGCGAGAGCGGACGCAGGGCAAGGGAACGCCCGCGTGCAGCGGAACGATGGGCATGTTTCATGATGGATCTCCAGAGGGGGCACGTATGCGGCACAGCGTGCGTGCAGTACCTGGCATTCCCATCCATGCCCACGCGGAGCAATAGCGGGACTGTTGCAGGCAGCCGCTGTGTCGAAGGCGCGCAGTATCTGGAGACGCACGGGCGGGGCCCATGCAATTTGTTGCAAGGCGCGCCGCGCCGCTTGTCAGGTTACGCGGCGATTCATCTGGAGGTGCGCGATGTGCGCCGGCTCAGAAGGGTTTGGCCAGCACCAGCCAGACGATCGGAATGAAGGCCAGCAGCGGGATTTCGTTGATCCAGCGCAGCGCGCGCGAGGACGGCAGAGGCCGGCCCTTGGTGACGCCCTTGAGCAGGCGGCCGGTCCAGCCGAAGTAGACCAGCAGCAGCACCACCAGGCCGAGCTTGGCATGCAGCCAGCCGGCACCACCCGGCGCGACCATCGTCGGGAAGTCCGGAATGACCCGGTAGCCCAGCCACAACACCAGTCCCAGGACGAAGGCCAGGCCGAACATCGAGTGGCCGAAACGGTACAGACGCAGGCCCATCAGCTGCAGGCGCTCGACCACCGCCGGTTGTCCGGCCGTCTCGGCCAGGTTCACCAGGATGCGCGGCAGATAGAACACCGTCGCCATCCACGCCACCACGAACACGATGTGGAAGGTCTTGACCCAGTAGTAGCTCTGCATGCGCTCGCTCCAGCGGCTGGCGTAGGTGGCGGCCATTCTCGCATGGCGAGCCGGTGTACCGGCTGCGGTCGGCGCGACCGATCGACGCATGGCGAGCGGCAACGCCGTACGATAGGCGCCGTTTTCAACGAAACCTCCTTCTGCGTGGACAAGACCTACGACGCCGCCTACTTCCAGCGCTGGTACCGCCGGGCCGACATCGGCGGCAGCGCCCGCCTCGCCCGCAAGGTGGCGTTGGCGGTGGCCACTGCCGAGTACTACCTGGAGCGGCCGATCCGCAGCGTGCTGGACATCGGCTGCGGCGAGGGGGCCTGGCGCGCGCCGCTGCGGAAACTGCGTCCGAAGGTCGAGTATCTGGGCTTCGACAGCAGCGAGTACGCTGTGCATCGCTATGGCCGGACCCGCAACCTGCATCTGGCCCGCTTCGGCGACTTCGCCTGGCTGCGGCCGTGCGCGCCGGTGGACCTGCTGGTCTGCTCGGACGTGATGCATTACGTGCCCGACCGCGAGCTGCGCGCCGGCCTGGCAGGTGTGGCCGAGCTGACCGGCGGCATCGCGTTCCTGGAGACCTTCGCCGCCGAGGACGCGTTCGAGGGCGACCATGAGGGCTTCCAGTCCCGCCCGGCAGCCTGGTATCGCCGGACGCTGGCCCGGCACGGCCTGCAGCCGGCAGGGTCGCACTGCTGGCTCGGCCCCGCCCTGGCAGGCGATGCGGCCGCGCTGGAACGGATGTGAATCCGGATTCATTATTTTCAGCCAACTTAACCTGCGGGACACCCGGATGGGATATGCTGCGCGGCAACATATGACCATACATATTCGGTCGTCATGCTCTATCAACTGCACGAACTGACCCGCAACCTGCTCGCCCCCTGGGTGCACCAGGCCCAGGCCAACGCCAAGTTCTTCGCCAATCCCGGCCACTGGTGGTCGCAGATGCCGGGTGCCGAACGCCTGGCGGCGGTCAACGAACTGTTCCATCGCATCGGCAAGGATTACGAGAAGCCCGAGTGGGGCATCAACGAAATCGAGGTCGAAGGCGAACGCGTGCCGATCGTCGTGCACGAGGAAGTGAGCAAGCCGTTCTGCAAGCTGCTGCGCTTCAAGCGTCACAGCAACGAAGCCGACCAGCTGCACACCATGCTCAACCAGCCCTTCGTGCTGGTGGTGGCGCCGCTGTCCGGCCATCACGCCACGCTGCTGCGCGATACCGTGCGCACGCTGCTGCGCGACCATCGTGTCTACGTCACCGACTGGGTCGATGCGCGCATGGTTGCGGCCAGCGAAGGTGATTTCGGCCTGGACGACTACATCGCCTACATCCAGGAGTTCATCCGCCACCTTGGCGTCGAGCGCCTGCACGTGGTCAGCGTGTGCCAGCCGACCGTACCGGTGCTGGCCGCGGTGTCACTGATGGCCAGCCGTGGCGAGCCCACCCCGCGCACGCTGGTGATGATGGGCGGTCCGATCGACGCACGCTGCAGCCCCACCGCGGTGAACAATCTGGCGACCCAGAACCCGCTGTCCTGGTTCGAGAACAACGTCATCCACAGCGTGCCGGCCGGCTACCCCGGTGCAGGCCGTCGCGTGTACCCGGGTTTCCTGCAGCACGCCGGCTTCCTGTCGATGAATCCCAGCCGCCATTTCAGCTCGCACTGGGACTTCTACGCCGACCTGGTCAAGGGCGATCTGGAAGATGCCGACGCGCACCGCCGCTTCTATGATGAGTACAACGCGGTGCTGGACATGCCTGCCAGGTACTACCTGGACACCATCCGCGTGGTCTTCCAGGACTTCCTGCTGCCGCGCGGAGAGTGGGTGGTCAACGGCGAAAAGGTCGACCCTTCGGCGATCCGCGATACCGCGCTGCTGAGCATCGAAGGCGAACTGGACGATATCGCGGGCCTCGGCCAGACCGAAGCTGCGCAGGCGCTGTGTACGGGCATCCCGGCCGAGCGCCGCGAGCATTTCATCGTCGAAGGTGCCGGCCATTACGGCATCTTCAGCGGCCGCCGCTGGCGCGAGGTGGTGTACCCGAAGGTACGCGACTTCTTCGCAGCGCACGCAGAAGCGCCGGCGGCAAAAGCGAAGAAGAAGAGCAACGTCACCCCGCTGCGCCGCAAGGCGGGCTGACCCCGCGCCGGGGGTCGGATCCCTTTCCAACAGAAAGGGCTCTGACCCCGGCACCCCGCTCGAACGGAGTCAGAGCCCTGTTCTGCGAACAGGGATCCGACCCCTTGTCGCTTACAGGCGCACCAGCAGGTTCTTGGCGATCAGGCCATGCAGCCTGCCGATGCCGCGTGCCAGGTGCAGCGTCAGCAGCAGCAGCAGGGCACCCGCCGCGGCGACCACGATCCCGACCAGCGGCGAGGCAGCCATCGGCAGCACGTTCACGCCATCAACGTACACGCCCGGGATTTCCCCGCTGAAGATCGCTGCCACCGGCGCCCAGATCAGTCCCAGCGACAGCGACAGCAGCGTCACCGCGATGGTGAAGTAGACAATGCCCAAGGGCAGCATCAGCACGAAGTACAACAGCGTCAGCCAGGTGCGGCCGTCCGTGAACATGTCGCCGATACGCTGCAGCCAGCTGCGGCTGCGGTCGGTGTAGCGCGGCCGCCGCGGCATGCGCTCGCCCAGCAGCGCCTCGACCAGGCGCCCCTCCAGCAGTGCCAGCCCGCGCACCGAACCGAAGAACAGCACGGTCAACGGCACGCCGATGATCAGGATCAGCAGGCCGAGCGACAGCGACAGGCCGGTCACCACCCAGGTGAAGAAGAAGATGCCGGTGGCCAGCGACAGCAGCATGTAGAACAGCGCGCCATAGGTGTGCGGATCGGCCACCACGCCAAAGAAGCGCGACAGCAGCGAGCGCGGCACCGGCACCGGCGGTGCCGCGGCCGGTTCCACACCACTGGCCTCGGCTGCCACACGCAGCACCGGCGCGGTGTCGGCGCGCGGCGTGCGCAATGCGCGGTTCACGGTGACTTCCGTTTCGCGGTAGATCTCCGCCACTTCATCCGGCGCACCGTAGCTGCCGGCCACATCGGCAATCACCTCCGCCTCGCTGCGACCGGGCTGGGCGGCCAGCTCGGAACGCAGGTATTCCTCGGCGTCATACAGCGCGTCCTGCACCATCGCCGGATCGGCGCCCTGCAGCGCCTCGCGCAGCTGCGCCAGGTACTGCGGGATGGTGGTCGGCAGGGCGCGGCCTGCCAGGCTCGGGTCGTTCATTGCGGTACCCCCTCCAACACGGAATCGACGGAATCACGGGTGGCCTGCCAGGCCTGGCGCCACTGCGCCAGCACTTCGCGGCCACGGTCATTGATGCGGTAGTAGCGCCGGGGCGGCCCGCTGCTGGAGGGCTCGACATGGCTCTCCAGCAGGCCGCCGTTCTCCAGGTTCCGCAGCACCGGGTACAGCGCGCTCTGCTTGCCACTCAGCACGCCCTCGCCCACGCGCTCCAGCTCCTTGGCAATGAGGTACCCGTACAGCGGCTCGCCGGTACGGGCCAGCACCGCCAGCAGCGCCAGCGACACGGTTCCGGCGCTGAGCTCCTTCTGGAACTTCTTCAGGTGGATGTCGTCTTCCGACATGCCCGGCCCTCCACTACGTTGAAGTCCACAGTAGTGCGAAGTTCGGTATAGCGAATGTGTCGTTAGTCATTCTGCCGGTTGGCGTGGCCCTGCGGCTCGCGCAGAATCGAGGGCTCGTTCATGTTCCGGGGTTTCCATGCCGCACCGTCGTCGCCTTGCCCTGACCGCCCTCGCCCTGGCCTGCCTGTTGCCCTCGCTGGCCAGCGCAGCGACGCCCTACCGCAGCCCGCAGCAGATCCTTGACGCCTCGGCCGCCAGCGATTGGCGCACCCCCGACCCGGCCAACCTGCTGTACATGGATCTGCCTGCCGGCCGGGTGATCATCGAACTGGCGCCCCAGTTCGCACCCCGCCATGTCGCCAACATCCAGACGTTCGCCCACGAGCACTTCTGGGACGGCACCAGCATCTACCGTTCCCAGGACAACTTCGTCGTGCAGTTCGGCGATGCCGACGCCGATGACCCGGCCAGGGCCAAGCCGTTCGGCAGTGCCGCGCGCAAGCTGCCGGCCGAGTTCGAGCGTGCCAGCGCCGGCCTGAAGGTGAGCGTGCTGCCGGACCGCGATGGCTGGGCGGCGCAGACCGGTTTCGTCGATGGCTTCCCGGTCGGACAGGATCCGCAGGCCGGCAAGGCCTGGCTGGCGCACTGCTACGGCATGCTGGGGGCCGGTCGCAACAACGACGAGGACAGCAGCATCGGTGCCGAACTGTACGTGGTGACCGGGCAGTCGCCACGTCAGCTGGACCGCAACATCACCCTGGTCGGTCGCGTCCTGAAGGGCATGGAACTGCTCAGCGCGATCCCGCGCGGCCCGTCGCCGATGGGCTTCTATGAAGACCCGAAGCTGCGCACGCCGATCATTTCGATCCGCCGTGCCAGCGACGTGGCGGCCGCCGAACGCACGCCGATCCAGGTGTTGCGTACTGATTCAAAGACTTTCGCCGATACGGTGGAGGCGCGACGCAATCGCGTGGATGATTTCTACAAGCGTCCGGCCGGGCATATCGATCTCTGCAATATCCCGGTGCCGGTGCGGTGATGGGTTCCTGCACGTGACGCGTGCTGAAGGTGCTTCACTGTTCATGGGCGTCACTTTTCTTTGTACGCAAAGAAAAGTAACCAAAAGAAACGTTCCGCCGACCGCGAGCCGATGCGCGTTGCGCATCGGTACCCTGCGCTCCTCGGCCCGTCGAGGGACGGCGCGGGAACTCGCTGCGCTCAGACACCCGCGCCTCTTCGCCCTCGCCGGACCTGCGGTGCTCGGCTCGCTCAAGGCGGACCCAGATCAAAGTCCACAGCTGCACCCAGCAGATCCACGTCAAGCGTGGATGCTGTTGCTGTTGCTGTTGCTGTTGCTGGTGATCTTGACCTTCAGTCCGCCTTGAGCGAGCCGAGCATCGCAGGGGAATCAGGGGCGGAGAGGTGCCGATGTCTGAGCGCAGCGAGTTCGGCACCGTCCCCTGATTCACCGAGAAGCGCAGGGGACCGACGTGCGAAGCACGGCGGCTCGCGGCTTGGCGGCGCGTTTCTTTTGGTTACTTTTCTTTTCGCGCGAAAAGAAAAGTAACGCCCATGAACAGTGAAGCACCTTCAGCACGCGCCACGCGCAAAACGCCAACGCCTCAGCCCTTCTGACTCACCGCCACGCTACCCAGAATCAACGCACCCGCAATCAGCATCTGCAGCGTCACCGGCTCACCCAGGAACAACCACGCGAACGCCGCACCGAACAGCGGAATCAGGTAGGTCACCGTGGATGCACGCGACGGGCCGATGCGGCCGATCAGACGGTAGAACATCAGGAACGCCAGCCCGGTGCAGGCCACGCCCAAGGCAATCGCCGCGCCCCACGCCTTGAGCGGAATCGCGGCCTGCGGCCAATGGCTCACCGCCATCGGCAGCATCCACAGCGAGGCGCAGGACAGCGTCGCCGCCGCCGCGGCAGCAGACGGCAGGCCCGCCATGTGCCGCTTCACCAGGTTCACCCCCAGTCCGTACAGCAGCGATGCCGCGGCGCCGGCCAGCACGGCCGTGCCGATGCCCAGGCCCGAGACCTTGGCCGTCGCCAGCACCACCACGCCGGCAAAGCCGACCAGCAACGCACCCGCGCGACGCACACCGATCTTCTCGCCGAAGAACAGGAAGGCGATGAGCGCGGCGAACAGGACCGTCATCGCATTGCAGATCGCACCGATCGCCGCCGGTGCGTGCTCGGCGGCGTAGGCGAACAGCACGAACGGCAACGCCGAGTTGACCAGGCCGATCGGCGCCAGCCACAGCCAGCGCCGCGGCGGGAACTGCGCCCGCGCGCGCCACAGGAACGGCAGCAGTACCAGTGCCCCCAGCAGCAGACGCACCTCGACCAGGGCGAACGGGCCGAACGATGGCACCGCCACCCGCATGAACAGGAACGAGCACCCCCAGATGGCGCCCAGCAGGGTCAACTCCAGCGGCGTGCGCCAGTCGCGCTCGGCCGCCTGTGGGACCGCATTCATGCCCTGCCTCCGTCCATCATCCACTCCTCGGTTGGTGCAACAGGATCAGACGCAGACGCCCGCCGCACAAGCGCGTAGTATCGCTGCCAGCCACAAATATGGTTTGAGGCTGGACATGCAGCTACGCCCTTCCCTGCTCCCTGCCCTGGCCGTGTTCGCGGTCGCCGCGCGCCACCAGAACTTCGCCCAGGCCGCGCAGGAACTGCACCTGACCGCCAGCGCGGTCAGCCACCATGTCCGCCGCCTGGAAGAGGTGCTGGAAACCCGCCTGTTCCTGCGCCATCCCCGCGGCGTGCGGCTGACCGCCGAAGGCCGGCAGCTGGCCGACGCCGCCAGTGCGGCGTTCACCGATGTCGCCGCCGTCGCCCACAATCTGCATCCGGATGCGGACAGCGTGCCGCTGCGCATCACCACCCTGCGCTCGCTGTCGTACTGCTGGCTGCTGCCACGCCTGCCGCGCTTCACCCAGGCGCATCCGCACATCCGGGTGGAACTGCACACCGGCAGCGGCCTGGACCGCTACGACGACAACGGACCGGAGGTGGGCATCCGCTATGGCCTGGGCCAGTGGCCGGGGCTGCATGCGCAACACCTGATGGACGACAGCCTGTTCCCGGTCGCCTCGCCGGCGCTGCCGGGCGTGGAAGCCCTGCACGATCCGGCGCGCATCGCCGAACTGCCGCTGCTGACCGATCTCTCGCCGCAGGGCTGGCGCGACTGGTTCCGTCATGCGGGCGTACGCCCGCCCTCGCCGCTGCCGCCGATGCACACCTTCGCCGACAGCACCGATGCGATGCGGGCGGCGGTGTACGGCATGGGTGCGGTGCTGGCGCGCACCCACATCGCCCAACCCTACCTGCAGCGCTACGAGGTGGTGCGGCTGCCCGGGCCCGCCCTGAAGGCCCGCTATGCGTATTACGTGGTGCATGCCGAAGGCCAGCCGCCCAGCCCTGCCGCACGCCTGTTCATCGATTGGCTGCTGGCCCAGGCACAGGACGACCGCACACCGATCCCGGCACTGCCCGACAGTCTGCTCGGCGGCGCGCCCACGCCCGGCTGACCAGGCCCTCACCCGGTCTTTGCCCATCGCTGGCTACGCTGCGGATACCTCCACAACGACCTGCATCTGCCATGGCCCTGCTGCGAATGCGCATTACCGGAACCGAAGACGACGCCCGTGCGATCAGCGACCTGCTGCTGGGCCTGGAAGGCATCGAACATGTCGAGGAAACCGACGATCTGATGCCGCACATGGACGACGATGACTCCAGTTCGGCAGGACTGTCCGATGACATCGGTCCGGGCATCCACGAACTGGAGGTGGAGGTGGGCAACGAAAGCACCGCGCAGAAGGTTCGTGACGCGGTGCAGGAGCTTGCGCTGGAGCTGGACGTGTTCGTCGAATACGAGACCGACGAAGGCTGAGCATCGCCGGGCGTGGCCCGGCGAACCCGCGCGTTACGGCGTCCGACGGCGGCGACGCAACCCCGCCCTCACACCCCATCCTGCGATCAATGCCAGTACCGCAACCGGCAGCAATGCAGCCGCCGCACGGATCAGGAAGGCGATACTGGTACTGAGGATGCTGCCCGACTCGCTCAGCGCATCGCCGATCTCGCTGCGGCCGCGCTCGCCGGAGGTGGTACCGAAGTGCAGCGTCAGCAGCTGCGTATCGATGCGGCGACGCTGCTGCGCGGCGTCCTTGCTGGCCTGCTCCACCCCCGCCTCGATCTCCGACAGGCGCGTGCTGATCGCCAGCAGATCCTCGATCTTCAGACCGCCACGGTCCTGGTAGGCGAGCAGGCGTGCGTGTTCCTTCTCCAACCGTGCCTTGGTCAACGCGGTATCGGCCACCTGCTGTGCAAGATCCTCGGCGCGGGTGGTGCGCGACTGCAGTGTGCCGCCCTCGCCCGCCAGGCCGATCAGGGGCTCCACGCCCTTCGGCGCGATGCGCACCCGGACCTCGCCGCTGGGTGAATCGCCACTGCGCTGGTCCACCTGCAGCACCGCACAGTCGCCGAACTTCGCACTCTGGCAGGCCTGCGCGACCTGCTGGATGCGCGGCGCGATCGCTTCCGCGTCCAGCTGTACCTGTACGTCGTGTTCATAGGCCAGGAAGGCGCCTTCGGGCGACGCCACGGCTTCGGCTGTGGCACCACCGGCGCCGGCCGCGTGCTCCACCTTCGCGCAGGCCGCCAGGGCCAGCACGAGTGCCGGCACGGTCAATGCGCCCACCCATCCATGCCGGACCGTCACGCTGCGGCTCCGTCGTAGGAGGTCACCGACAGGCCGGCCAGGTCGACCTGCGGCAGGCAGCGTACGTTGACCGCCACCATGGCCGCACCGCTGCGCGGATCCACGGCCTCGCTGTACGGTGCAGTGCCGCACTCGCGGCAATGGTGGTGGTCGATGTGGTGCCTGTTGAACTGGTAGGTGGCCACATCGGCTGGATCGGTCTGCAGCTGGAATGCCTCGCGTGGCGCAAACCACAGCAGGCTGCCGCGGCGGCGGCACATCGAGCAGTTGCAGTCGATGACGTCGCTGATCGGGGCCTCGGCCTGCACCGTGAATGCGATCCTGCCGCAATGGCAGCTTCCCTGGTATTCCATGTCCTTTTCTCCGCTGGCGGGTCCGTGTAGGTGCCAATGGTAATCCTATGGCACGGGGACAAAGCAGCCCTGGCGGCCTATGCTCGGGGTTTGACCCCGTACAGGAATGCCGATGCGCCCGCATCTTCTTGCCCTCGCCCTGGTCGCCGCCCTCGCCGGCTGCCAGCAGGCCGACGCCCCGACCGCCGGTTCCACCTCCGCCGCCAGCCAGCAGGCCGGTGACGCGGCAGCCGATGCGGCCTTTGCCGAACTGTCCAAGCGCGCCCTGGACACCTGGATGCAGTTGTCCCCGGTCAGCGCCACCCAGATCGGCGACCACCGCTACGACAGCGAGATCGACGACCTGAGTGCGGCCGGCCAGCAGAAGACTGTCGCCGCCTACAAGGCATTGCTGGGCGAGCTGGACAGGATCGACGTGGCCAAGCTGGGCCGGGAGAACCAGGTCGATGCCGCCATCCTGCGCAACCAGCTGCAGTCGGAAATCTGGAACGCCGAAGTGCTGCAGTCCGGCAAGTGGGATCCGCAGCTGTACAACGGCATCGCCGGCAGCGCGATCTACGGCCTGATGGCACGCGAGTTCGCGCCGCTGCCGGAACGGCTGAAGTCGGCCACCGCGCGCATGGAAAAGCTGCCGGCGATCTTCGCCCAGGCCCGCGAGAACCTCGATCCGGCGCGTGTGCCGAAGATCCATGCCGAGACGGTGGCCAAGCAGAACAAGGGCATTCTCAGCATCGTCGATACCTTCATCACCCCGCATATCGGCGAACTGCCGCAGGCCGACCAGCAGCGCCTGCAGGCCGCCATCGATGGCCTGAAGAAGGCCGTGGACGAGCAGCAGACCTGGCTGGACAAGACCCTCGTGCCGAACGCGAAGGGTGATTTCCGCATCGGTGCGGAGAAGTACGACCAGAAGCTCAAGTTCGCCCTCAGTTCTTCGCTGTCGCGGCAGGAGATCGGTGAGCGCGCGCGTGCCGAGCTCAAGCGCGTGCGCGAAGACATGTACGGCATCGCGCAGACGGTGCTGAAGGACAAGCCGGGCGCGCCGGAGATGCCGGCGCAGCCGACCGACGAGCAGCAGCAGAAGGCCATCGAGGCCGCGCTGGAACTGGCCTACGCCGACAAGCCGGCACGTGACAAGGTGGTCGACGACGCCAAGGCCGCGCTGGACCAGTCCACCGCGTTCGTGCGCGAGCACGACCTGATGACGCTGCCGGATGCGCCGGTGGACATCATCCTGATGCCGGAATTCCAGCGTGGCGTGGCCGTGGCCTACTGCGATTCGCCGGGCCCGCTGGACAAGAACCTGAAGACCTTCTACGCGGTGTCGCCGATTCCCGACGACTGGAACGACAAGCAGGTCGATTCCTTCCTGCGTGAGTACAACTCGCGCATGATCCACCTGCTGAGCATCCATGAAGGCACGCCGGGCCATTACCTGGAAGGCTGGCATTCGGCCAAGTTCCCCTCCACCCTGCGCGCAGTACTGCGGTCGGGCCTGTTCGCCGAAGGCTGGGCGGTCTACACCGAGCGCATGATGCAGGAGCAGGGTTACCTCAACAACGATCCGCTGTTCCACCTGGTGCAGCTGAAGTTCTACCTGCGCACGATCTCCAACGCCATCCTCGACCAGGGCGTGCACGTGGACAACTGGGATCGCGAGAAGGCGATGCACCTGATGACCCACGACGCGTTCCAGCAGGAGAGCGAAGCGGCCGGCAAGTGGGTGCGCGCGCAGCTGACCTCGGCGCAGCTGCCGACCTACTTCGTGGGCGCGCAGGAGCACTTCGACACCCGCAAGGCGATGCAGGACAAGCTGGGCGACACGTTCAACCTGAAGGCCTACCACGACCAGATGCTGTCCTACGGCGCACCGCCGGTGCGCTTCGCCCGCCAGCTGATGCTGGATCAGCCGATCGAGTAAGCGGCTGCGCTGGATGTGGATGATGAACGGCCCGGGCAACCGGGCCGTTCTTCTTTGCGCCGCATCCACGCCCTGCGCGGAACGGCCGCAGCCGAAGCGGCTACTGGTCGGCCGCCACGAACCCGCCGGTCTGCCGTGCCCACAGCCGCGCATACAGACCACCGGCCGCGATCAGCTCGGCATGGCTGCCGGTTTCCACGATCCGGCCCTGGTCCATGACCACCAGACGGTCCATGCGCGCGATGGTCGACAGCCGATGCGCGATCGCGATCACCGTCTTGCCTCCCATCAGTTCGTCCAGGCTGTCCTGGATCGCGGCTTCCACTTCGGAATCCAGCGCCGACGTCGCCTCGTCCAGCACCAGGATCGGCGCGTCCTTCAGCAGCACCCGGGCAATGGCGATTCGCTGGCGCTGGCCGCCGGACAGCTTCACCCCACGCTCGCCGACATGTGCGTCGTAGCCACGGCGCCCCTGCCCGTCCACCAGCGTGTCGATGAACGCTTCCGCACGCGCCTTGGCGACCGCAGCACGCAACTGATCATCGGTGGCATCCGGGCGCCCGTACAGCAGGTTGTCGCGGATCGAGCGGTGCAGCAGCGAGGTGTCCTGGGTCACCACGCCGATCTGTTGGCGCAGGCTCTCCTGTGTGACATGCGCGATGTCCTGGCCGTCGATCAGGATGCGGCCGCTTTCCAGGTCATACAGCCGCAGCAGCACATTGACCAGGGTCGACTTGCCGGCACCGGAGGGCCCGACCAGGCCGATCTTCTCGCCCGGCTTCACCACCAGGTCCAGGCCGGCGATCACGCCGCCCTTCTTGCCGTAGTGGAAATGGACATCCTGGAAGTGCACGCCGCCCTGGGTGACCTGCAGCGGCACGGCGTCCTCACGGTCCTGCACGGTCAGCGGCTGGGCGATGGTGGTGATGCCGTCCTGCACCGTACCGATGTCCTCGAAGATGCCGTTGATGGTCCACATGATCCAGCCCGACATGTTGTGGATGCGGATGACCAGGCCGGTCGCCAAGGTGATCGCGCCGACGGTGATGTGGCCACCGTTCCACAGCCACAGTGCCAGGCCACAGGTCCCGGCGATCAGGAAGCCGTTGACGATGGCGATGGCCAGGTCCATGCCGGTCGTCACCCGGGTCTGCGCGCGGTGCTTGACCGCCAGCTCCTGGATCGACTCGGCCACGTAGGCCTGCTCGCGGCCGCCATGGGCGAACAGCTTCAGCGTAGGAATGTTGGTGTAGCCATCGACGATGCGACCCATCGCCTTGGAGCGTGCTTCCGAGGCGATCCATGCCCGCTCCTTCGCGCGCGGCACGAAGTAGACCATGATCACCGCATAGGCGATCAGCCACAGCAGCAACGGCATCATCAATCGCCAGTCGGCCTGTGCGAACAGATACAGCGCGGTGCCGGTATAGACCACGATGTACCAGAGCGAGTCGACCATCTGCACGGCCGATTCGCGCAGCGACGTGCCGGTCTGCATCACCCGGTTGGCGACGCTGCCTGCGAAGTCGTTCTGGAAGAAGCTCAGGCTCTGCCGTACCACGTAGTTGTGCATCAACCAGCGCGAACGATTGCTCAGGCCGGGCACGATGGCCTGGTTGACCAGCAGGTTGTGCAGGCCGACCAGCACCGGGCGCGCGATCACGGTGATGAACAGCATCCAGCCCAGCTCATTGGCGTGACGTGTGAAAAAGCCGGCACCGGGCTGCTCGGCGACCATGTCGACGATGCGGCCCAGGTAATCGAACATCGCCACTTCCACCAGCGCCAGCAGCAGGCCAGCGATCAGCGTGGCCAACAGCACCGGCCACACCGGCCGGAGGTAGTGCAGGTAGAACGGCAGCACCCTGCGCGGCGGCATGCGCCCGTCCACGGGCGGGAACACCGGAATCAGGGATTCAAACCAACGGAACATCGCATTCCCTCGCCTCTTGCAACCGACGGAGTATCCCATGCCGGATGTGTACGCCAACCGACGATGCGCGGTGCCGGTAGCGCCGGCCCGTGTTCGCCGGGCATGGCCCGGCGCTACCGATCATGCGGCGTCAGTTGACTACCCGTCGCGGTAGCGCCGGGCCAAGCCCGGCCGCGGCAGGTGACCGGGGTGAACAGCAGGTCCTGGAAGTCGAAGCTGAAATCGGTCAGGTCGGAGATCGGCTGCATGCGCACCTCGCGCACCTTGCCATCCGGGTCGAGACTGATGTTCACGAAGGCATCGGCATTGAGCGAACGGTCGTCCCAGCGCACGATGAAGGTGTCGTGCTGCCAGTGCTCCAGCCGGCCGCTCAGCTGCGCGGTCTTCATGAAGCGCAGGCGCAGCCTCTTGCCTTCCGTGCTGATCTGCATGTCGCCATACCAGCGGTCGCGGAAGGTGCCGGTGTAACCGGCCAGCGGCAGCGAGGGAGTGCTGCCCCTGACACGCGCTGCCTGGTGCTTGGCCCAGGCCTCATCGGCCTTGTCCTGGCCCTTGGCCACGGCCTTGGCATAGGCGTCCACCCAGTCGTGCTTCTCCGCACCCAGATAGGCATCGAGCACGCTCAGCGTGATCGCGTTGAACGCAGCGCCCACTTCCTGGTTGGTCAGCACCACGACCCCCAGCTTCTCGCCCGGCACCAGCGTCAGCCGCGAGACCATGCCCGGCCAGCCACCGGTGTGCCAGACCAGCTTCTGCCCGCGGTAATCGCTCAGGCTCCAGCCTTCGCCGTAACCGGCGAAGTTCGGCCGCGCCGGTGCCAGCTCCGGCACGCTCGGCGCCGGAATCGACTGCGGCGTGATCATGCGCCACATCTGCTGCTGGCTCTTCGCGGTGAACAGCGGGCTGCCATCGGCCAGCGCGCCCTCGGCCAGCTGCACCTGCATCCAGCGCGCCATGTCGTGCGCGCTGGAATAGATGCCGCCGGCCCCGGCATTGTTCGACCAGGTCAGCGGTGCGACGGTGCGCAGATCCTTGAAATCGTACTTGGCGTGTCCGACGGCCGCCTTGTCGCCGGGCCGCAGGTGGTCGGCGTTGTAGCGCGTGCCCGCCATGCCCACCTTGTCGAAGATGCGGGTCTGCAGGAACTGCTGGTAGCTCATGCCGGAAACGTGCTCGATCACCTGCTGGGCGACGGCGTACAGGATGTTGTCGTAGGCATAGCTCTCGCGGAATCCCCCTTTCAACGGCACCTTGCCCAGCCGCTCCACCACTTCGGCATTGCTGTAGGCGGTGGCCGGCCAGAACAGCAGGTCGCCCGCGCCCAGGCTGAGGCCGCTGCGATGCGAGAGCAGGTCACGGATCGTCATCTGCCCGGTCACGAACGGATCGGACATGCGGAACGACGGCAGGTGGTCAATCACCTTGTCGTCCATCTTCAGCTTGCCGTCCTCGGCCAGCAGGTTCAGCGAGGTGGCGGTGAACGCTTTGGTATTGGAGGCGATCGCGAACAGGGTATCGGCCTGCACAGGATCCGGCCTGCCCTGCTCACGCACGCCCCAGCCGCGTTCCAGCACCACCTTGCCGTCCTTGACCACGGCAACGGCGATGCCCGGCACGTCGAACTGCGCACGCACGCGCTCGACGGTCGCATCCAGATCCTGCAGCTGCGGGGGCGTTGCAGCATTCGCCATGGTCGTGCAGGCCAGCAGCACGGCTCCTCCAATCCAGGTATTCATCCAGAACCATCTCCGAGCAGGGGTCGCGGCCATGTGCAGGCCATCACCGGGGTTTCGCGGGATGGTAACGGTCGCCGGCGCATCGTGCCCTGTGCCATAGGAGGGGTGCCATGGACGAGAACGGCCGATCAAGCAGTGGATCCACCATCATTCCATGCCTGCGCTACCGCGACGCGCTGGCGGCGATCGACTGGCTGCAGCGCGCGTTCGGCTTCCAGGCGCAGGCGGTGTACGCCGATGGCGACGTGGTGTTCCACGCGCAGCTGGTGTTCGGGCACGGCATGATCATGCTGGGTTCGACCAGCAACGACAGCGCGTGGTCGAAGCTGGCGGTGATGCCTGACGAAACAGGGGGCCGCCAGACCCAGAGCGCCTGCGTGATCGTCAGCGACGCCGACGCGCACTATGCGCGGGCCAAGGCGGCCGGCGCGCGCATCGTGATCGACATTGCCGACCAGGCGTATGGCGGCCGTGGCTACGCCTGTGCCGATCCGGAAGGCTACGTGTGGTGGTTCGGCAGCTACGATCCCTGGCGCGCGGACCACCGCCAGTGACCGCGCCGGCACCCGCCCCCATCCGCTGCGGCATCGGCGGCTGGGTGTTCCCGGAATGGCGCGGCGGCATGTTCTATCCGCCCGGCCTGCCGCAGCGGGAGGAACTGGCGCACGCCAGCCGTGCCCTGCGCTGCATCGAGATCAACGGCACCTTCTATCGCACCCCAACCCCGGCCCAGTGCGCGCAGTGGGCGTCGCAGACTCCGGCCGGCTTCCGCTTCTCCCTGAAGGCACCCCGCTATCTGGTGCAGCGTCGCGACCTGTCCGGCACCGTGGAGGCCGCCGCGCCGTTCCTGCAGGCAGCGATCGCCCTGGGCGACCGCCTCGGGCCGCTGCTGTGGCAGTTCGATCCCCGCCACCCTGCCGATGCCGGGGCACTGGACGCGCTGATGGCCCAGCTGCCCAAGCAGCTCGATGGCGTGGCGCTGCAGCACGCTGTTGAAATCCGCAATCCGCAGGTGCACAGCGCATCCCTGGTCACTGCCGCGCGCAGGCACGGGGTGGCGCTGGTCATCGAAGACAGCGACGAAGCCCCGCTGCACGGCGACGTCACCGCCAGCTTCGTCTACGCGCGCATCAAGCGCAGCCAGGCCCGTCTGCTGCAGGGGCTGCCTGCCGCCACGCAGCAGCGCTGGGCCGAACGCGCCCGGCGCTGGGCCGTCGGCGAGCCGGTCGACGACCTGCCATGCCTTGCCGGATCCGCCCCATCGACGCCACGAGAGGTGTACCTGCTCTGCATCGGTGCCGGCAAGGCACGCAATCCGGCCGCGGCGATGGCCCTGCAGCGGCGGCTGGACGACCTGCTCGGGTCTCAGGGGCGGTAAACGCGGCCAGGATCGAGCTGCCGACGCCCAGCGGTCACCGCCTTGCCGCACAATAGGCGGATGAGCACGCCCGACACCCGCAAAGCACTTTGGCAGATCCACTTCTGTGTCCTGTTGTGGGGCGTCACGGCCATCCTGGGCAAGCTGATCACCTTGCCGGCGCTGCCGCTGGTGTGGTGGCGCATGCTGCTGGTGACGGCGATGCTGGCACTGCTGCCACGGGTGTGGCGCGGCCTGCGCACGCTGCCGTTGCGGGTGGTGGCCGGATACGCCGGCATCGGTGCGCTGGTTGCCCTGCACTGGCTGACGTTCTACGGTGCGGTGAAACTGGCCAATGCCTCGGTGGCGGCGACCTGCATCGCGCTGGCGCCGGTGTTCACCTCGATCATCGAGCCGTGGGTGGCCAAGCGTCCGTTCCAGCTGCGCGAACTGGCCTTCGGATTGGCGGTTCTGCCGGGCGTGGCGCTGGTGGTGGGGGGCGTGCCGGATGGCATGCGGCTGGGGGTTCTGGTTGGCGCGCTGTCTGCACTGCTGGTGGCGGTGTTCGGCTCGCTCAACAAGCGCATGGTCAGCCACGCCGATCCGTTGACGGTGACTGCGCTTGAACTGGGGGCCGGCACCCTGACCCTGACCCTGCTTGCGCCGCTGATGCCCTACCTGCTGCCGGCCCTGGCCAGCCCGCTGTGGGTGGTGCCGGACCTGCACGACGGCATCCTGCTGCTGGTACTGGCGGGCATCTGCACCCTGCTGCCGTTCGCCCTCGCCCTGGTCGCGCTGCGCCACCTCAGCGCCTACACCGTGCAGCTGGTGACCAACCTGGAACCGGTGTATGCGGTGCTGCTGGCGGTACTGCTGCTGCGCGAGCAGCACGAAGTCACGCCCTGGTTCTACCTGGGCGTGGCGATCATCGTCGGTGCGGTCTTCCTGCATCCGCTGCTGAACCGCCGCAAGCCGTTGCAGCATCCGGAAATCCTCGGCACCGCGGAGGCCCGCAACGTCGCCGATTGAGCGGGCACGTCACCGCCGCGGCCAGTGCCATGCCGGCGCGTCCAGCAGGCCCTGCCCGCTCAGCAGCGTGCGGCCGTGTTCCTTGTGCAGATGCACGGAATGGCATGCGGGCGCCTGCTCCAGAGCGGCGATCAGGCGGCTGGCGTGCGACACCACCCACACCTGGCTGCGTGAACTGGCCGCCACGATCAGCCGCGCCAACGCAGGCAGCAGGTCAGGATGCAGGCTGGTTTCCGGTTCGTTGAGCACCATCAGCGGCGGCGGCCGCGGCGTATGCAGGGCAGCAGCCAGCAGCAGGAAACGCAGCGTGCCGTCGGACAGTTCGGCCATCGACAGCGGCCGCAGCAGGCCGGGCTGGTGGAACCGCAGCACCATCCGTCCATCCAGCACCTCGAATCCCACCGAAGCCCCGGGAAAGGCATCGTCCACCGTGCGAGCCAGCGCGACCGGGTCACCGTTTTCCAGGATGGTCACCCACGCTGCGGCCAGATCGCGGCCATCGTGGTGCAGCACCGGGGTACGCGTGGCCATCGCCGGCTGCCGTGCCGGGGCATCGGCATCGCTGCGGAAGTGATCGTAGAAGCGCCAGCGCCGGATGTACTCGCGCAGGGCGAAGGTCTCCGGCATGCGCTGCGGATCAGCTACCTGGGTGAACAGGCTGTCGAACAGCGACAACCGGTCGTCCAGCACATCCCAGCCACGTGCATGGCGCTGCCGCACCATCCCGCCCCGGCGATCCACCAGCTGACTGGCTGTGCGCAGGAAGGGACCGGCCCAGATTGCTTCGGCCTTGATCTGCGGGTCCAGGGCGAATGCCGACAGGCTGGGCGGCGGGTAACCGAGGTCGATGGCGTAGCCGTAGTCATCGGTGGCGAAACCCAGTCTGAGGCCTACCGGCTCCTGTCGCGGCCCTCCCTGCAGCGGAATCTCGCCTGCAGCTACCCGGCGGTCGATCCTGCCGGGCCCTGCCCACAGCGCCGAGCCCAGCCCACCCTCGCGCGCCAGCGCTGAGGCCACCCCGCCCTGGGCGGTTTCAGCCAGCAGGCGCAGCGCCCGATACAGGCTGGACTTGCCGCTGCCGTTGTCGCCGGTGATCACGTTCAGCTGCTGCAACGGCAGCACCAGCGTATGCAGCGAGCGATAATTGGCGACGGCCAGGGTCTGCAGCATGGTGGTCATCCTTGGAAACAAGGCAACCATGGTGACCCGGAGCGTTCGCACCCGCTGCGACCCGGCGCCATGCAGCGATGGGGCCGCCGGTTGCGGGCGGCCGGCTCAGTCCGCGAACTCCACGCGGTTGCGTCCGTTGCCCTTGGCCCGGTACAGCGCCGCGTCGGCACGGGCCAGGGTCTGGTCGACACTGTCGCCGGCGCGATGCATGGCCACGCCGATGCTGACCGTGACCGGAAAGCCGAGCGGCAGGTTGCCCACGGCCATACGCAGGAACTCGCACTGCACGCCTGCCGCGTGGAGATCCGTGTCCGGCATCACCGCCACGAATTCCTCGCCGCCATACCGCGCCGCCGTTCCGCCGCCGGCGAAATGCGCGCGCAGCAATGCCCCCAGTTCGGCCAGCACACGGTCACCGGTCGCATGCCCGTGGAAATCATTGATGCTCTTGAAGTGGTCGATGTCCAGCAATGCCACGCAAACCTGTCGTGGCTGGCCATCGGCATCGGCGAGGGACTCTTCCAGCGCGACCGCCATCGCCCGCCGGTTCGGAAGCCCGGTCAGTGCATCGGTACGGCTCTGTTCGGCCAGATCCGCGTTCTGTGCCAGCAGCACATCGTGATACTCGGACAACAGGCGTTCGTAGTCATCGCGTTCCAGCATGTGCTTCTGGATGTCCAGTGCAAAGCGGCGCAGCTCCATCACCAGCATCACCTGCCGTGACAGCGCACTGAGTGCCTCGGCCTTGGCCCGTTCCAGATGCTGCGGGCGCGCATCGAACACGCACAGCGTCCCGAGCGGCAGTCCGTCGGAACTGATCAGCGGTGCGCCGGCGTAGAAGCGGATGTGCGGATCGCCCACCACCACCGGATTGTCATGGAAGCGCACGTCCTGCAGTGCGTCCTCGACCACCATCACCTCCTGCGGCTGCAGGATCGCATGGCCGCACATCGATTCGCTGCGCAGGGTCTCGGTGGCATCGATGCCCTGGATCGACTTGAACCATTGCCGTTCAACGTCGATCAGCGTGACGGCCGCCATCGACGTGCCGCAGACCGCCTTGGCGATCACCACCAGATCGTCGAACGATCTCTCGCGTTCCGAATCAAGGATGCGGTAGCGGTACAGCGCTTCCAGGCGAAGCGCTTCATTGGCGGGCTTGTCGGGCTTGATCATGCAGCGTCATGTTCCGGCAGGTCTCGGCGGAGTCTATCCGATGCGCGGCCGGGCCGACGTCCGACCGCTGTCGTTTACCAGTCCTGCTGCTGCGGCAGCAGGCCGTGCAGCTCCTGCTCGGTCAGGTTGCGCCACTGGCCCGGCTTCAGCGCGCCGATCTTGATGTTGTCGATGCGGACGCGGCGCAGCTGGGTGACGCGGTAACCGAATTCCGCCGCCATCAGGCGGATCTGCCGGTTCAGGCCCTGCTCCAGGGTGATGCGGAAGCCGAATTTGGCGATGCGCGAGGTGCGGCAAGGCAGGGTCATCTGGTTGTGGATGCGCACACCACGGGCCATGCCGCGCAGGAACTCGTCGGTGACCGGCTTGTTCACCGCCACCAGATACTCCTTCTGGTGGCCATTCTCGGCACGCAGGATCTGGTTGACGATGTCGCCATTGCTGGTCATCAGGATCAGTCCTTCCGACTCCTTGTCCAGGCGGCCGATCGGGAAGATGCGCTGCTCGTGGCCGACGAAGTCGACGATGTTGCCCTTCACCGAGCTTTCGGTGGTGCAGGTGACGCCGACCGGCTTGTTCAGCGCGATGTAGACGTGGCGGCGCGCCCCCGGCTTGCGTGCGGTACGGGCACGCAGCGGCTGGCCGTCGACCAGCACCTGGTCGCCCTCGCCGACCACGGCACCGGTGCCGGCCGGATGGCCGTTGACGGTGACCCGGCGGGCGGCGATCAGGCGGTCGGCCTCGCGACGGGAGCAGAAGCCGGTATCGGCGATATGTTTGTTGAGTCGGGTGGTCATCGCCCTATTATCCGGCATCGCCGCCCTGTCAGGTTCATGCCGGTGCGGGTGGATCCAGTTCTTCGCCGTCGAACACCCGGTTACGGCCCGCGCGCTTGGCCACGTACATGGCATGGTCGGCCCGGCGCAGCAGCGCGGCCAGGTCGTCCTCGCCCGGCCGCCACTGGGCCAGGCCGATGCTGGCGGTCACCTCCAGCCCCGGCACCTGCAGGGCCTGGCAGGCCTCGGTGATGCGCTGGCGCAGGCGATCCAGCCGCGCCGCCGCCGCCTCGCGCGGCATCCCCGGCATCAGCAGCAGGAACTCCTCGCCGCCCATCCGCACCACCTGGTCCTGGCTGCGCACGGCGGCCCGCAGCGCACGGGCCACGGCGACCAGTACCTGGTCACCCACCTCATGCCCGTGGCGGTCGTTGATGTCCTTGAACAGATCAATGTCGAGGAAGCCGATCACCATCGGGCCACGCTCACGATCCACCCGTTCCAGATGATGGCCGAGCTCCCGCAGACCGGCGCGGCGGTTGGGCAGCCCGGTCAGGCCGTCGGTCTCGGCCAGCTGGCGCATCTCGTCACGCTGCTGGCGCAGGCGTCCCAGCCGCAGGTTCAGGGCGTAGGCCGCCATCATCAGCAGCCAGGTGATCGCCAGCTGCAGCGCCTCCACCCGGTACTCCAGCAGCCACTCCGCAGCGCAGGCGTCGGCGCCGATCAGCACCAGCATCGGCGCCAGCGCCGCCAATCCAGCCAGTGCCCAGCGGTCGCCACGCCACCGCGCCCCTATCCCCATCAGCAGGGAGACGCCGCAGCCGGCCAGGTAGGTCACCTGCAGCCCCTGCGCGACCCATCCGAGCTGATCCCAGCGCAGCCACGGCACCAGCGCGGCTACGCCCAGCAGGGCGCACAGGACCATCTGCTGGAGCAGGCGTGACTTCGGCCACAACCGGTCGCCACCGTTCAGCCACCACAGGGCAGGCAGCACCAGTGCCTGGCTCGCTGCCGTCAGCGCCAGCAGCCACCAGGCGCCACGCGTGCCGACCGGCAGCCACGGCTCCGGATAGCCGCTGAGGCCTCCGAGGATGGCCTGCCACAGCACCAGCACGCCGGCACCCGCGATGTACACCAGGAAGCTGCGATCACGGGTGGTCAGATAGGCCATCAGCGCCGACAGCGCCAAGGCCAGCGCCACCGCGATGCAGGCCGCGCGGACCAGCAGCCGCGCAGTGTCGTTCTGCTGCACCGGGCTGGGTGCGCCGAGCCGTAGCGTCGGTACCCAACGATCCTTCAGCGGCGTCTGCCACGAGACCAGGAATGGCTCGTGACTGCCGGCCGGCGGCACCGCAACCAGGCCCACGCCGGCACGGAAACGCGAGTCGCGGGTACGCGCATCATGCATGTCGCCGCAGATCTCCCGGTCGCCGTGCCGTACCTGGACCTCGCCCGCGAACACATTGAACACATCCAGCGCCTGGGGTTCGCCCGACCAGCCCGCCGGCGGCGCCGGCACCCGCACCTGCTGGCGTGGCCCGGCCAGCATCTGCGCAGTACAGGCGCGATGGGGCGTAGGCTCGGCGGTGGCAACGCCCACCAGCAGGTAGTCGGGACCGTGCATCGCCGCACCGGCCTGCGCAGGCCACGGCATTGCCAACCACACCAGCAGCACGACCAGCACCACCCCAGTTCCGTACTGCCACTGCCTGACGACCACGCCACATCCTGTTCTGCTTACGCCCGCGCCCACTGCGCGTCGCCCCTGGCGTGCATTATCGCAGCCGTCCGTGGCATGCAGGTGTAGACAATCGTCGCGGACCAGCGTTCAGCCTGCGGCCGGCGGGCCCTTCACCGCCTTCAGCCTGACCGGCCGCAGGTCGGTCAGGGTCATCCGCTCCAGCGGCTGCGGCCGCTCGATCGCATAGCCCTGCAGCCCCTGCACGCCCAGCCGGGTCAGCGCCCCCGCCACCTCGCTGCTCTCCACCCACTCGGCCACGACCTCCATCTGCAGTTCGCGGCCCAGTTCGGTGATCGCGCGTACGGTCGCGTGACTGACCGGATCGACATCCATGTCGCGCACGAATGCACCGTCGATCTTCAGCATGTCGGCCGGCAGCTGGCGCAGGTAACCGAACGAGGACAGACCCGATCCGAAATCGTCCAGCGCCAGCCGGCAGCCACGCGCCTTCACCGCATCGATGAACGCCCGCGCCTGGCTCAGATTGCTGATCGCGGCCGTCTCGGTGATCTCGAAGCAGAGCTTGGACGCCAGTACGCGGTTGCGCTCCAGCAGGTCGCAGACGAAAGCCAGGAAGCTGGGTTCGGCGATCGACTGTGCGGACACGTTGACGTTGCACAGGCCGAGCTGGCGCACATGCGCCGGGCATACCTGCAGGTGCCGGAACAGCAGGCCGAGCACATGCCGGTCCAATGTCACCGCCATACCGTAGCGCTCCACGGCCGGCATGAACTGGCCGGGCAGATGCAGCGTACCGTCGCTGTCGCGCATGCGCACCAGCACCTCGTAGTGCAGATAGCCCGGGTCACCCACCCGGGCGATGCGCTGCGCGTACAGCAGCGTGCGGTTCTCGGCCATCGCCCGGCTCACGCCCTGCAGGCGCTCGGCCTCCAGGCGCCGTTCGTCCAGCGCCATGCGGTCCTCGTTGAAACAGTGCACGCGGTTGCGACCGGCCTGCTTGGCTGCGTAACAGGCACTGTCGGCTGCGCTCATCAGCCAGTTGACATCAGGGGCCTCCTGGCTGACCTCGACCACGCCGATGCTGCAGCTCAGCTGCAGGCTGCCTTCGCTGATCGGGAATGTGGCTTGGCCAAGATTGCGGATCACCCGCTGCAGCACGCGCTTGGCCTCATCCTGGCCCGCATGGGCCAGGAACACCGCGAATTCGTCGGCACCCAACCGGCCAACCCAGTCGCCCTCGCGCACGGCGGCGACCAGATAGTCGGCAAAACCGCGCAGCATCTGGTCGCCGGCGGCATGGCCGAAGCTGTCATTGACCAGTTTGAAATGGTCCAGATTGATGTAGCACAACGCATGCGTGCCCCCCTCGCTGCGCACCTGCAGCAGTGCACGCTCGAGCAGGCGCTCGATCTCGCGCCGGTTGATAAGGCCCGTCAGCGGATCGTGGCTGGCGTGGTGTTCGATCTCGCGGGCCAGCGCATGGTTCTGGCTGACATCCTCGACAATCGCGAACACCGACAGCCCGCCACCGGTGTTGCGCACGCCGGTACCGCTCCAGCGCCCCCATACCAGGCTGCCGTCGCGACGGCGGAAGCGCAGCTCGCTCGGCCGCAGCTGCCGCTCCCAGTCGATCCGGCCAACACCGTCGATGACCAGCTCTCCTTCCATCAGCAGGTCACCCAGCGACATCTGCAACAGCGCGTCACGGCGATGGTCGAGGATGTCCGCCATCGCCTGGTTGGCTTCCAGCACCCGGCCGCCGGCATCAAGCTTCAGCATGCCGACGTTGGCCTGGTAGAAGGCTGCGCGGAAGCGGCTTTCATGCTCCGTCAGATCCTTGCCGACCCGTCGCGCCAGGGCGACGGCCATCAGGCTGATCGCCAGCACCGACAGGCCGCCGACAACCAGGGTCGCCATCCTTACCGCGGCAGCCATCCGCAGCAGCGCCTGCGAAAACGCCTGCGCCTGCACCTGCAGCCGCCGGTCGAGATCACGGAGCTGCTGCAGGTACCGGTCGCGCGCGGCGACCGGCAGTGGACCGTCGGCATGACGATGCTGCAGTTCATCGACCAGCCGGTGCACGGCCATCAGGTCGCCGTCGGTCGCCCGCCAGAGGGCGGTCGCTTCGCGGAAGGCGCCGAGGTCACGGGCGTGACGGAATGAAAAGATCAGCCGCGGCACATCGGCACGCGCGTTGCCGCCCTGCAGGAAGCCCTGTCGGGCACGCTCGATATCCGGTCTCGGCTGCTCCAGCGCCAGGCGTCCCTGCAGGTCCCCCATCGGCACGCGCAGGGCCTGGCGGGCGTCTTCCAGATCGCGGGCATCCCCCCGCGCCAGGTAGCGGCTGAGAGCGGCCGTGGCGTCCTGCTGGCCACGCGACCAGTAGCCCTGGCCGGCGATCCACGCCGTCGAAGCCGCCTGCAGTTCCTGGATCAGCGCCGACAATGCGACCAGCCCGATCGCCATGCCCGTCAACAGCGCAAACCTCAGCCCCAGCCCACGGGACATCGGTACCCGGCGGCTGTGAATGTCCGTGCCACTCCTACCCATCCCGGATCCCCCCGAATGTGCTGCGGTGACAACCTCCCTTCGAACCGGCCCAGCCTATGACCCTGAATGTGTGGGCGGTGCGAAACCGGGGTCCACAAACGAGCAACGCCAGCCCGGGGGCTGGCGTTGTCGATCACGGCAGGTCTGGCTCAGTAGCTGCGCGGGCCGCGCGGCTTGAAGCCATCACGACGCGGCGGACGGCCGTCACGGTCGCCGCCCGGACCACCCGGGCCACCACGACGCGGGCCACCCGGGCCACCCGGACCCCGCTTGTCGAAGCGCGGCTTGAACGGACGCGGTGCCGGATTGATCTCTTCACCGGCGGCCAGCGGACGCATCTGCAGCTGCTGGCCGGACACCCACACCTTCTGCAGGTGGGTCAGCACGTCCTGCGGCATCTGCGCCGGCAGGTCCAGCAGCGAGAAGTCGTCGTGGATGTCGATGCGGCCAATGTAACGGCTTTCCAGGCCGGCTTCGTTGGCGATGGCGCCGACGATGTTCGCCGGCTTCACGCCATGCTGGTGACCGACCGAAATGCGGTAGGTCTCCATGCCCTGCTCCGGCGCACCGCGCGGCGGAACTTCACGGCGTGGACGCTGCTCGAACCCCCCTTCGGCGTCGTCACGGCGGGGACCACGCTCGAAGCGCGGGCCACGTTCGTTGCGGTCGAAGCGATCACCACGCTCCGGACGATCGCCACGGTCGAAGCGCTCGCGCGGCGCACGCTCTTCCCGCGGAGCACGCACCGGCGGCTGCAGCAGGAACGGAGTATCGCCCTGCAGCATCTTCGCCAGCGCGGCAGCAATTTCGATGGCCGGCACGTTCTGCTCGTTCTCGAAGCGCTCCAGCAGCTGGCGGTAGAAGTCCAGGCCGCCGGCGCCAAGCGTTTCGCTGATGCGCGAGGTGAACTTGTTGATGCGGGTATCGTTGACCGCTTCCACGCTCGGCAGCTGCATCTCTTCGATCGGCTGGCGGGTGGCGCGCTCGATCTGGCGCAGCATGCCCTTCTCGCGCGGGGTCGCGAACAGGATCGCCTCGCCGCTGCGGCCGGCACGACCGGTACGGCCGATGCGGTGCACGTAGCTTTCGGTGTCGTACGGAATGTCGTAGTTCAGCACGTGGCTGATGCGCTCGACGTCCAGGCCGCGGGCGGCAACGTCGGTGGCCACCAGGATGTCCAGCTTGCCTTCCTTCAGCATGGCGATGGTGCGCTCACGCTGGGCCTGCTGCATGTCGCCATTGATGGCGGCAGCGGCCAGGCCACGGGCCTGCAGCTTGCTGGCCAGTTCTTCGGTACCGGCCTTGGTACGCGCGAAGATGATCATCGCGTCGAACGGCTCGACTTCCAGGATGCGGGTCAGCGCGTCCAGCTTGTGCATGCCGCTCACCCACCAGTAGCGCTGGCGGATGTTGGCCGAGGTGGTGGTCTTGGCCGCGATGGTGACCTCGACCGGGTCCTGCAGGTAGGTCTGCGCGATGCGGCGGATCTGCGGCGGCATGGTGGCCGAGAACAGGGCCACCTGGCGCTGCTCCGGCAGCTTCTTCAGCACGGCTTCGACGTCGTCGATGAAGCCCATGCGCAGCATTTCATCGGCTTCGTCCAGCACCAGGGTCTTCAGCTCGGACAGGTCGAGGGTGCTGCGGTCCAGATGGTCGATCACGCGGCCGGGGGTACCGACCACGATGTGCACGCCGCGGCGCAGGGCCGACAGCTGCTGGCCATACGGCTGGCCGCCGTACACCGGGAGCACGCGGAAGCCCGGGATCTTCGACGAATAGGACTGGAACGCTTCGGCGACCTGGATGGCCAGTTCGCGGGTCGGCGCAAGGACCAGCGCCTGGGGCTTGATCTGCTGCAGGTCGATGTTGGACAGTACGGGCAGTGCGAAAGCGGCGGTCTTGCCGGTACCGGTCTGCGCCTGGCCCAGCACGTCGCGGCCTTCCAGCATCGCCGGGATGGTGGCGGCCTGGATCGGCGACGGGGTTTCGTAGCCGATGGCGGTGACCGCCTGCATCACGGGCTCGGACAGGCCGAGCTGCGCGAACTGCAGCGGCGCTTGGGAATCTTGGGACATGGGGAACTCCGAAGGCACTGCCGTCTTCCTGGCAGTGCGATAAAAAAGGTGATGGTCCGCGCTTTGGGCGCCCTTCTTATCGCGTGCCCTGGCGCTGCTCGGTCGGAGGAGATTTCACTCGCTCAGAGCGGAATGATACCGCATTGATCCTGAACGAGGCGTACAGTTTTTCCCTTCGCGTGCCGTCAGGCCCCGTGCTGGCGCACAATACGCGCCCTCTTCCCGGCCCGGCCGCTGGCCTGCGCCCCTTCCCAGGAACCCCCGCTCCATGCAGATTCTCGAATTCGACCTCGACGGTGACTACGTCGAACTCAAGCAGCTGCTCAAGCTGGCCGACCTGGTCACCAGTGGCGGCGAGGCCAAGATGGTCATCAGCGAGGGCCAGGTACGGGTCGACGGCGAAGTTGAACTGCGCAAGGCCTGCAAGATCCGCGCAGGCCAGGTGGTCGAATTCGCCGACAGCCAGATCCGGGTGCTGGCGGCCGGCTGATCTGATCCTGTTCAGGCCACGCGCTGGGTCAGGTGCGAGGCGATCAGCTGCCTGAACGGTGCCACGCCCTGGGCGACACGCAGGCCCGCTGCCCGCAGCAGCCGCGCCGGGCGCCGATCATCGGTGTACAGGCTGGCGATCGCATTGGTCGCCTCGTACAGCGGTCGCGCCGCCATCCGATGGCCACGCTGGTAGCTGGCCAGCATGCCGGCCGCAGCGATGTCCGCGCCGCGGCGCTGCTGGCCGGCGATGCCCCGCGCCAGGCGCTGGGCACTGGCCAGGCCCAGATTGAAGCCATGGGCGGTGACCGGGTGCATGCCCACCGCGGCATCGCCGATCAGCGCCGAGCGCTCGCCTGCGAAATGGTGTGCATAGACACCCACCAACGGATAGGCCTGCGGCGTGGCGACCGGCTGCATGCCCCCCAGCCGATGCTCGAAGAAGCCGCTGACGGCCTCACCGAAGGCTACCTCATCCATCGCCAGCAGATCCTCGATCCGCCGCGGGGGCAGCGTGATCACCGCAGATGCCTGGCCTTCGTTGAGCGGCAGCAGCGCCATCGTACGACCATAGCCGAACCATTCCCACGCGGTGTGGTGATGGTCGCGTTCGACGTGCATGCGGCACACCAGCATCGACTTGCCGAAGTCGCGCATCTGCGCACCGATGCCGAGCATGCGCCGGGTTGCGGAGAAGCGGCTGTCCGCGGCCACCAGCAACCGCGCATGCAGCCTGCTGCCGTCATCCAGCGCGACCACATGGCCCTGCGCATCGGCCTGCACGCCCTGCACCTTGCGCCCGTCGAACAGCTCCAGGCCGTCCTGGCGCTGCACCGCGTCCCACGCCGCACGGCGGATCAGATGATTGGGCACCAGCCAACCCAGCGGCTGACCATCGACCTGGCTGCTGGCGAAGGTCAGTGCGAACGGCGAGCCGCCGTTCATCACCTTGGCATCGCGCAGTTCGGAAATCTCGGCCTCCGGCAGCCGTGCCCACAGCCCCAGCTGCTCCAGGCTCTGCCGCGACGCGTGGGTCAGCGCGATCTCGCGGCCGTCGAACGCCGCTTCGGCGAGCGCCTGGCGTGGCTGCGCTTCGACCAGCCCGACCTGCAGCCCGCTGCCGGCCAGCGCGCGTGCGAAGCACAGTCCTGCCGGCCCCGCGCCGACCACCACCACATCCATCCTGCGCATGCGCGCCTCCCACCATCGATCCAGTCGCAGCCAGCATAGCGCCGCGCAGCTGACCGGCCTTGATCTGGATCAGGCCCGGCTCACAGCAGTGCGAACACCAGCGCCAGGATCGACAGCAGCGACACCAGCCACACCAGGCTGCGCACGTAGGGCACACCTGCGGCGTACAGCGGCAGGTAGACCACCCGTGCCCAGAAGTACGCCTGCGCGGCCAGTGCCGTGGTCTCGCTGCTGCGACCGGCCACCACCACCGCGATCGCGGCGGCGGCGAAGAACGGGAACGTCTCAAGGAAGTTGGACTGGGCCCGTTGCAGCCGCCCTGCCAGCGGGCTGAGTGGCCGGCCCTGTTCGTCGCGTGCCGACGCGTTCCACTTCATGCCCCGCTCGCGGGTCACCACCGTGGAGGTGGCGAAGATGTAGACAAACCCCAGCAGCGTCGACCACGCCAGCATTGTCAGTTCGGCCGCCATGCTGTTCTCCTTCAGGGTCCGGGTGCGCGCAGGCTGTAACCGGCCAGGCGCCAGACCTGGTCCTCATCGAAGCGGAACGAGACCAGTTCGCGCACGGGCTGCGCACTGTTGGCGAAGCGGGTCGGGAAGCTGACATTGATGTACAGGCCTTCGGGCACGACGGCGCCGGCCGCGTACTTCACCCGGGTAATGGACGGTTGGCCGCGACCACTCAAGGCCCCCAGACGGGTGCGGTCGGCGGTCAGCTGGCTGATGAAGGCCGGCTTGGTCACCGCGCGCCGCGCTACGGCTGATGCGCCATCCCACAACTCGCCCGCGCGGTTGGCGTCGACCATCTGCGCGGCCCTCAGTGCGGCCGCCCCCATCTCCGCGTCCTGCTTCTGCACCTGCGCCTGCTGTGCCGGGCTGAGGGCCGGTGCGGGCGGCCGTGCCGCTGTCGCCGGTGGCGCGGCGGCCGGCGCACTCGGCGCCGGGCGCGACGGCGCCGGAGCCGGCGTGGCGGGCGCGGGCACCTGGGCGAATGCAGCAAGCGGCAACAGGGACAGCAGCAGGAGCACGCGCTTCATGGACACCACCGGTTCATCGGAAGGAACCGCAGTCTACGCCAGCCGGGTGAGGCGTTTGTCAGCGCAGCGGCACGCTGCCCTGGGTTGCTTCGGCATCGGCCTGTGAGGCCTGGGTCTCCGTCTCCACTGCCGGCTGTTCCGCCACCGGAACCTGCGGCGGAGGAGACGGTGGCAGCGTGGCCACGTCGATCTCCGACAGCGGGCTCTCCTCGGGGCAGACCGGATCGGGGAAACCGAACCGCTGCTTGAGCGACTGGCCGCAGCTGTTGATCGATTCCATGTCCGCACCGTCGCGCTTGCACTGCTGGTCGAAGGCGATCAGGAACGCGTCCTTGCGCTGCACGAAATCGTCGCCACACGCGCGCATCTGCTTGATCCGTTCCAGGTCGTCCTGCACCGCATTGGTGCCATCCAGGCCGAACTGCCGCAGCTCCTCGGGGGTCAGCAGGCGCAGGCTGCGGTTGGGCACGGTCATCATCAGATCAGCAACGCCCACCGCCACACCGTTGCGCTGCAGATAATCCTTCACGTTGTCGTAGACCTCGTGCAGCTCGCGGTTGAGCTCGGCGCGCGAGGTCGCCTTGGAGCTGATGCGCATCATGCGGTGGATGCCGACCTTGCCGGTCAGCAGGCGGTTGTCGCCGGCCGCGAGCACGAACACGCAGGCGCTGTGGCAGATCGACCCTTCGCGCACCCAGATGGTCCAGCCCGATTCGCCGATGCTGTCGCCGGCAATGATCGCCGACTCGACCTGGCCACCACTGGAGTCGAGATCGAGGATGCGCTTGTGGATCTCCAGCGCGTCGGCCACCACGGCCAGGCGCCACATCATTTCGGCGAACCCGGGATTGATCTTGCCGTTGTAGCGCACCCGCAACAGGCCCCGTTCGGCACACGGCTGCAGCGCCTGGCTGATCTGCTCACGCTGCAGCCCTTCCAGCTCCGCGCCGTCGCCGCCTTCGGCCGCGTAATCGGTGCTGCAGCTGACCCAGGCCCGGCCGTTCTCCAGCTGCGCCTGCGGCCACGGCCGATCAGCGCGGCTGCGCGGCGGGGACGGCGGCGGTGGGGCGTCGGCGGCATTGATCGACACCATGTTGTCGCCATCACTGGCCGGAGCCCGTGCCGCCTTGTCAGCCGCGGTCACGTTGCCCGGATTCTCCAACTGGCTGCAGCCCGCAAAGGCCAGGCACAAAAGGGGCAACCAGCGGATCAAGGCGGACATCGGGCAACCGGATTTCGCAGGAACAAGGATCACAGTCTACCTGCCCGGCGCGCGCATTCAGCACGTGGCACTGAACCGGTTCTGACCCCGGATCGCGACCCGCTGCATCCATGTCCGAATCCGGCGAGTATCCGCGACATGAGCGGCCTAGCCTGGGCGCATGAACACCGCCCTCGTCCTCGACACCGCTGCCTGCGACCGTGCCCGCCTCGCCCGCGACGCGCGCTTTGATGGCGTGTTCTTCACCGCCGTGCGCAGCACCGGCATCTACTGCCGGCCGGTCTGCCCTGCGCCGCCGCCGAAGCCGCGCAACATCACCTATTTCCCGAGCGCGGCCGCAGCCACTGCCGCCGGTTACCGGCCCTGCCTGCGCTGCCGTCCCGAACTGGCACCGCAGGCACAGCAGGCGCTGGCCGGCCAGGCCGTGCAGCGGGCGCTGGCGTTGATCCACGGCGGCTTCCTGCAGGAGCAGCCGGTTGCCGGACTGGCTGCGAAGGTCGGCCTCAGCGCACGCCAGCTGCAGCGCCTGTTCGTGGAACACCTGGGCGCCACGCCCGGCCAGATCCACGCCACCCACCGCCTGCTGCTGGCCAAGCAGCTGCTGACCGAAACCACCCTGCCGGTCACCGACGTTGCGCTCGCGGCGGGCTACAACAGCCTGCGCCGCTTCAACACCGCCTTCCTGCAGGGCTGCGGGATGGCACCGACCACGCTGCGCCGCCAACACGTCCCGCTGGCCGCCGATGACGGTGGCCTGGTGCTGCGCCTGGGCTACCGGCCTCCGCTGGATTTTCCGCGCATGCTGGCGTTCCTGCGCAAGCGCAGCCTGCCGGGCATCGAACTGATCGGCGACGACAGCTACCAGCGCGTGCTTGGCACGCCTGAACGACCCACCCTGCTGCGGGTGACGGCTGATCCGAAGCGGCCGGAACTGCGCCTGCAGCTGGGCGCGGTCGATCCGCGGCTGATACCGGACATCGTGCGACGCGTGCGGCGGGTATTCGATCTCGATGCCGACCTGCAGCAGGTGCATGCCGCGCTCGGTGAAGAGCCGCTGCTGGCGCGCGGCATCGCCGAACGCCCTGGCCTGCGCGTGCCGGGCGGCTGGGATGGCTTCGAAGTGGCGGTGCGTGCCGTGCTCGGCCAGCAGGTCAGCGTTGCGGCGGCGACCACCTTCGCGCGCCGGCTGGTCGACGCGCATGGCGCCCACCTGCCGGGCATGCCGACGGAGTTCGACCGCCAGTTCCCCTCTCCCTCGGTATTGGCGGACGCCCCTCTGGAATCGATCGGTCTGCCACGCAGCCGCGCCGCCACCGTGCGCGCACTGGCCGCAGCCTGCGTCAGTGGCCAGCTCGACTTCGGGCCCGGCCAGGCACTGGAGGAATTCGTCGCCCGCTGCGTGGCCCTGCCCGGCATTGGCCCGTGGACGGCGCAGTACATCGCCCTGCGCGGCCTGGGCCAGCCCGACGCGTTTCCTGCAGGTGACCTGGTGCTGCAGCAGGTGCTCGGCCATGCCCAGGGGCAGCGCCTGAGCGAACGCGCCACCGAAGCGCGATCCCAGCCCTGGCGCCCCTGGCGCTCGTATGCGGTGCTGCATCTGTGGCATCTGTCCGGCACGTTCGTTGGAGAACCGACATGACGTTGTTGTTCGACCGTTTTGACAGCCCGATCGGCGAGCTCACCATCGCCGGTGACGAACGTGGCCTGGCCCACGTGCTGTTTCCTGAAAACCGCCACCCCGCGCGCGGACGCAGCGACTGGCACAATGCGCCCGGCGCGTTTCCCGAGGCCCGCGAACAGCTGCTGCAGTACCTGCATGGCGAACGCAGCACATTCGATCTGCTGCTGGCACCGCGCGGCACCCCGTTCCAGCTGCGCGTTTGGCAGGCTCTGGCGTTGATACCGTTCGGCCAGACCTGGAGCTACCTGCAGCTGGCGCAGCACCTGGGCCAGCCCAGCGCGACGCGCGCGGTCGGCGCCGCCAACGGCCGCAATCCCCTGCCGATCATCCTGCCCTGCCATCGCGTGATCGGCAGCAACGGAGCGCTGACCGGTTTCGGCGGCGGACTGGAGACCAAGGCAGCACTGCTGCGGCTTGAGCAACGCCAGGTACCGCTGTTCGCCTGATGGGAGATCGGGGTCAGATCCCTTTTCCCGTGGGAAAGGGATCTGACCGCGGACGGTCCTGGCGCGCCGTGTCTTGGGCACGTCATTACCTCGCACTATGATGGGCGGATGACTTCCGTACGCCTGACCTGCGCGCTGGCGCTGCTGCTGCCGTTGGCCGCCTGCACCACCGCACCCGCCCCGACCGCCACCGTCCCTACGCCTGCGGCAACGGCCGCACCGCCGAAGCTGCTGCTGATCTCCATCGATGGCCTGCGTGCCGACGCGCTGGACCGCGGGCTGACTCCGAACCTGCAGCGGATGATCGACAGCGGCGTGCGCGCACGCTGGATGACGCCCTCCTATCCCTCGCTGACCTTCCCCAACCACTACACCATCGTGACCGGTCTGCGCCCTGACCATCACGGCATCATCCACAATGCGATGGACGACGCATCGCTGGGCAGTTTCGCGCTGAGCAACCGCGAGGCGGTCACCCGCAGCGACTGGTGGGGCGGCGAGCCGATCTGGGTCAGCGCGGAGAAAGCCGGCGTGCGTTCCGCGACCTGGTCCTGGCCGGGCAGCGAAGCGGAGATCAAGGGCGTGCGCCCCAGCCAGTGGCTGGCGTATAACGACAAGGAACCGTTCGAGCAACGTGTGCAGACCGTACTGGGCTGGCTGGCACGCAGCGATGCCGAGGCGCCACGCCTGGCCACGCTGTACATGGAACACGTCGACAAGGCCGGGCATCACCATGGGCCGCAGTCGCAGCAGTACACGGCAGCCATCGTGCGGGCCGACCAGGTTGTCGGCCAGGTGCTCGACGGACTGCAGCAGCGTGGCCTGACATCCACCACCAATGTGATCGTGGTTTCCGATCACGGCATGGCCGCGGTGGGCGACGGCCAGGTGATCGCCACCGAGTCGATGGTGGACCCGGCCATCGCACGCAACGTCAGCCAGGGCCAGTCGGTCGGCTTCGCGCCGGTCGCGGGGCGTGAAGCCGAGGCCGAACGTGCCCTGCTCGGCCGCCATGCCCACTACGAATGCTGGAAGAAGGAGAACCTGCCTGCGCGCTGGCATTACGGCACGCATCCACGCATACCCGCCATCGTCTGCCAGATGGATGAAGGCTGGGACGCGCTGACCCGGGACTGGATCGCCAGGCGCGATCGTCGCGACGGCGGCTCGCACGGCTACGATCCGGCGCTGCCGTCGATGCGTGCGGTGTTCCTGGCGAGCGGCCCGTCGTTCCGTCAGGGGCTGCTGATCGACGGCTTCGACAACGTCGATGTCTATCCGCTGCTGGCGCACCTGCTGCAGGTTCCAGCCGCGCCGAACGACGGCAATGCCGAGACACTGAAGCAGACGCTGCGTTGATCGGGCGTCTCCGCCGGGCATGGCCCGGCGCTCCCCCGGCATGGGGGCGTCGGTGGTCTCCGCCGGGCAGGGCCCGGCGCTACCGTGCCAATGTGGGTAGCGCCGGGCCATGCCCGGCGAACGCGGCGGCCGCAACGACACGCATAAAAAAACGCGGCGCCAGGCGCCGCGTTCTTCGTTGACCCATCGGCCGGCCGATCAGGCCTTGGCGACGGCCTTCTTCGCCACGGCCTTCTTCGCCGGAGCCTTGGCCACGGTCTTCTTGGCGACCGGGGCAGCGGCGCCTACGGCGACCTTGCTCGCGGTGTGCGAACGGGCGTTGCCGTAGCTGGCGTTGTAGCGCTTGCCCTTGGCGGTCTTGCGGTCACCCTTACCCATGTCTTCAACTCCTCAAATGTGAAATCTGGTTACCCCGTGCTGACACGGGTTCGGCGGGGCCGCCTTGCTGGACGCCCCCGCGCACGATCGGAAAGCCTATCACGGAGCGCCTAGTGCGCGCAGCTGGCGTCGTGTACGTGGCTGTGGTTGAGCCGCAGATTGACCAGATGGGCAACGCCGACCAGCAGACCGCCAATGGTCATCACCACCGCGTGCGGCACGGCATTGTGATGCAGCGGGTCGTACAGAACCCCAGCCCACAGCGCGACCAGCCCGGGAATCAGGAACGCCAGCGCGCGCAGGGCGCCATGCCGGCGGTAGCCCCAGACAAGGCTGAACAGACCCAGCAGGGTCACGAACACGACCAGCGCCTGTTCAACGCCATCGCTGAGCCAGAACGACAGGCCCAGCGAAGGCGCTGCGGCCAGCAGCACCGGAATCACCGCACAGTGCACTGCGCACAGCATCGATCCGGTGGCACCGAAACGGTCGAGCAGATGGCGCAGGTGGGAGGAGAGGGACATGACTTCCAGCAGGGTCGGCGAATCGTTATGGAATAATATAACATCCCTTCCTGGTCCGCACGATCTCCTCTCCCCCTGTCCCGCGACGGGATACGTGCGCTTCACAATTGATACACAGTAACAAGGATTTCTCGATGCCCGCCCCTTCCCTGCGGTTCAAGCCGCACACCCTCGCCCTGGCGCTCGCCGCGCTGCTGCCGTCCGCCGCATTCGCCGCAGGCGACGACGATGCGCACCGTGACCGCCACCTGACCGAGCTGTCATCGGTGCAGGTCACCGCCTCGCCGCTGCAGGGCGACGCCGAGTCGCTGGCACGCCCGGTCGAAGTGCTCGCCGGCGAGCGCCTGGACGAACAGAAGGCAGGCACCCTCGGCGATACGGTGGCCAAGCTGCCGGGCGTGCAGAGCACCTTCTTCGGCCCCGGTGTCGGTCGTCCGATCATCCGCGGCCAGGAAGGCCCGCGGGTGGCCGTGCTGTCCAACGGCATGGGCAACATGGATGCCTCCACCGTCAGCGCCGACCATGCCACCAGCATCGAACCGTTCCTGGCTGATCAGATCGAAGTGCTGAAGGGCCCGGCGACACTGCTGTTCGGCAGCGGTGCGATCGGCGGCGCGGTCAACGTCGTCGATGGCCGCATCGCCCGCGAGCTGCCCGACCGTCCGCTCAGCGGCCGCGCTGAACTGCGCGGCAACTCCGTCAATGATGAACGCAGCGGCATGTTCCGCCTCGACGGCGTCAGCGGCAACGTCGTGCTGCATGTCGACGGCCTGGTGCGCAACGGCGACGACTACCGCATTCCCGGCTACGCGGTGATCGACAGCCTGGAAGACCACCACGAAGACCATGACCACGACCACGAGGGCGAGGAAGGCGACGAGCCGCGCCGTGGCCGCCTGGACAACAGCTCCATCCGCACCCGGGCCGGTGGTGTGGGTGCCACCTGGCTGGGCGAGGGCGGCTACTTCGGCGTGTCGGCCAGCACCTATCGCACCAACTATGGCATCCCCAATGGCGCCCACGTCCACGCGGACGGCGACGATCATGACCACGATCATGATCATGATCACGGCGAGGAGGAGGAAGGCGGCGACGAGCATGACGTACGCATCGACATGGTGCAGAACCGCTTCGAGACCAAGGCCGGCATCTACAACCCGGTCTCGTTCCTGAAGAACATCAATGCCCGCGTGGCCTACACCGACTACGAGCATGTCGAGCTGGAGGCCGGCACGCCCTCCACACGCTTCACCAACCGCGGCATCGAAACCCGCCTGGAAGCCGTACAGCAGCAGGTCGGTGGCTGGGACGGCGCCTTCGGCGTGCAGTTCGGCAACAGCGATTTCGGCGCCAAGGGCGAAGAAGCATTCGTGCCGGACACCGGAACGAAAAACATCGGCCTGTTCGTGCTGCAGGAGAAGCAGTTCGGCCCGTTCAAGCTCGAACTCGGCGGCCGCCACGACCAGGTCAAGCTGGACCCGACCGGCGATTACCGCCGCCGGCAGTTCGATGCCACCAATCTGTCCGCGGCCGGCATCTGGAAGCTCAACGACGCGGTCGACCTGCGCATCGGCGTGGACAGCTCCGAACGTGCCCCCACCAATGAAGAGCTGTATGCCGCTGGCGCGCACATTGCCACCCGCTCGCTGGAAATCGGCGACGCCAACCTGAAGACCGAGCGCGGCCAGCGTGTCGAGCTGGGCATCCACACCCACAGCGATCGCCTGGACTTCTCCGCCTCGATCTACCAGACGAAGTTCAAGGACTTCATCTACCTGGCCGACACCGGCGTCACCGAAGGCCTGCCGGTGCGTGCATGGACGCAGCAGGATGCGGTGTTCAAGGGTGCCGAGGCGGAAGCCCTGGTGCATCTGTTCGAAGGCGTCGCAGGCGACTGGGATCTGCGCCTGTTCGGCGATTACGTGCAGGCCAAGCTGGACGGCAACGGCAGCCGCAACCTCGACATCGCGGTGCCGCACGGTGACCACAACCACAACTACACCGTGGAGCTGGCCAACACCGGCTACCTGCCGCGCATCGCGCCGGCCCGCGTTGGTGCCGACCTGCGCTGGGCGAAGGACGGCTGGCGCGCGTCGGTGGGCGCCGTGCGTTACAGCCGGCAGAAGGACGTGGCGCAGAACGAAGAGCCGAGCGACGGCTACACCCTGGTCGATGCGCACCTGGCCTACCGCTGGGATCGTAACGACAGCAACAGCTATGAGGTGTTCCTGGATGGCAGCAACCTGACCAACCGTGAAGTGCGCCCGCACACCTCGCTGCTGCGCGACTACTCGCCGCTGCCGGGCCGCGGTGTCGCATTCGGCATCCGTGCGTACTTCTGACCCCTCCAGCAGCAGGACGCCGTTCCACTGATCCCTGACGACGCTCGTTGTCGTTCTCTCCCGGGGGGCCTGCTGGCCCCCCGCTTTTTTTGGACCCGGTACGGCTTCGGACATGAGCCGCGCCGTGACGCTATCGATATGGCCTGGTGGCACCTCCCACCTGCCATGGATACGAATTCACACACCGATCACAAAGATGTGCGTAGGACAACAACCGGACAATCCCGTCACTCAATGTCTCGCACATCGGACACTTCTGTCCGAAAATGAACCCATGACCGCTCAACGCGCTGATGCCGCTGCCCGCCGTGCCCTCATTCTCGACGCCGCCGACCATGTGTTCGGGCAACACGGCGTCACCGCTCCGCTGGACCTGGTGGTCGAACGCGCCCAGGTGGGCCGGGCCACGCTGTACCGCAATTTTCCCGACCGCACCGCGCTGATCCAGGCCCTGCTGCAGCGTGCGGTCGACCGTATCCGCCGCCAGGTGGAGCAGCTGGGCGACCGTGACGACGCCCTGTTCGAGGTGTTCGAGGGGATGGCCCAGCGCATCATCGATTCACCTGCGCTGGCCGATTACTGGCGCGCCGTTGATTCGGACGTGCCCTCCATGCGCGCCGCGCGCGAGACCGTACGCGACCTGCTGGAAGCACCGATCCAGCGGGCCATCGCCGCAGGCCTGTGCCGTCCCGATCTGGAAAAAACGGATATTTCACTGATCTCCGGCATGCTGGGAGCGGCCCTTCGCGGCAAGACCCGTGACGAGCGCGCCCGTCTGGCCGGGCGTGCCCTGCAACTGCTGCGCGGAGGACTCCAGGGAGCAGCCAGCGGAGCACGCTGATGGTGCAGCCGTATCTGAAGCCGGTGCCGGACTGGGAGGAGCATGAGAAGCCGACCATGCCCGGATCGGCTTCGATGCCGTGGCACCCACCCTACCGGCGTGCAGCCTATGCCCTGGTGTCCCTGCTGGTGGCCATCACCGGCGGCCTCGGCAATGCGCTGGTCACCGCCAACCTGCCGTTCCTGCAGGGGCAACTGCAGCTCACCCCGACCCAGGGCAGCTGGCTGGTGGCCGCTTACGCGATGGTCAACGTCACCGCCAACCTGCTGGCCTTCAAGTTCCGCCAGCAGTACGGCATCCGCCTGTTCGCCGAGATCGGCCTGGGGCTGTATGCCGCGCTGGCCGTGCTGCACCTGTTCGTGGGCAGCTTCGAAACCACGATGCTGACGCGCGCGGCCAGCGGTTTCGCCGGTGCGGCGTGTTCGACGCTGGGTACGCTGTACATGCTGCAGGCGTTGCCGCGGCGCTTCACCGGCAACCTGCTGGTGATCGGCGTCGGTCTGTCGCAGCTGGCAGTTCCGCTGGCCTGGATCGTGTCGCCCGGCCTGGTCGATACCGGGCAATGGCACCAGCTGTATTCCTTCGAAGCAGGGCTGGCGCTGTGTGCGTTCGCGGCGGTGGTGGTGCTGAAGCTGCCGCCAGGCGTGCAGATCAAGGCCTTCGAGCCCATGGATTTCCTCACCTTCAGCCTGCTTGCCCCGGCGGTTGCGCTGCTGGTGGTGGTGCTGGCCCAGGGCTACACGCGCTGGTGGCTGGACACACCGTGGCTGGGCTGGGCGCTGGTCGCCTCGATCGCATTGTCGACCACCGCCTTCATCATCGAGCACTACCGGCGCAATCCACTGCTGCAGACGCGCTGGCTGGCCAGCCTGCCGGTACTGCACTTCATCGTGGGTGCGTTCCTCATCCGCTTCCTGACCACCGAGCAGTCCTACGGCGTGGTCAGCCTGATGCGCACGCTGGGCATGGGCCCGGACCAGCTGCGCCCCTTGTTCGTGGTGATTCTGGCAGGGGTTGTCACCGGCATCATCGGTACCGCCGTGACCTTCGGCCCGAAGCGGCTGATCCCGCAGCTGCTGATGGCGATCCTGCTGCTGGGTTCGGCGGCGTTCTTCGACCAGAACCGCACCAGCATGGACCGTCCCCACGATTTCTACCTCAGCCAGTTCCTGGCCTCGGTCGGTGCCGGGATGTTCATGGGCCCGCTGATCATGCTGGGCATCTCCGCCGCCCTGAAACAGGGTGTGGACCACATGATCACCTTCCTGGTAACGCTGTCGATCACCCAGACGCTGGGCGGGCTGGCCGGCTCGGCGCTGCTGGGAACCTTCCAGCTGCATCGCGAACAGCTGTACTCCAGCGCGCTGACCAGCCAGCTTGATCCCGCCGACCCGGTGGTGGCGCAGCGCCTGCGCATCCAGCAGCAGCTGTACGCCGCGCAGATCACCGATCCGGTGCTGCGCAGCGCGCAGGGCACCGCGCAGCTGGCACAGACGACGCGCCGCGAGGCCAATGTCCGTGGGTTCAATGATGTGTTCACCCTGAGCGGCTGGCTGGCGATCGGCTTCCTGTGCTGGTTGCTGCTGCTGTCGCTGCGTACCGCCGTGCTCAAGCAGTGGCGCAAGCGCCATCCGCCCTCCTCCGCTGCGGCCTCCCCCGCAGCGCTCCGCTGAGTCCTTCGCCATGCCTCCCGTCCCGCCCCGTCCCGACGATGCCGACAACGTGACCCCACCGCCGCCGACCGACGCGGCACCTGCGCCCACGCCGGCTGAGCCGGCGGTCGCGCCGAAGTACCTCAAACCCAGCGCGCGCAGCGTGGCAGTGATGGTGGTGGTGGCCCTGCTGGGCATCGCACTGATCCTGCGCGCGTGGCACCTGTGGCCGTTTGCCAGCAGCGTGATGGTCACCGACAACGCCTACGTGCGCGGGCAGATCACGGTGATGGCACCCCAGGTGAATGGCTATGTGACCGAGGTGCTGGTGAAGGACTTCCAGCACGTGAAGAAGGGCGAACCACTGCTGCGCATCGATGACCGCATCTATGCGCAGCGCGTGGCGCAGGCACAGGCCACGCTGGACAGCGCGCGCGCGGCGTTGGCCAACTCCGATCAGTCGCAGGCGCAGAACCGCGCGCAGATCGCTGCGGCCCAGGCCACCCTGTCCGCCGGCAAGGCCGAGCTTGAGCGCTCCCGCAACGAGCTGAAGCGATACGAACAGCTCGCCGCACAACGCCTGGTATCGATCAATGACCGCGACCGCTTCCGCACGACCCAGGCGTCGGCGCAGGCCAGCGTGCAGCAGTCGCAGGCGCAGATCCGCATCGCCGAGGAAACGCTGGTCTCCACCCAGGTGGCACGCAAGAGCCTGGAGGCACAGGTGGAAAGCGCACAGGCGCAACTGGAACTGGCACGCATCGACCTGGCCAATACCGTGATCCATGCGCCGCGCGACGGGCAGATCAGCGAGGCCAGCGTGCGGACCGGCCAGTACGTGGCCGCCGGCTCACAGCTGCTGTTCCTGGTGCCCGACGCGCTGTGGGTGGTCGCCAACTACAAGGAGGGCCAGACCTGGCAGATGCGCATCGGCCAACCTGCGACGTTCGCCGTGGACGCGTTCCAGGGCCAGGTGCTGCGCGGCCATGTGGAGCAGATCGCCCCCGCCACCGGCTCGGAATTCAGCGTCCTGCGCCCGGACAATGCCAGCGGCAACTTCACCAAGGTGGTGCAGCGGCTGCCGATCCGGATCTCGATCGATCCGGGGCAGGAGCTGGCCGCGCGACTGCGTCCCGGCATGTCGGTGATCGCACGGGTGGATACGGCGGCCGAGCCTGCGCCGGCCCGGTAGGGTCGAGCTCGTGAAACGGGGGTCAGATCCCTTTTGCCTTGGCAACATGAAACTGGGGTCAGATCCCTTTTGCCTTGGCAAAAGGGATCTGACCCCACTCGCGCCGGCCGCTCAGCCTGCGCAGCGGGCGCAGAGTCCGTGCACTTCCAGCGTCTGCGCCTGCGGCTGGAAGCCGAGCTCCTTGGCCCGCTTCTCCAGCTGGCCGACGATCTCGCGGTCTTCCAGTTCCACCGCGCTGTGGCAGCTGTTGCAGATCAGGAACGGCACCGAATGCGCCGCACTGCTGGGGTGGTGGCAGGCCACGAAGGCATTCACCGATTCCAGCTTGTGCACGAAGCCGTTGGCCATCAGGAAGTCCAGCGCGCGGTACACGGTGGGCGGGGCATCGGCGCCCACGCCCTTGCCGTTGCGCACCCATTCCAGCAGCTCGTAGGCCTTGACCGGCTTGCCGGCTTCGGCGATCAGCTTCAGTACGTTGGCGCGGATGGGGGTCAAGCGCAGCCCGCGTTCGCGCGAGACACGCTCGACCACCGCCACGAAATCCGATGCGTCATGGACGTGGTGGTGGGGGGCGGTACAGGCAGTGGCAGTCTTGGCGGGCATGCGCGTTCTCCGGTTCGGCCTGGCAAGGATGCCTCAGACCGTTGCTACCTTGGTAATGGCCGCGTCGATGCGTTTCAAGGCCTGCTCACGGCCGGCCAGGTACACGGTGTGGGAAATGTCAGGGCTGACCTGGGTACCGGTGATGGCCACGCGCAGCGGCTGGGCGACCTTGCCCATGCCGATCTCCAGCGCGGCGGCCGTGTCGTGCAGGGCCGTGCCGACCGCTTCGGCCGTCCATTCCGGCAGCGCCGCCAGCAGTTCACGGGCCTTGCCCAGGGCGACCTCGGCCCCGGCCTTGAAGTGCTTGGCCACTGCGGCTTCGTCGTAGTCGTTCAGCGGCTGGTACCAGACCACGGCCTTCTCGGCCATTTCCTTCAGGGTCTGCACGCGTTCACGCAGGGCGATCACCACGTCTACCGGTGCCGGGCCCGCCGCCACGTCCAGGCCCAGCTTCTGCAGCTGGTAGACCAGGTGCGGCACGATGTCGGCCGGTTCCACGGTCTTCAGGAAGTGCTGGTTGACCCAGCCCAGCTTGGCCATGTCCAGGCGCGACGCCTTGGAGTTGCAGTCCTTCACATCGAACAGGTCGATCAGTTCCTGGCGGGTAAACAGTTCCTGGTCACCATGCGACCAGCCCAGGCGGGCCAGGTAGCTCAGCAGTGCGTCCGGCAGGTAGCCGGCATCCCGGTACTGCATCACGTCGGCGGCACCGGTGCGCTTGGACAGCTTGGCGCCCTGCTCGTCCAGGATCATCGGCATGTGGCCGAACTTCGGCACCGGTGCACCGATGCCTTCGTACAGGTTGATCTGGCGCGGCGTGTTGTTGATGTGGTCGTCACCGCGGATGACCTCGGTGATGCCCATGTCCCAGTCATCCACCACCACCGCGAAGTTGTAGGTGGGATAGCCGTCCGGACGGAAGATGACCATGTCATCCAGTTCGCTGTTGGCGATCTCGATCCGGCCCTTGATCAGGTCATCGAACACCACCGTACCCTGCAGCGGATTCTTGAAGCGGATGACGCGGTTCGGGTCGTCCCGGTACGGCAGGCCCAGCTCGCGCGCGGCACCGTTGTAGCGCGGCTTTTCCTGCCTGGCCATGGCGGCTTCGCGCATCGCGTCCAGCTCTTCCCGGGTTTCATAGGCGTAGTAGGCCTTGCCGTCGGCAATCAGCTGCTCGGCGACTTCCCGGTAACGGGCTACCCGGTCGGTCTGGTAGATCGGACCTTCGTCGTAGTCCAGGCCCAGCCACTCCATCGCCTCCAGGATGGCGTCGATCGCCCCCTGGGTGCTGCGTTCACGGTCGGTATCCTCGATGCGCAGCACGAACTCGCCGCCGCGGTGGCGGGCCTCCAGCCAGCAGTACAGCGCGGTGCGGGCGCCACCGATATGCAGATAACCGGTAGGACTGGGGGCGAAGCGGGTGCGGCAGGTCATGTGGGGCTCGAGGAACGGGAATTCCCCGATTTTACCACCAGCCCCGCGCCGGCACGGAGGGACGGACGGGGTCCGTCCCTCCGGCTCACGTCACGGCTGCGGCTCGGCCTTGCGCGGGAACGACTGCTCGCGCATCGCCGCGTTGTAGGCGAAGGAGGCCACGATGGCCGCTGCCTGCTTCAGATCTTCGGGCTCGGCGTGGTCCCAGGTGTCCAGGTGGCTGTGGTGGACATTGGTGAAGTAATCCAGCCGGTCCTGGATGAACTGGAAGCCGGGCAGGCCGATGCGGTCGAAGCTGATGTGGTCGGTGCTGCCGGTGTTGCGGGTCGCCACCGTGGTGGCGCCGACATCATGGAACGGGGCGAGCCAGGCCTCGAAGATCGGCATCGCCGCCAGGTTCTCCTGCGCGTAGATGCCACGGAAGCGGCCGGAGCCGTTGTCCATGTTGAAGTAGACCTGGAACTTGCTGTAGTCGCGGGTCTTGCGCAGCGGTCCGGTGGGGTCGCGCAGCGAGGCCGGCAACGCCTTCTGCGCAGCGTCCACCGGTTCCGGGAACTGGCCGAAGTGCTTGGCGACGTAGGCCTGCGAGCCGATCAGGCCCTGCTCCTCGCCGCTCCACAGCGCCACCCGGATGGTGCGCCGGGGCTTGGCACCGGTGGCCTTGAGGATGCGCATGGCTTCCATCATCACCGCCACGCCGGCCGCGTTGTCGGCCGCGCCGGTGCCGCTGTGCCAGGAATCGAGGTGCGCGCCGATCATCACCACCTCATCCGGCCTGCTGCTGCCCCGGATCTCCGCCAGCGTGTTGTAGCCGGGCTGATCGCTGTCGTCGGTGAAACGCGCGCTCACGTCCACCCGCAGGCGCACGGGCTGCTTGGCCTCCAGTGCACGCACCAGCGGATTGAAGTGCTCGGCGATCATCGCCAGCTCCGGAATGCCGACCGATTCCCCGGCCTTGCGCGAGCCACCACCGGCCACGCGGATGATGCCGTTGTCCCAGCTGCTGATGCTGATCGAGGCCAATGCGCCTTCCTCGACGAAGAAGGCGTTGACCTTGGCCGCCAGCGCCTGCCGCTCCTGGTACTCCTTCACCCGCTTGGCGCGCTCGGCGGTGGCGTCCTTGTCCTTGGGCAGGGTGAATTCCTGCAGTCCCTCCAGCGAGGTGGCGTCGTGACGATGCGAGTCCGGCTCGGTACCCCGCTTGTACTCGCGCGCCTCGCCGAGCAGCAGGATCTTCCCGCGCAGCTTGCCGCGGTACTTCTCGATGTCTTCCGGCTTCTTGATGTCCACCTGTACCAGCTCGCCCTCGACCGGTCCGCGGGTGCCCGGCGTCCAGGCCTTGGGCAGTGCGTGCAGCGGCATCACGCGGTCACCGAGCATCTCCACGCTGGCCGAGGTGAACTCCCAGCCACGGCCGAAGTCGTCGAACGCTTCGTCATGGACGTTGTCCAGTTTCCATTCGGTGAACTTGCTGCGGGTCCACGCGTTGGCACGCCCCATCGCCGGGGAGTTGGTCAGGCGCGGCCCGATGCGCTCGGTGAGATAGCTGAAGGTGTCCATCACCTGCGAGCGATGGAACGCCTCCTGGCGGATGCGGCTGACCATGTCCAGGTCCACCGGCTCGCGCTGCTGCGCAATCGCATTGCCGCTCATCGCCAGCGCAACCGCCAGCACACCCCACTTCAGCACATCCCACCCCTGCCCTTCGGCTCGATCATCAACCCCTGAAGTCTAGCCAGCGGGGGCGCTCGGCCCCCGTCCCATCGGTCATGGGCAGTGCAGACGCCTCATCCGCTCCAGCCCAGCCACAACTGGGCGCGCATGGGCAGCAGCAGCAACCAGTGCCGCCGGTCGATGCTGCTGCAGCCGTAAACCGCAGCATGCGCAGGCCAGTCGCCGGGCAGGCCGGCGATGCCGATCTCGGCCAATGCCCCCGGCCCGGCCTTCCAGGGCCGGTAGCGCGGCACCTTTCCACCCAGCACGCCGCGTCCCTGCCGTGCACCGTCCAGCCACTCCAGCCCCTGCCCCAGCACTCCTTCGCAGGTGGCCGCCGCCAGCTGGAAGCGGACCAGGCCGGGGGCGATCCGCGCCCCCGGCAGGGCCGCCAGCACGCCATGCGCCTGCAGCAGTGCATCCACTTCGAGCAGGGCCGGAATGCCCTGCTGGGCTCTCAGCCGCAATCCCTGGCGCCATCCCATCGCGATCTCCTCACTTTGCTTCCGCGCCCAGCGCATACCAGTCCACGCGGCGGGTCACCCACATCGCCAGCGCCAGAATCACGAACAGCAGCAGCGAGCCCATCAGCAGCGCGTTGTTCTCCGAGACCAGCAGCCCGTAAAGCGCGCCATACAGCACGGTCAGCAGCGCGGCGAAGCCCAGACCGCGCTTCCAGTGACCGAGCACGTTGGCCAGGTACACCGCCTGCAGGCCGATGCAGGCCGCCGCCGAGACCAGATACGCCTTCCAGAAGGCGATGTGCTCGGACAGGCTGATCAGCAGCAGGAAGAAGATCGCCAGTGCCAGGCCCACCATCAGGTACTGCAGCGGGTGGATGCGCAGCGATTTGATCAGCTCGAACAGAATGAAGCCGACGAAGGTGAGCAGCACGAACAGCACGCCGTACTTGGAGGCGCGATCCGCCTGTGTGTAGGCGTCGACCGGATCGACCAGCGACACGCTGACCGCCTGCGACGCCACCTCGCCATCGCCGCGCAGCTGGCGCTGGGCATCGGAGGCCAGCGAGGACACCGCCCAGCGTGCGTCGAAGCCCTGCGCATCGACGCGGCGTTCGTTCGGCAGGAAGGCGCCGGCGAAGGACGGATGCGGCCAGCGCGACCGCAGTGCGATGCGGTTGTCATCGCCTACCGGCACGACCGACAGCATGCGGCTGCCGTCCAGCCGCAGTTCCAGCTCCACCGTGCTCGCTGCCAGCAGCCCGCCCTGCACCGCGGCAAAACCCGCAACGGGCGCATGCAGGCCACGCCCCAGTTCCGCAGCGGCGCCGACGCCCGGCAGCAGGCGTACCTGGCGGCCATCCACGCGCAGGTTGGGCGTGCCGACCAGACCACGCGCGTCGGACACCCCCAGCGCCACATAGGGCTGGCCATAGGTGCGGCCTGGCTTGACCGGATAGTCGTCAGCCGCGAAAGAGGCCTTCAACTGGCCGTTCCAGCTGTACACCGGCACCTTGAACAGCCCGACCTCACGCTGGCTGGGCAGCATCTCGCCGCCAACGTCGAGCGAGGCCGGCATCTGCAGCCAGTGCCCTTCGCTGACCTGCACCTCGGTTTTCTTGTTGCCCTTGGCGTCGACGACTTCCACCTGCTGGCGCTCCACCCACGGCACCACCCGCACCGGCCCCACCAGCTGCTGCGCGCCGGCGCGGCTGTCAGCGACCCGCGCGAAGGCTTCGTCCCGGTATTGACTGCGCTCGTTGATCACGCTGCGGATCATCATCAGCGGAATCAGCAGCAGCAGGATCAGCCCGCCGACAATGGCGAACCGCAGCAGCATCTTCAGGGATTTCATGGTCCATCCTCGTTGGAGAGGGCTGCAGCATGGACCGTGACGGTGAGCGGGGTTTGTGGCGAATTTGAAGCGGATGTGAAGTCAGCGCCGCGTGCGCGGGCCGGGCATGCCCAGCGGCAACCACAGGCTGGCCACGGTCCCGCCGCCGTCGCGGGCCTGCAGCTGGACACGGCCATCGTGCAGGCGCGCCACTTCCTGCACGAACGGCAGCCCGAGGCCGGAGCTGCGGCGGCCACTGCCGGGACGGGCCAACGAATAGAAGCGCTCGAACACGCGGTCACGGGCATAGTCGGGAATGCCGGCCCCCCGGTCGGCCACCTGCAGGCGCACGCCGCCGTCCTCAACCTGTGCCTGCAGCACCACCTCCGTCCCCGATGGAGAGAAGGCAACCGCGTTGTCGACCAGGTTGTTCAGCGCCTGCCGCAGCAGATAGGCATCACCCTGAATGCTCAGATCCGCCACGGCATCAGTGCGTACCTCGACGCCGGCCGCCTGCGCGCGCACCTGCGCGGCTGCGACGGTCTGCTGCAGCAGGTCCGGCAGTGCGATCGGAGCACGCGTCTGCAGCCAGCCATGCTGCTCCACTTCGGCCAGCGCCAGCAGCTTGTCGATGGTTTCGGTCAACCGCTCCTGCTGCTCGAGGATGCTGCGCGCGAAGTGCGCACGGTCGGCATCGGCCATCGGTTCCTGCAGCAGCTCGGCGGCACCGCGTATCGCGGCCAGTGGGCTCTTCATTTCGTGCGTCAGCGACTGCACATACTGCTCGACGTAGGCCTTGCCTTCGAGTTTGCGCCGCATGGTCTCCAGCGCCTGGCCGAGATCACCGATCTCATCGCGGCGGCGGCGTGGCGGCGGCACCGGCTCACCGGCGGTGACCGCGCGCGCATAGCGGCTGAGCTGGCCCAGGCCGGTGGTCAACCACATCGTCACCAGCACCCCGACCAGCGCCGAGAGTCCTATCAGCCATGCGCCGCGTTCGATGATGGCGCGCTGGCTGGCCGCAATGAACGGATCGATGCTGCGGTTGGGCTGGGCCAGGGTGAGCACGCCGATGAGGGTGCGGCCATCGCCCGGGTCGTACACCGGCGCGGCCACATGCATCACGGTGTTGCCCTCCTCGCCCGGCGTCTCCGGGCTGGAGCGGGCGCCGTACTCGCCGCGCAGGGTGCGGTAGACATCGTTCCAGCGCGAGTTGTCACGACCGACGTCGCGGCCCTGCGAATCGTAGATCACGATGCCTTTCGCATCGGTGATCGTCACCCGGTAATCGAGGGCGCGCTTGGGAAAGCGCCACACCATCGCTTTCAGGTCACGCTGCCGCGCCTTGGCCAGGTTGCGGGTGAAACTGCCGCTGTTGATGGTGCCTGCCTTGACGTCCGCCGCCGCCATCTCGGCCAGCACGTTGGCTGCATCGACCAGGGTCGATTCCATCGCCTGGCGCACGCCCGGCTTCACTTCGTTGACGAACACGCGCATGACGAAGAACGCGGCGATGCCCACGATCAGGAAGAAGCCCAGGAACAGCTTCATCACCAGACGCATCGCTCACACCTCCAGGGCGTAGCCCAGGCCACGGTGGGTCCGGATCGGGTCGGTGCTGGCGCCGGCCGCGCGCAGCTTGGCACGCAGGGTCTTGACGTGCGTATCGACCGTGCGGTCGGCGCTGTCGGCACTGCTGTCCCAGCCGCGGTCCATCAGCTGGGCGCGGCTGAGGATGGCCCCGGGGCGTTGCAGCAGGGCTTCCAGCAGTGCGTACTCGTAGCGGGTCAGGTCCAGCGCCTGGCCGTGGAAGCGGACACGCCGGCCCTCGCGGTCGATGGCGAAGGCGCCATGCGTCTGCCAGCCCGCATCGGTGTCACTGGCGGCAGGCGCCGCCCGCCGCAGCCGCGCGCGCACCCGCGCCACCAGCTCGCGCGGCGAGAACGGCTTGGCCATGTAGTCATCGGCGCCCAGCTCCAGGCCCAGCACCCGGTCCAGTTCGTCGTTGCGGGCGGTCAGGAAGATCACCGGCAGCTGCGCCTGCGGACCGGGCAGCGCACGCAGCCGACGACAGACCTCGAAGCCGCTCAGGTCCGGCAGGCCCACGTCCAGCACCACCACATCGATGCCACCGTCCCGCAGCCGCTGCAGGGCATCGCTGCCGAGCAGGCAGTGACTGGCCAGGTAGCCCTCGCTGCGCAGCGCGTAGAGCACGGTTTCGGCGATGGCGGCTTCGTCCTCGACCACCAGGACATGGGCAACGGGAGCTGTCATGGCGCGCAGCATAGCCGCTGCGGCCGCCGCCCCGTACACTGCCCCCATGAATTACCGCCATGCCTTCCACGCCGGCAACCATGCCGATGTCCTCAAGCACATCGTGCAGCTGGCCCTGATCGACAGCTTCAAGCGCAAGGACAGCCCGTTCTTCGTGCTGGACACCCACGGCGGCGCTGGCCGCTATCTGCTGGCCAGCGAAGAGAGCCGCAAGACGCTGGAGGCCGAATCCGGGGTCATGCGCCTGATGGCGCAGCCGAAGCTGCCGGACGTGGTCGAGCGCTACCTGAAGGCCGTGCAGGCCGACAATCCGGTCGGCGCGCTGACCAACTACCCCGGCTCGCCCCTGCTCACCGCCCAGGCCATGCGTGCGCAGGACCGGATGGCGGTATGCGAGCTGCAGGAAGACGAAGCAGGCACGCTCAAGGCCCTGTTCGCCCATGACAGCCGGGTCGGCGTGCACCCGGGCGACGGCTATGCACTGCTGCGCTCGCTGCTGCCGCCGAAGGTCAACGGCAGCAAGATCGGCCGCGGCCTGGTGCTGATCGACCCGCCCTACGAGGCCCAGGACGCCGAGTACCAGCGCATCCTGGCAGCGCTGGCCGAGACGCTGGCGCGCTGGCCGCAGGCCACCTGCGCGGTGTGGTTCCCGATCAAGCAGCGCCGCACGATCCTGCATTTCCTGCGCAAGGCCACTGCCTTGCCGGTCAAGTCGGCAGTGACCATCGAGTTCCTGGTACGCCCCGACGACTCACCGCTGCGCCTCAACGGCAGCGGCATGCTGGTGCTCAACGCCCCCTGGCAGTTCGACCGGGCGGTCGGTCCGGCCCTGCCGGCGCTGCGCCAGCACCTGGGTGAGCCCGGCGCCAGCACCCGCCTGGATTGGCTCAAGGCACCTGAATAATGGCCTTCACGAGGCTGTACGCCCGTGAGCCTTTTGTTCACGGAAGACAGCCCCGGTGATGCCACAATCGATGGACCACCAAGGAATCACCCGGTATGGCCACTCGCAACCGCATGCCGCCCTGGCATGAGATCTTCAAGGCTCCCAGCGGCCACGAGCTGCTGATCCGCCCCATCCGCCCGGAAGACAGCGCGCCGCTGCAAGCGGCCTTCAGCCTGTTCGGGCCGGAAGAAATCCGCGACCGTTTCCTGCAGGCGGTGACCGAGCTGTCACCGGAAACCACCCAGCGCCTGACCCATCCGAATCCCAAGACCGAGATCACCCTGGTCGCGGCCGAGTCCCTGCCCGCCGGTGAGGCCGTGGTCGGTGCGGTCGCCCGGGCCTCGATCATCCCCGGTACCCGCGAAGCCGAGTACGCGATCCTGATCAGCCGCTTCCTCATCGGCCAGGGCCTGGGCCGGCAGCTGATGCGCAAGCTGGTGAAGTGGGGTCGGGGCAAGTACCTGGATCGCCTGTACGGCGATGTGGCGGCCGAGAACGAGCCGATGAAGCAGCTGGCTGCCTCGCTGGGCTTCAAGCCCGTTCCGCACCCGAACAGCACCGAAGGGCTGGTACGCATGGTGCTGGAACTGGACAACTGACGGTGACGCCGGGCGCCGCCCGGCGATGCCGTTGCAGCCACTGCGCACGCCGGGCATGGCCCGGCGCTGCCCGCTCACGCAGCAATCATGGGGCGGCTGGAGGCTTCTGCTAAAATCCGCGGTCCATGTCGCGTACTTCATACCCCGCCCCGCCGCTGCCGCGCGCCGGCCAGCTCCGCGCCTGGTGGCGCGCCCCCGCTTCACCGACCGCCCTGGCCTGGTACCTGGCCCAGGCGGCGCGCGCGCATGACGCGCCGTTGCTGGTGGTTGCCCGTGACAACCACGGCGCCAACCAGCTCGAAGCCGATCTGCAGACCCTGCTGGGCAACGATCCCGCGCTGCCGGTGATCGCCTTCCCGGACTGGGAAACCCTGCCCTACGACCGCTTCAGCCCGCATCCGGACATCATCTCGCAGCGCCTGGCGGCCCTGCACCGCCTGCCTGCGCTCAAGCGCGGCCTGGTGGTGGTGCCGGTCCAGACCCTGCTGCAGCAGCTGGCCCCGCGCAGCTACGTGATCGGCGGCAGCTTCGACCTGAAGGTCGGCCAGCGCCTGGACCTGGAGGCCGAGAAACGCCGCCTGGAGAGCGCGGGCTACCGCAACGTGCCGCAGGTGATGGACCCCGGCGACTTCGCCGTGCGCGGCGGCCTGCTCGATGTGTTCCCGATGGGCGCCGACGAGCCCTTGCGGGTGGAGCTGCTGGACGAGGACATCGACTCGATCCGCGCCTTCGACCCGGAAAGCCAGCGCTCGCTGGACAGGGTCGAGTCGGTGCACATGCTGCCCGGCCGCGAAGTACCGATGGATGAGGCCAGCATCGGCCGCGTGCTGGCCACCCTGCGTGAACGCTTCGATGTCGACACGCGCCGCAGCGCGCTGTACCAGGACCTCAAGTCCGGGTTGGCCCCGGCCGGCATCGAGTACTACCTGCCGCTGTTCTTCGATCGCACCGCCAGCCTGTTCGACTACCTGCCTGCCGGCAGCCTGCCGGTGGTGTGTGCCGGCGCCGGCGAAGCCGCCGACGCGTTCTGGGCACAGACCGGCGAACGCTACGAGCAGCGCCGCCACGATGTCGAGCGCCCGCTGCTGCCGCCCTCGGCGCTGTACCTTTCGCCTGAGCAGCTGCGCGAGCGGCTGAACGACGCGCCACGCATCGAAGTATGGGCCGCCGACCATGCACGCATCGCCGATGCACATGCGCTGGGCGACCAGCCCCTGCCGGCGCTGCCGGTAGCGGCCCGCGAAGCGCCCGCTGGCGACGCGCTGAAATCCTTCCTCGGCCACTACCCCGGCCGGGTATTGATCGCCGCAGATTCACCGGGCCGCCGCGAAGCCCTGCTGGAAGTGCTGCAGGCGGCCGAACTGAAGCCGCCGGTGGTTGCCGACCTGCCCGCCTTCCTCGCCAGCGATGTGCGCTTTGCCATCACCGTGGCGCCGCTGGAAGATGGCTTCGCCCTGGACGATCCGCGCCTGGCGGTCCTGACCGAACGCCAGCTGTTTCCCGAGCGCGCCGGTAGTACCCGCCGCACGCGCCGCGCCGGCCGCGAACCGGAAGCGATCATCCGTGACCTGGGCGAGCTGACCGAAGGCGCGCCGATCGTGCACGAGGATCATGGCGTGGGCCGTTATCGCGGCCTGATCGCGATGGACGTCGGTGGCATGCCGGGCGAGTTCCTGGAAATCGAGTATGCCAAGGGCGACCGCCTGTACGTGCCGGTCGCACAGCTGCATCTCATCAGCCGCTACTCCGGCGCATCCGCGGAAACCGCGCCCCTGCATTCGCTCGGGGGCGAGCAGTGGACCAAGGCCAAGCGCAAGGCCGCCGAGAAGGTGCGCGACGTCGCCGCCGAACTGCTGGAAATCCAGGCGCGCCGGCAGGCACGTGCCGGACTGGCCCTGCAGGTCGATCGCGCGATGTACGAACCATTCGCCGCCGGCTTCCCGTTCGAGGAGACACCCGACCAGCTGGCCGCCATCGACGCGACCCTGCGCGACCTCGCCAGCAGCCAGCCGATGGACCGCGTGGTCTGCGGCGATGTGGGCTTCGGCAAGACCGAGGTCGCCGTGCGCGCCGCGTTCGCCGCCGCCAGTGCCGGCAAGCAGGTGGCGGTGCTGGTGCCGACCACGCTGCTGGCCGAACAGCACTACCGCAACTTCCGCGACCGCTTCGCCGATTACCCGCTCAAGGTGGAAGTGCTGTCGCGCTTCAAGAGCACCAAGGAGATCAAGGCCGAACTGGAGAAGGTCGCTGCCGGCACCATCGATGTCATCGTGGGCACCCACCGCCTGCTGCAGCCGGACGTGAAGTTCAAGGATCTGGGCATGGTCATCGTCGACGAGGAACAACGGTTCGGCGTACGCCAGAAGGAGGCGCTGAAGGCGTTGCGTGCCAACGTGCACCTGCTGACCCTGACCGCCACGCCGATCCCGCGCACGCTGAACATGGCCATGGCCGGCCTTCGCGACCTGTCGATCATCGCCACGCCGCCGCCGAACCGGCTGGCGGTACAGACCTTCATCACGCAATGGGACAACGCGCTGCTGCGCGAGGCCTTCCAGCGCGAACTGGCGCGTGGTGGCCAGCTGTACTTCCTGCACAACGACGTGGAGAGCATCGGCCGCATGCAGCGCGAGCTGTCCGAACTCGTGCCGGAAGCGCGCATCGGCATCGCCCATGGCCAGATGCCGGAGCGCGAACTGGAAAAGGTGATGCTGGATTTCCAGAAGCAGCGCTTCAACGTGCTGCTGTCGACCACGATCATCGAGTCGGGCATCGACATCCCCAACGCCAACACCATCATCATCAACCGCGCTGACCGCTTCGGCCTGGCCCAGCTGCACCAGCTGCGCGGCCGCGTGGGGCGTTCGCACCACCGCGCCTACGCCTACCTGATCACGCCTGACCGCCGTGCGATCACCCCGGATGCCGAGAAGCGCCTGGAAGCCATCGCCTCCATGGACGAGCTGGGCGCCGGCTTCACCCTGGCCACGCACGATCTGGAAATCCGCGGTGCCGGTGAACTGCTCGGCGAGGACCAGAGCGGGCAGATGGCGGAAGTCGGCTTCAGCCTGTATACCGAGCTCCTGGAGCGCGCGGTACGCAGTATCAAGCAGGGCAAGCTGCCGGACCTGGATGCCGGCGAGGAAGTGCGCGGTGCCGACGTCGAGCTGCATGTGCCGGCCCTGATTCCGGAAGACTACCTGCCGGACGTGCATACCCGCCTGACGCTGTACAAGCGCATTTCCAGCGCGCGCGACAACGATGCGCTGCGCGAGCTGCAGGTCGAGATGATCGATCGCTTCGGCCTGCTGCCGGACCCGGCCAAGCACCTGTTCGCGGTTGCCGAGCTGAAGCTGCGGGCCAACGCGCTGGGCATCCGCAAGCTGGACCTGGGCGAGAACGGTGGCCGCATCGTGTTCGAATCGAAGCCGGACATCGACCCGATGGCCGTGATCCAGCTGATCCAGAAGCAGCCGAACCTGTATGCGATGGAAGGCCCGGACAAGCTCCGCATCAAGCACCCGCTACCCTTGCCGGAAGACCGCTTCAATGCGGCCCGCGCCCTGCTGACGACCCTCGCCCCGGGTTGATTTCCCACCGCCACCACCCCGCACCGGCCCCACCCGGTGCGGGCGGACGACCATGCTGCCTGACGCCGTACCCGCCCCCGACCTGCTGCACGCACAGGCCTGCCTGATCGATGCCCTGGCCATGTCGCTGCAGATGCGCGATGCCTACACCCGCCATCACTGTGACCGGGTCGGCCGGCTGGCCCAGCGCCTGGCCGTGCACTGCGACCTGGACCAGGAGGCCGGCACGCGGGTCGCGCTGGCCGCGCGATTCCATGACATCGGCAAGATCGGCATTCCCGACGACGTGCTGCTGAGCCCTCGCCGGCACACCGAGCAGGAGCGCGCGATCATGCGTGAGCATCCGGTGCGTGGCGAGCACATCTTCCTGACCACCGGCCGCAGCGATGCCGCCGCGGTGGCCAGGCTGATCCGGGCCCATCACGAGGCATTCGACGGCAGCGGCTATCCCGACGGCCTGCACGGCGAGCACATCCCGCTGGGCGCGCGCATTGTCACGCTCGCCGACGCCTACGATGCGATGACCAGTGATCGTCCGTACCGGGCGGCGATGGCGCACGGAACGGCACTGCGCATCCTCGATGACCAGGCCGGCGGCCTGATCGACCCCTACGTGCTGCAGCGCTTCCATCGCCTGCTGGCGCAGGAACCTGCGCTGGCCTGAGATCCGGCGCCACCGGGCGAACAGACAAAAGGCCCGGCTTGCGCCGGGCCTCTCGCATCACGCTTCACGTGTGATCGGTTACCAGATCACCACGCGCTTGTCGTCGGCACGCACCATCGCGTCACCGGCCTTGCACTGGAACGCAGCCGCGAACGACGGCATGTTCGAGGGCGCACCGTTGGCGCGGAAGTTGGCCGGCGCGTGCGGATCGGTGTTCAGGCGCACGCGCAGTTCGCCATCGGTGAAGTTGCGACGCCACACGGTGGCCCAGTTCATGAAGAAGCGCTGGTCCTGGCTGTAGCCATCGACCTCGACGTTCGCCTTCGGATCTTCCTTCAGCGCCATCTGCAGCGCGTCATAGGCAACGGTCAGGCCGCCCAGGTCGCCGATGTTCTCGCCCAGGGTCAGCTTGCCCTTCACATTCACGCCGGGCACCGCTTCGTAGCCATCGAACTGCGCGACCAGCTGGTCGGTACGTTCGGTGAACGCCTTGCGGTCGGCATCGGTCCACCAGTTGTCGAAGTTGCCGTTGGCGGCGAACTGGCTGCCCGAATCGTCGTAGCCGTGCATCATCTCGTGGCCGATCACCGCGCCGATGCCGCCGTAGTTCAGTGCCGGATCGGCCTTGGCGTCGAAGAACGGCGCCTGCAGGATCGCTGCCGGGAACACGATCTCGTTCTTGGTGGCGTTGTAGTAGGCGTTGACTGTCTGCGGCGTCATGCCCCACTCGGTCCTGTCCACCGGCTTGCCGATCTTGTCCAGCATGTAGCGGTAGTTGAACGCACGCGCCGCCTGCATGTTGCCGAGGTAGCTGTCGCCGTTGGTCTGCAGGCCTGCCCAGTCACGCCACTTGTCCGGGTAACCGATCTTCGGGGTGAAGCTGGCCCACTTCTCCAGTGCCTTCTTCTTGGTTTCCTCGCCCATCCACGGCAGCTGCTCCAGGCGCACCTTCAACGCCTGCGACAGGTTTTCCACCAGGTGCTGCATGGCCACCTTCGACTCGGCCGGGAATACGGCGTCGACGTACAGCTGGCCCAGCGCCTCACCCATGCCGCCGTTGACCGACTCCAGCACGCGCTTCCAGCGCGGCTGCATTTCCTTCTGGCCACGCAGGGTGGTGCCATAGAAATCGAAGTTGGCCTTCTCGAACTGGCTGCTCAGGTACGGCGAGGCGTCGTCGATGGTGTGGAAGCGCAGGTAGGCCTGCCAGGTGCTGGCCGGCACATCGACCAGCATCTTGTCCATCTCGGAGAAGAAGCCCGGCTGGGCCAGCGAGAACTTCTGCGCGGCCGGCACTTTCAGGGTGTCGAACAGCGCGGTCCAGCTGAAATTCGGGGTCAGCCTGTCGGCGTCGGCAGCACTGAGCGGGTTGTAGCGCTTGGCCGGGTCACGCATTTCGATGCGCGACATGGACGCCTTGGCCAGGCGGGTTTCGAAGGCCATCACGGCCTTGGCCTGCTCGGCGGCCTGCGCGGCGTCCACGCCGGACAGGGTCAGCACCTGCGCGATGTAGGCCACGTAGGCGTCGCGGATCCTGGCCTGCGCATCATCGAAGTAGTAGCCCTTCTCCGGCAGGCCGAGGCCGCCCTGGCCGATGTAGGCGATGACGTTGGCCGAATCCTTGTAGTCGGCATTGGCGAACAGCGAGAACAGCACGCCCTTGCCCTCGGCCTGGCTGTCGCGCAGGTACTGGGTGATCGAGGCGGTGTCCTTCAGCGCGGCGATCTTGTCGAGCTGCGGCTGCAGCGGCGCCAGGCCCGCAGCCTCGATCTTCGCTTCGTCGTTGCCGGTCTTCCAGATGTCGCCGATCTTGGCTTCCACCGAACCGGCCTTGGCCTGGCTGGCGGCAGCCTGCTGTACCAGCGCATGCTGCACTTCCAGCGAGCGCTCGCGCAGGATTTCGAAGCTGCCCCAGGTGGTCTGGTCGCCCGGTACCGGATTGGCCTTCAGCCACTTGCTGTTGACGAAGCCATTGAGGTCGGTGCAGGCCGCGATGGCCGGATCGAGATCGGCGCTGTTGAGCGAGATCAGCGGCGTCTTGATCTGTGACAGGTCGAAGGCCGGCGTAGCGTCGGCACTGGTCGCCGGTGCAGTTTCGTTCTTGCCACACGCGGCCAGGGAGGCGGCGATGGCGATGGTCAGGCCCAGCGGGGCCAGGTTGCGGACGTTCATGAGGCTCTCCTGCGGGTAGTTCCACAGGGTAGACGGGGACGCCCGCGGCAGGGACCGGCCAAAGGTCACAGAGCGCTCGTCATGTGGCGCCGAGCCCTGCTCTGCGCCACAAAAAGCGAAGGCCGGCGTGCGCCGGCCTTCCGATTCCTACTTGGCCTTGCCCTGGTTGGCCACGGCCTCAGCGGCCTTGCGCGCCGCTTCCGGGTCGCCCAGGTAGCGGAACGACTGCACGGTCAGGTCATCGTTCAGTTCGAACAGCAGCGGAATGCCGGTCGGAATGTTCAGCTCGAGGATTTCCTCGCGCGAAACATTGTTGAGGTACTTGTACAGCGCGCGCAGCGAGTTGCCGTGGGCGGTCACCAGCACCGTCTTGCCGTCCTTCAGCTGCGGCGCGATGGCGTCGTGCCAGTACGGCAGCACGCGGTCGAGGGTGGTGGCCAGCGATTCGGTACCCGGCAGCGCGTTGCGGTCCAGCCCGGCGTAGCGACGGTCGTGGATCGGATGGCCCGGGTCTTCCAGATCCATCGGCGGCGGCGGGATGTCATAGGAGCGACGCCACACCTTGACCTGCTCCTCGCCGTGCTTTGCAGCGGTCTCGGCCTTGTCCAGGCCCTGCAGGCCGCCGTAATGGCGCTCGTTGAGACGCCAGGATTTGTTCACCGGCAGCCAGTCCTGCTCCAGCTCGGCCAGGGCGCCCTGCAGGGTGTGGATGGCGCGCTTCAACACCGAGGTGTGGGCGACGTCGAACTGCAAGCCTTCCTCGCGCATCAGGCGGCCAGCGGCGGCCGCTTCCCGGCGCCCCTGCTCCGTCAGGTCGACATCGACCCAGCCGGTGAAGCGGTTGTCCAGGTTCCACTGGCTCTGGCCATGGCGCAACAGTACGAGTTTACGGGTCACTGCAGGATCTCCAACGCGAGGAAAGGCAGGCCGCCATTGTAGCCCCGGGGCCGCTCACCGTGCCGTGGCGCGGCCCATGCGATGCTGTGATCGATGAATACCGTGATCGATCCCGGGCGCTGGCAGGGCAGCGTCGCCGCCGCACGCGAGCAACAGCTGCGGCTTGCGGCGCGGGTGGAGCGCAGCGACCGGCTGCCGGGTACCGTACGCTGGCTGGCCGGGCTGGACGTCGGCTTCGAGGACGACGGCCGCACCACCCGCGCCGCAGCCGTGCTGCTGGATGCCGCCACCCTGCAACCGGTGGCCCGGGAGATCGCCCGCATTCCCACGGTGATGCCTTACATCCCTGGCCTGCTCAGCTTCCGCGAGCTGCCCGCCCTGCTCGCTGCACTGGCCCTGCTGCCGCGTTCGCCGGACCTGGTCTTCGTCGACGGGCACGGCATCAGCCATCCGCGACGGCTGGGCGTGGCGGCGCACCTGGGCGTCGTCACCGATCTGCCGAGCATCGGCGTGGCCAAGTCGAAACTGGTCGGTCGCTTCGTCGAGCCCGCAGACGAGGCTGGCGCGCATACGCCCCTGCTCGATGGCGATGAACAGCTCGGCTGGGTGCTGCGCAGCAAGGTCCGCTGCAGGCCGCTGTTCGTCGCTGGCGGGCACCGCATCAGCGCCGATACCGCACTGCAGTGGGTGCAGCGCACGCTGCGTGGCTATCGCCTGCCGGAGCCGACCCGCCTGGCGGATCGGCTGGCGTCGCGACGGGACGCGTAGCGGCAGATCAGTGGTGCACGTGGCCGCGATGGCCCTGCGCGTCCTCGCCGTGGTCGTGATCGTGCCGCGCATCCGGTGCGGCCGCACTGGGCGGCGCGGGATCTCCGCATGCCTCTCCGCAGTGATCCGCTTCAATCTGCAGGGTCACATGCTCGATGCCGAAGTCATCGTGCAGGCGACCTCCCAGCTCACGGCGCAGCACGTCGGCGTCGGTACCGTCGCGCATCACGACATGCGCGGTCAGCGCCGGCGTGCTCGAGGCCAGTGCCCACACATGCAGGTCATGCACGTCCAGCACCGCGGCATGGCCGGACAGGCTGTCGCGGACCTTCGCCACATCCATGCCCTTGGGCACGCCTTCCAGCAGCACGTTGATCGCCTCGCGCATCAGCACATAGGTGCGTGGCAGCACCCACAGGCCGATCAGCACCGCCAGGATCGGGTCGATCGGCTGCCAGCCGGTCCAACGGATCAGCAGCGCGCCGACGATCACCGCCACCGAGCCGAGCATGTCGGCCCACACTTCCAGGTAGGCACCTTTGACGTTGAGGCTTTCACCGCTGCCGGCCTGCAGCAGGCGCATCGAGATCAGATTGATGACCAGGCCGGCGGCGGCGATCACCAGCATGCCGGTGGAGGCAATCTCCTGCGGTTCGCGGAAGCGGCCGACCGCTTCCCACAGGATGTAGCCGGCCACCACGAACAGCATCGCGCCATTGATCATCGCGCCAAGGGCTTCCAGCCGCGCATAGCCATAGGTGCGGCGCGCGTCCGGCGGACGCCGGCTCAAGCGCACCGCGACCAGCGCGATCATCAGTGCGAGCGCGTCGGTGGCCATGTGGGCCGCATCGGACAGCAGCGCCAGGCTGTTGGTCCAGAACGCGCCGACGACTTCGACGACAAGGAAGGTGGAAGTCAGCCCCAACGCCCACCACAACGGCTTCTCGTGGCGGATCTGGGACGGCAGGTGATCGTGGTCGTGGCCCATGCAACAGCTCCTGTGCGATGCGGTCAGGCTACGGCGTGGCTGCGGGGGAGACTATTACGATGTTTATAACATTGCAGCTGTGCGGCGCCGGTCGCGCCGGGCGTGGCCCGGCGCTCGCCGATTGCACCGGGCCATGCCTGTCAGGCACCGCGCGCGCTCAGAAGCCGAAACGCAGGCTGGCCCAGTATGCGCGGCCCGGTTCGTTGTAGGTCGCCGCACCGGCGTCGCTGCTGTTGGCTTCGCGGAACAGGCGCTTGTCGGCCAGGTTGTTCACGCCGAAACCGAAGCTGACCGTCCCGGTAACCCTGTAGCGCGCGCTCACGCCCCAGATGTTGTATGCCCCCCGATCCTGCAGCACCACCGACGGATCGCAGCTTCCGGTGCAGCGAGGATCGTTGTTGATGTTGGTGGTGGCCGGCTCCTGCCTGCCGTAGAAGGTGCCGGTGAGCAGCAGCGACAGCTTTTCGGTGGCCTGCCAGTCCAGCATCGTGTTGACCGTGTAGCGCGGTATCACCGACAGCGGCTGGCCGGTGCTCTTGTTCTCGTTCTCCACCATGTAGGTGAAGTTGCTGCTCCACTTCAGCCGGTCGCCCTGCTCGCCCAGCAGCGGCACCACCAGGTTGCCCTCCAGGCCCTGCACGATGGCCTTCGGTGCATTTTCCCAGCGGAAGATCCGGCCACGGGTATCGGCGGTGAGGCCGACCTGGGTATACCCGGCCTCGATCTTGTCCTTGTAGTCGTTGTGGAAGTAGGTCAACGAGGCCTGCCAGCCACTCTGCGGAGCCCATTCCACGCCCAGTTCCTTGTTCAGGCTGGTCTCGGCGTCCAGCTCCGCGTTGCCCTGCAGGTAGCAGCCCGCGCCCAGGCTCGGCAGTGCGTTGGGACAGCCGTTGCCACGGGTGTAGTACAGGTAGTCCGGATTGGACTGGTAGAGGTTGGGAGCCTTGAACGCGCGCGCGATGCCGCCCTTCACCACCCAGTCGCCATTGATGCGGAACTGCGCATTGAGGCTGGGGCTGGCATTGTTGCCGAACTGGCTGTGGTGGTCGAAGCGCAGTCCCGGCGTCACGATCCAGCGTTCACCCAGGTAGATGTTGTCTTCGACGAAGACCGCCGTAGTCTGGGCATCGGACTTGCCGCGCGCGCGATCGGCCGACAGGCCCGGCAGGCCACCGCCACTGCTGCCGGACTGGCTCATCGAATACGGATCGGTCAGGCGGCTGTCGAGATGCTCGAAGCCCAGCGTCCAGACATTCTCCGCCGCGCCGATCGTGGTCGGGAAACTGACCTCGCCATCGAGCTGGTAATTGCGCAGGCGGGAGGTGGACCAGTCGGTGCCGTTGAAGCTGCCCTCGGGGCCACCGGCCAGGCCTTCGTTGATGCGCGAATTGTTGACCGCTTCCACCGCAGCAGTAACGCGCGAGGTCACATCGCCCCAGCGGCCACGATGGGTGATCGCCCCGGTGGTGCGGTACATGCGGTTGGTCTCTGCCTCGCTCTCGGCCAGCGCCGCCAGATCGACCGGCGTGGAGGTACCGGTGTTGCTCACGGCACGGTCGCCCGCATAGATGTTGCCCTGGCGGCTGGTACCGGCTTCGAATTCCACCACCTGGCCGGCGTTGATGTCCCAGCGCAGCAGCGCGTTGACATCGCGGTTCTTGACGCCCTCGCGGCCTGCGGGAGGTACGGTGCCCGGCGCGGTGGCGAACGCGCGATTGAGTTCGAGCGAATCCGCGTCGGTCCTGTTGAGGTTGCCATACAGGCGGAAGGACAACGCATCGGTCATCGGGCCGCTCAGCTGCAGGCCCACGCGCTCACTGCCACCTTCGGCACTGTGCTCGGGTACCAGTCCGTACAGGTCGACCGCTCCGGTCAGATCGCCCGTCGGGCGCTTGGTGATGATGTTGACCACGCCGCCGGAGGCGCCGGATCCATAACGCGCCGCTGCCGGACCACGCAGCACTTCGATGCGCTCGATCATCTCCGCCGGCACCCAGTTGGTGTCGCCACGGGTATTGCGCTCACCGCTGCGGCCCATGCGCACGGCGTCGCGGGCGCCGACGCGTTTGCCGTCCACCAGGATCAGCGTGTTCTCCGGCCCCATGCCGCGCAGGTCGATCTGGCGGTTGTTGCCGTACTGGCCGGACGCACTGTTGCCGGTGAGATTGACGCCGGGCATGGTCCGCAGCAGCTCGGCGATGTCGTTGGCAGGAGGACGGCGCGCGATGTCCTCGGCGGTGATTGTCGATGTACCCAGTGCTTGGCGCGCGATCTGCGAGGCGGTGACGTGTACCGTATCGATATCGGTCGCGTCGGTCTGCGCATGGGCACCCAGGGCACTGCCCGCAAGCAGGGCAGCAACGGCAAGCGCCAACGGGCGCGGCGGCGGAACAAGGACGGCAGACATCTTCAACACCTTCTGGCAGGGCAACGGGACCTCTGGCAAAGGGCTTGAGGCGGCGACGGGGGAGTGGGAGCGGCGCCGCACATCTTCCGCAGGCCGGTCCATGCGCGCATTCTCCCATCAATGCGATTGATTCTCAAATGCGTCAACTCAGTGCAAGCGCTTCGCAAATGTGCATGAGGCCAAGTACGCTCATTCGGCGTACCCCTGCTGATGGGTACTACGCAGGGGGCCGGTGGCCGCCGGGGTGACGCGCTGCCGGTGCAGCGGCATGCAACGCCCACCATGCCAGCGCCGTCACCGCGATGCCTGCACCGAGTGCACAGACCCTGGTCCAGCCGTGGTGCGCCTGCATCCACGTACCGGCCGCAGCACCGGCGCCGCTGCCGACCGCGTAGAACAGCATGTACAGCGCCACCAGGCGACCGTGCTGTTCGGCAGGCGCGCGCAGCAGCAACGCCTGGTTGGACACATGCAGTGCCTGTCCTCCCAGATCGAGCACCACCACGCCCAGCAGCAGCCATGCCAGGGCGTGCGGCAGACCCAGCAGGGGCCACCACGCAAGCAGCATCAGCAGCAGCGCCCCCAGGCTCACCCGCAGGCAGAAACCCCGATCCATCCAGTGCCCCACCCGTGCAGCCAGCAGCGCACCGACCATGCCGGCCAGACCGAGCGCGCCGATGGCCGCGGTCGACCAGTTCATCGGTGATGCCGACAGGGGCAGCGGTACGGCCGCCCAGAACACGTTGAGGCCGGCGAACAGCAGCAGCGCCAGAGGGCCACGCTCGCGCAGCGTGCGATCACTGCGCAGCATCGTCATCATCGAGCCGAGCAGCGCGCGCCACGCCGGCGGCTGCGAGGGAACAGGCACGGCAGGCAGGCGTCGCCACAGCAGCATCGCCAACGCCGCCATCATCACTGCTGACAGCAGGTACACCGCGCGCCAGCCGGCCAGGGCCGCCACCGCGCCGGATACCACACGCGCAGCCAGCAGGCCGATGAACACCCCGCCCTGCACCATGCCAACCACGCGCCCCCGCTGCCCCGACGGTGCCAGCGTGGCTGCATAGGCGATGAGTCCCTGGGTGAGCGCCGTCCCGAGCAGGCCCGCCAGCAGCATGCCCCCCAGCAGCCAGGCGGTACTGCGTGCTGCCGCCAGTCCCAGCAGCACCATCACCAGTGCCAGCAGCTGCACGCGCAGCAGGCGGCGACGATCGCCGCGGTCGGCCAGCGGCAGCAGGCCGAGCAGGGCCAGCACGCTGCCGGCCTGGGTAGCGGCAACCACAGCGCCGGCCGTCGCGCGCTCCATGGCGAAGGCCTGCGCCAGGCGCTCCAGCAGCGGCTGTGCGTAATAGACATTGGCCACACTGGCACCCGCCGCGATGGCCAGCAGGCCCAACAGGGCGCGCGGAAGGACGGAAACGGGCATGAATGTGGTTGCATATTGAAACTGGATGCACCCTATCGACAATGGTTTTAAAATGCAACCACATCGTCACGAGCCTTGCCCATGCATGCCGCCAGCCCCTGCCCCGTTGCCCGCAGCGCCGATCTGCTCGGTGATCGCTGGGCCCTGCTGATCATCCGCGATGCCTTTGATGGCGTTACCCGCTTCAGTGACTTCCAGCGCAGCCTCGGCGCAGCGCGCAACATCCTCAGCGACCGCCTGCGGCGTCTGGTCGAGGCCGGGCTGCTGCTGCAGCAACCTGCCAGCGATGGCAGCGCCTACCAGCAGTACGTGCTGACGCCAGCCGGACGCGAACTTTTCCCGGTGCTGGTGGCGCTGCGCCAATGGGGCGAACGCCATCGTTTCGCAACGGGTGAGGCGCACTCGCAGCTTGTCGAGCGTGCCAGCGGAGCGCCCCTTCCCTACATGCAGCCGCATGACCACACCGGTACGCCGCTGCTGGCGGAACAGACCGCGGTCCGCAAGGTGGACATGCGCTAGCCCGAGCCTCGCGTGCCGTTCCACCTGAGCGCGATGCGCCGGATCGATGATCCGCCTCCCACGGCAAAGCCTGCGCGCCGCCCGCGCATGCAGCGTGTAGCAATGCCAGCGTAGGATCACGGGCGGGCCCTGCGGCCCGCCCTTCCGTTGCTGCCTAGGACTCCGCCCATGCTCCGCCGTGCCCTGCCCCGATCCGCGTCCGTGCTTCTGCCCCTGCTCCTGCTGTGGGGCGTGCCAGGCGCGCAGGGCCGCGAAGTCGCCGCGCCTGCCGCCCACGTCGAGGCCGATGGCCCCTACGTGTTCCGCAACGGCGATCAGCTGCAGGCCAAATGGATCTGCGCTGACGCTGTGCAGACCCGCTCGCTGGGCACCGCCACTGGAGCTGCCGATGTCGCGCCCCTGTGCGGCTACCCGCACAGCGTGCACGTGCTGCCACCGGTCGCGCCTTCGGTGTCGGAGCTGCCTGCGGTACCGCGCATCGTCGCCCTGTCCGACATCCACGGCCAGTACGACCTGCTGGTACGACTGCTGCGCGCCCACCATGTGATCGATGCGCAGGACCGCTGGGCCCTCGGCCAGGACACCCTGGTGGTCGCTGGCGACGTGTTCGATCGCGGCCCGCAGGTCACCGAAGCGTTCTGGCTGTTGTATGGCCTGCAGCAGCAGGCGGCGGCCGCCGGCGGTGCGGTGCACTTCGTGCTCGGCAACCACGAGACCATGGTCCTGTACGACGACCTGCGCTATGTCAATCCGAAGTACCTGCGCAGCGCGCAGCTGCTCGGGCGCAGCTATCCGCAGCTGTACGGCGCTGATTCGGTGATCGGGCAATGGCTGCGGACGCGGCCGGTGCTGCTGAAGATCGGCGACACCCTGTTCCTGCATGGCGGCATCTCGCCCGAAGCGGTGGAACTGGCACTGCACCCGGCACGCACCAATGCCGCCTACCAGGCCTCGCTGGGATTGCCCAAGGCCGAAGTGAAGGCCGACCCCGCAACTGCACCGCTGTACGACGGCAAGAGCAGCCCCATCTGGTACCGCGGCTACTTCGATGGCCGTCTCGATGCACGGGGTGTGCAGGACGTGCTCGACACGCTGCAGCTCAAGCGCATCGTGGTCGGCCACACGTCGATGCCGCATGTCAGCACGTTCCATGGTGATCGCGTGATCGCCATCGACAGCAGCATCAAGAACGGCGAGAACGGCGAGCTGCTGTTCATCGAGGATGGCCGGCTCAGCCGCGGTCTGCTGGACGGCTCACGGGTGCCGCTGGTCCAGGGTGAACCCGGCCTGCGGGACTGACCACGAAAGTGGCGGCACCCTGCCGGCGTACACTGCCGGCTCACCCCTGCGAGCCACCATGATGCGCCAGACCGTCATCCCGCAGCTGCGCATGCGCCACGCCGATGCCAGCCTGCCCTTCTACGTGCAGGGCCTGGGCTTCGTCGTCGACTGGGAGCATCGGTTCGAGCCGGGGTTTCCGTTGTTCGCCCAGCTCACCCGCGACGGCCAGACGCTGTTCCTCACCGAGCACAGCGGCGACTGCGAAGTGGGCGGCGCGGTCTACTTCATCGTCGAGGATGTCGACGCGCTGCACCGCGCCTTCAGTGCCGCGGGGGTACCGATCGAACAGCCGCCGCATGACACCGAGTGGGGCAGCCGCGAAATGCTGCTGCTCGATCCGGACCACAACCGCCTGCGCTTCGCCACCGCAACGGACTGAGTCCTCGCAGGCTTGAGAGGGATATACGAAACATATACGATACGTATATTCCTCTTACCTGGATCCGCCCATGGGCATCGTCAACATCGATGACACCCTGCACGACCAGCTGCGCCGTGCCTGCACCGTCTCCAGCCGCTCGATCAACGCCCAGGCCAGTTTCTGGATCCGCGTGGGCATGCTGTGCGAAATGAATCCGACGCTGAGCTTCCAGGACATCGTGGCCAGCGAACTGCGCGCCGCCGGCGTGCAGCCACAGCCGCTGGCACCCGCACGGGCCTGACGTGAGCATCATCAAGCGGCCCGACGAGATCGCGCTGATGGCCGAATCCGGCCGCCTGCTGGCACAGGTGTTCGCCGCGCTCGACAGATGGCCACTGCAGGGCCGCAGCACGATGGAGATCAACGACTTCGTCGAACGGATGATCGTCGACGAGCTGCAGGCGCGGCCTGCCAGCAAGGGCCAGTATGGCTTTCCGTACGTGCTCAACACCTCCATCGACAACGTGGTCTGCCACGGGGTGCCCAGTACCGCAGACGTGCTGCGTGAGGGCCAGATCGTGAATCTCGACATCACCCTGGAAAAGAACGGCTACATCGCCGATTCCAGCACCACCTACCCGGTCGGCGCGGTCACCCCTTCCGCACGGCGGCTGGTGCGGACCGCCTACGAAGCGATGTGGAAAGGCATCGCCGTGGTACGGCCCGGCGCGCGCCTGGGCGACATCGGCCACGCCATCGCCCGCTACGCTCGCCGCCACGGCTACAGCGTAGTAAAGGAATACTGCGGCCATGGCATCGGCCGGGAGATGCACGAAGAACCACAGATCCTGCATTACGGCCATCCCAACACCGGCAGGGTGCTGGAAGAAGGCATGGTGTTCACCATCGAACCGATGCTCAACCAGGGCAGGCCGGCGATCCGCCAGCGCGCGGGCGAATGGCCGGTCTATACCCGCGACGGCACGCTGTCGGCACAGTTCGAGCACACCGTGGCCGTGACCCGCAAGGGCGTGCGGGTGCTGACGCTGCGCCCCGACGAGACGCCGTTGTGCGCGGTGGACGCGGCCTAGAGCGGACGCAACAGCAACAGGGTGGCGAGGCAGAACATGAAGATCGCCACGCCGGCATCCAGCACCCTCCACGCGCTCGACCTGCGGAACACCGGCTGCAGCAGGCGCGCGCCATAGCCCAGCGTGCAGAACCAGGCCGCGCTGGCCACGCAGGCTCCGGCGGCGAACGCCCAGCGCAGATCGCCCGGATAGCGCGTGGACAGGCTGCCCAGCAGCACCACGGTATCCAGGTAGACGTGCGGGTTGAGCAGGGTGAAGGCCAGGCAGGTCAGCAGTACCTCGCGCCCGCTGCCGCCCTGCGCCTCGGCGGCGGCCAGCGCACTGCCACCACGCCACGCGCGTAGTCCCGCCTGCAGGCCATACCACAGCAGGAACGCCGCACCACCAAAGCGCAGCACCTGCAGCAGCAGCGACCACTGCAGCACCAGCGCGCCCATGCCACCGACACCGGCCAGTATCAGCACGATGTCCGCGCCGGCGCAGGCCAGCACCACCTTTCCCACATGACGCTGCTGCAGGCCCTGCCGCAGTACGAAGGCGTTCTGTGCACCGATGGCGATGATCAGGCCGGCACCTGCGAACAGGCCGGCGGCGGCAGCGGCGATCCACATGGGGACAGGCCTGGCAGGGAGGGGACGCGCAGAGTGCGGCCGCCGTCCTGTTTAGACAATCTGATTTTTCTTTATCCTGTGCAGAAAAACTGAAGAGGCACCGGCATGGATCTGCTACATCCACAACTGGCTGCGTTTGCTGCGGTGCTGGAGGAAGGCAGCTTCGACGCTGCCGCCCGACGCCTGTCGATCAGCCCGTCGGCGCTGTCGCAACGGATCAAGGCACTGGAGGACCGGCTCGGCCAGGTACTGGTGGTACGTCAGGCACCGTGCCGACCCACGGCCACAGGTGAAGCGCTGCTGCGCAGGGTGCGACCGATGCAGACGCTGGAGGCCGAGGCGCTGGCCGAACTGCTGCCCGAACGCGGCAGCGATGCCCCGCGCACACCGATCCCGTTGGCGGTCAACGACGACTCGCTCGACACCTGGTTCGTGCCGGCCATCGCCGAGCTTCACCAGCGCCATGGGTATCTGTTCGACCTGCGCATGGATGATCAGGACCACACCCTGCAGTTGCTGCGAGATGGCAGCGTGCTCGGCGCGGTCACCGCCGAAAGCCAGCCGGTGAAGGGCTGCAACGTGCATCCGCTCGGCGCCATGCGTTACCACGCCATCGCCTCGCCCGGCTTCGCCCGCCGGCACTTCAGCGAGGGCATGCAGGCTGCGGCGCTGGCACGTGCGCCGATGCTGGTGTTCAACCGCAAAGATGAACTGCAGTGGCGCTTCGTGCGGCGGCTGACCCGTGCGCGGCTGCAGCCACCGCTGCATTATCTGCCCTCCTCGACCGGCTTCGTCGAAGCCGCCGCGTTCGGACTGGGCTGGGGCATGGCCCCGGAAACCCTGGTGGGGCCTGCCGTGCATGCCGGCCGCGTGGTGGTACTGGAACCCCGCCGCTGGCTCGACGTGCCCTTGTACTGGCAGCACGCGGCCGTGCGCTCAAGCACGCTGCAGCACATCACCCAGGCATTGCGCACGGCGGCCACCGGCGCCCTGCGTTGAGACCCACACGACGACCGCAGACCCCGGCTTCACGCGCAGACCACTAACGTTTGCTCACTTCTTAACTACAGGAACGGCATGCGTGTGAGCCGCACACGGACAAGGATGCGCAGCGCGATGGGCGTCGCCGGCATGGCCTTTGCGGCCTGCTTGCCCTTTGCCACGTCAGCGCAGGCCATCACCGATACACCGGCATTGGACTGGGAACAGGCGCGGCAGCGGTTGGAACAGGTTTCCGACGCGCTGGCCGCGGCCGACGCCGCCGTCCGCAACAAGCAGGATCTGCAGGAGGCCACGCGCCTTCTGCGCCTGCCGGAGATCACCGGCGAGGTCCGCCGCCTGCAGTTCCAGAAGACCCTGACCCTGCCACTGGGCTCGCTGGCACCGGTGGCCGAGGCCTTTGGCATCGATTCCCCCCTGTCGTTCACCGAACGCGACTGGCGCACCCGCCCGGTCGTCACCGCTGTGCTGCCGCTGTACACCGGTGGCGTCATTCCTGCCGCACAGCGTGCCGCCAGCGCAGCCCACGAGCAGGCCAGCGCGGAACGCGAAGCACAGCGGCAGTCGTTGACCGTGCAGCTGGCCCAGGCCTACTTCGGCCAGCGCCTGGCCGAGCAGGCGGTGGACGTGCGCCGTGACGTCCGTGATGGCCTGGAACGCCACCTGGCCGATGCGCTGAAGCTGGAGCGCGAAGGCTTCGCCACCCGCGCGCAGCGACTGCAGGCCACCGTGGCGCGCGACAAGGCAGAGCGCGAGTACCAGAAGACCGTCAACGACCTGGCCACGTTGAAGGCCGCGCTGGCCACCCTGCTGCGCAGTGGCGGCGAGGTGCAGCCGGTATCACCCCTGTTCGTGCAGCGCGTGCCGCTGGAGCCGGCCGCCAGCTTCGAGCGCATCGCGCAGGCACGGCAACCCCAGATCGCACGGCTGCGGGCCATGGTGGCGCAGGCCGAACAGGGCGTGCGCGTACAACAGGCCAAGCTCAAGCCGCAGATATTCGCCTTTGGCCAATACGACTTCCGTCGCCGCGACGAGATGCTGACCGATCCGGACTGGGCGTTCGGCATCGGCCTGAAGTACACCTTCCTGTCGCCGAACTCGCGACCGGCGCAGATCAGCGCGGCACGTGCGCAGCAGGAGCAGGCGGAAGCCGGACTGCGCGAAGCCGAGAACCAGGTCGCGCTCGGCGTGCGCAAGGCGTGGAACGAGCTGGAAACGGCACGCCAGCAGTTCGTGCTGCTCGACAGCAGCATCGCCCAGGCACAGGAGAACCTGCGCCTGCAGGAGCTGGCATTCCGCGAGGGGCAGTCCACGTCGCTGGACGTCATCGATGCGCGGCTGGGTCTGGGAGGCGCTCGCGTGGAGCGTGCACAGGCCGCCTACCAGTACGATGTCGCGCTGGCACAGCTGCTGGAGATCAGTGGGCAGATGGACCGCTTCGAGGAATTCCGGCGTCGCGCAGATGAGGTGATCGACCATGAGTGACGTATTGCAGGATGAAGCGACACCACCAGGCAAGCGCCGGCTTGGCCGGATCCTGCTCGTGGTGCTGCTGGTAGTGGTGGCGCTGGGCCTGTGGTTCGCCTGGCGCAGCCCGGCCGACCAGATCCAGGGCATGGCCGACGCGGACACGATCAACGTCGCCGCGAAGATCACCGCCCGTGTCGCCGAGCTGAAGGTTCGCGAAGGCGACCGCGTGCAGGCCGGTCAGGTCGTGTTCCTGCTCGACAGCCCCGAAGTGACGGCGAAGGAACAGCAGGCACGCGGCGCTCTGGCCGCTGCGCAGGCGGTGGCCGACAAGGCTGCCGAAGGTGCGCGCAGTGAGGACATCCGTGCTGCCGAAGCCAATTGGAAGCGTGCCGAAGCCGGAGCAACGCTGGCCGAAGCCACCTACCGCCGCGTGCAGAACCTGTTCAACGAAGGGGTGATGACCCGGCAGAAGCGCGACGAAGCACTCGCCCAGTCCACCAGTTCGCGCGAGCTGGCCCGTGCCGCCCGTGCGCAGTACGACATGGCACTGGCCGGTGCGCGGGAACAGGACAAGCGTGCCGCGCAGGGCCAGGTACAGCAGGCGCAGGGCGCCGTGGCCGAAGTGGATGCGGCCCGCGTCGAAGTGGAGGGCCGTGCACCGGTGGCCGGCGAGATCAACAAGCGCATGGCCGATCCCGGCGAGCTGGTACCCGCCGGCTATCCGGTATTCACCCTGGTCGACATCGATCGCATGTGGGTATCGATGAACCTGCGCGAATCACAGATGCAGGGCCTGAAGGTCGGCAGCACGCTGCGTGGCAGCGTGCCGGCCCTCGGTGAGGACAGCGAGTTCAAGGTCTACTTCATCAACCCGGCCGGCGACTATGCCACCTGGCGTACCACCCGGCAGTCGTCCGGCTACGATGTCCGCAGCTTCGAGGTGCGGGTGCGCCCGGTACGCCGCATCGAGGGCTTCCGCCCCGGCATGAGCGTGCTGTTCGCATGGCCCCAGCACTGAGCCCTGGTGGCAACGGCTTTGCTGCTGCCTGGCAGCGCGAGCTGCGGGGTCTTGGTGGCAACCGTGCCGACCTGGCGCTGGTCACGGTGCTGCCGCTGCTGATGCTGGTACTGATGGCCTGGATGTTCACGCCATCGGTCATGCGCGATGTACCCATCGCCGTGGTCGACCTCGATCACAGCAGCGACAGCCGGCAATTGCTGCGCATGCTCGATGCCAGCCCGGGGCTCCGCGTCGCCCGCCAGCCCGCCGACATGGACACCGCGCGCTCGCAGCTGCGCAGCCTGGAGGTGTTCGCAGTGGTGCTGGTGCCGCGCGACGTGACCCGTCAGGCCCTGCGCGGCCGCCAGGGCACGGTGTTCGCCTATTACAACGCCACCTACATGACCACCGGACAATCGGCCGCGCGCGATATCGCCGATGCGGTGTCGGCCTGGAATGCACGCATGCTGCGCGAGCGCATCGGCCTGCAGGTGGGGCCCGCAAAGCTGCGCGCCGCCCCGATCGCCGTGCAGTCCGACATCCTCTACAACCCGGCACGCAGTTATGAGCTGTTCCTGCTGCCGCTGATCTTCCCGGCCGTCCTGTCGCTGGTGCTGGCACTGGCCGTGGCCGGAAGCGTGGGCCGGGAAATCCGCGATGGCACGCTGCCGGCCTGGCTCGGTGACACCCCGTGGGCCTCGATCGCCGGCAAGCTCGCGCCCTACGTACTGTTGTTCGCGTTGTACGGCGCGCTGGGCGTCGGCTACCTCGCATGGCTGCGCGGGGACGGCATCGCCGGCAGTCTGCTCCTGCTGCTGGCTGCGCAGCCGGCGTTCTACCTGGCCACGGCCGCATATGCGCTGTTCTTCGTCGGCCTTGCCCGTGACATGGGTACCGCGCTGTCGGTGGTCGGCCTGACCATCGGCACCGCGCTGGCCTTCTCCAGTGCCACCTTCCCGGTACTGGATGGCCCGCTGTTCACCCGCATCTGGCACCAGCTGCTGCCACTCAGTGCGTACATCAAGGTGCAGACCGAGCAGCAGTTCGTCGGCGCACCGCTGTCCGTCTCGCTGTGGCCATTGGCCACGCTGGTGTTGATGTCGGTGGTGGCCGGCGGCATCGGCAGCCTGCGGTTGATCGCTTTCGGCCGCACCCCGGAGGCCGCGCGACCGGCCGGAGCCGACGCATGAGCACGGTCTGGCGCAGCCTGCGGCAGACCCTGCTGGCGGTGCTCGGCGACCGCTATGCCATCGTGGTGATGGTCGGTGCGGTCATCCTGTACTCGTTCTTCTATCCCGCCGCGTACCGCCACCAGGTGGCCGGCAATCTGCCGGTGCTGGTGGTCGACCAGGATCACAGTGCCACCAGCCGCGAACTGCTGCGCATCCTCGATGGCCTGCGCGTGGCGCGCGTGGTTGGCCAGCCGGCGGATCTGGACAGCGCGCGCCGGCAGCTGGAAGCGGGGCATGCCGAAGGCATCGTGCTCATCCCCGCGAACCTGGAGCGCGACATCCTGCGTGGCCAGCCAGCCAAGCTGGTCCTGCTGGGCAATGGCGCCTACCTGGGACGCGCCAGCTGGGTGCTGGGCAGCATCGCCGATGCGCTGGGCACATTCGGCCGCGACGCCGCCGTGACCCAGGCCGCGTTCATGGGCGCGCCGCAGGCAGCGCCGGTCACGCTCGTGCAGCGGCCCCTGTACAACACGCAGGAAGGCTATGGCAGCGCCATCGTACCCGGCGTGGCCGAACTGATCGTGCACCAGACACTGCTGATGGGCATCGGCGTACTGCTGGGAGGGCGGCGTCTGGTGCTCGGCCGCCGGCTGCACTTCGATCTGCCGACCCTGGCAGGCATGGCGATGGGCTTCGGCCTGATCGGGCTGTTCGGCCTGTTCTACTACGCCGGCTTCACCGCCTGGGTACAGGACTACCCGCGCGGCGGAAATCCGCTGGGCCAGCTGCTGGGCGGCACGCTGTTCATTGCCGCCACCGTGGCCTTCGGGCTGTTCATCGGCAGCTTCTTCCGCACCCGCGAACGCGCCTTCCAGTACATCATCGCCACCTCCATTCCGCTGTTCTTCCTCGCCAACCTCTCCTGGCCGGCGGTGATGACGCCCCGCCCGCTGGTGTGGCTGGCGCAGCTGCTGCCGACCACCTCCGGCATCAATCTGATGGTGCGGTTGAACCAGATGGACGCACGCCTGGACGAAGTCAGCCGTGAACTTGCCACGCTCGCGGCGCTGCTGGTGATCTACGGCGGTCTTGCCATCTGGCGGCTGCATGGCAGGCCGTCGGGCGGGGTGCGCCCCTGAGCACAGACAAACGCCGGCACGGAGCCGGCGTTCGTTGCATCACTACGTGGAAGGGGAAAACGGCGATCAGCGGTAGACGCGCTCGCAGCGACGTTCCACCACCCGATCGCCGGTCTTCTGCTGGTGGTTGCCCTGGATCTGTCGTCCGGCGGCGCCGCCGGCGACTGCACCGGCGACGGTGGCGAGCTTCTTGCCATTGCCGCCGCCCACCTGGTTGCCCAGCAGGCCGCCCACCACCGCACCTGTGGCAGTACCGGCAATGCGGTTCGGATCGCGCGAGTTGCGCTGGACTTCAACGTTCCTGCATTCCACACGGCTGCCGTCGTTGAACTTGCGGCCTTCATCGCGGGGCCCGTAGGTCTGCGCACCCGCCATCGACGATGCCGCCATCAGGGTGCCCAGCACGAGCAGTCGGGTCGAGGTCTTCATGGCCAGCTCCTGTCTTCCGGGATGGGTCCAGTCTCCGCCTGCCGCTGGCAACTACGAGTGAAATCGGTGTCATCAGGACTTCATCGGCCATGCGTCGTTCATGAAGAGAACCGCGGCCATGGAACGATCCCAGCGCCTGGCAGAGGCTCCCGTTCGGTCGCCGCGAAGGGAATCGGCCCCCTGCATCGGTGCGCCGACCCGCGCGGCCCCTCCCGGGGGCAGCGCGCATGCGGCTATGATCAACCGACAAAGGGCGCAGGCATCTGGACGTGGATGTGCAGGAATCAGAAAGCTTGAGGGTAGCGGTACTGGAGGACGAGCCTGCCCTGCGCGAGCGCATCATCCTGCCAGGCCTGGCGCGCTATGGATTCCTGGCGACCGGCTACGCCAGCGTCGCCGCCTTCCGCGCCGGAATGGAGAGACAGCCCGCCGACCTGCTCGTGCTCGACGTGAGCCTGCCTGACGGCGATGGCTTCAGCCTGGCGCGCGAAATGCGCCAACGACAACCGGGCCTCGGCGTCATCATGCTGACCAGCCTTGCCGATGTGAGTGATCGTATCCGCGGCCTGACCGAAGGTGCCGACGTGTATTTTTCCAAGCCGATCGAGATCGATCTGCTGGCGGCGGCACTGCACAGCCTGGCACGACGGATCGCCACGCCGGCAACAGCGAACCGGTCACTGCCCGGCTGGAGGATGAGTGAGGACCAATGGGGCCTGATCGCGCCCGACGGCACCTCGGCCGCGCTCACCCGCAGCGAGCGCAGCCTGTGCGCGGAACTGTTCCAGCACGCCGGGGCGCTGGTGTCACGCGAGCAGCTGATCCTGGCCATTGCAGATGATTCAGACGATTTCGATGCGCACCGGCTCGACGCCATGGTCTACCGGCTGCGCGTGAAGGCACGCAAGCGCTGTGGCATGGAACTGCCTCTTACGGTGGTTCATGGCCGGGGATACATGCTGAATCCTGCCGGGCGCACGGCAGGCTGATCAGGAACGTCGTTCCTTCGCCACAGATGCTCTCGACGCCGATGCCACCGCCGGCCTCTGTCACCAGCTCGTTCACGACCGCCAGCCCCAGTCCCGTGCCCGAATCCGCCGGCTTGGTGCTGAAGAAGGGTTCGAAGATCCGGGCCGCCACCTCGGCGCGCATGCCGCTGCCATTGTCACGCAGGTGGATGCGGACGCGATCTCCATCGCGGTCGATGTCGATCTCGAACCGCCCGTGATCGCTGAGCGCATCGCGGGCATTGGACGCGATGTTCAACAGCATCAGCTCGAACTGGCTGCGGTCCATCCGCACCGGCGCCGCTTCACCATCGCTGCGCACGGACAGTACGATCCCCGGCCCAAGCAACTGGCGCAGCATCGACTCAAGTTCCCGGACCGCCTGCGCGGCATCAAACACGACGGCCTGCTCGCCATCACGACGGCTGAAACGGAGCAGCCGCCGGCTGATGGCCATGCCACGCCGCGCGGTCTCCTCCACGTCTGACAGGTGGCCTTCAAGCTGCACCAGACGCTGCCGGCTGCCTTCGCCGTCGTCTTCATGCCGCTGGTTGGCGAAGCCGACGATCACCGCGAAGATGTTGTTGAAATCATGCGCCATGCCGCTGGCCATGCGTTCGGTGATCTCCTTCTTCTGCGCATGGATCAGCTGGGCATGGGTGCGCTCGCGTTCGCGCATCTCTTCGGCAAGTTGCCGCCCGCGCTCGTTCGACTCGCGCAGGCTTTCGCGCAGAGCCTGGGTCGTCCGGTCGATCAGCAGTGTGACCAGCAGGTAGGTGAACAGCAGTGGGGGCAGGTTGTAGAACGCACGCGCGGGAGCATCGGCGAAGACGCTCATCGCATCGCGTCCTGCACCCAGCACTACGCTGCCCACCAGGACCGCCAGCGTGGTCCACAGCGCGCCACGACCAAGCACCAGACCACTCAGCACGAGCACCAGCATCTGGGCGAGCTGGTCGGGCATCTGCCGTTGCAGGCCGTTCACGCCCAGATTGATCGTCGTGACCAGCAGCATGGCACCGATCAACAGCTTGACCGCCGCAGCGAACGCACCACGCCGCGTCAGTGCCAGTCCGATCCATGCGGCGGCGCCGATGGACAGGCTCATCGCCAACGAGGCATGCGTCGACCAGTGCACCTCGCTCGAGACCAGTTGGGACCAGGCCACGATCACCGCGAAGGCCAGGGTCGCCGGGATGGTCACCCCCAGGAACAGGAGCAGCAGCTGTATGACGCGCGCGTTGCGGCGGTCCACCGGGTCTTCGATCGGCGCCCGGTCCAGCCAGCGCAGGAATGAACGGAGCATGGGCGGCGTGAAGAGATGGCGAGAAACCGATCATATTTCTGTCAGGAGTTGCAGTCGACATGCCCCCTCGGTGGGCCTACGTTCATGTTGTCGGCGGGCGCCTACGCCACTGCCGTGACACGACGACTACACCGCCCCACTCGTCGACCCCCTGCGGGCAGCCACGACGAAGGGCCTGCACTCCAGATCGAGGATCAGAGCAATGAACCGGATTTACCGTATCGTGTGGAACGCCGCGCTGGGCCGGCAGGTGGTTGTGTCCGAAATCGCGTGCAGCCGGACGCGGTCCGGGCGCCGCCGCCAGGTCGCGGCGCTGCTGGCCACCGGCTCGCTGCTGGTGTCCTGCTCCGCCCTGGCCAGCGGGATCGTCACGGCGCTGGGCGTCGAGCAGGTGTCCGCGCCGGAGCAGATCGTGTACGCCGCCGATGTCGAGGCTGATCCAGTGCCCTACCTCGCCGCCACCGGCAGCGAGGACAGCAATGCCGGCGCCTACGCCGACGGCGACAACGCGCTGGCCGCAGGCGAGGCGAGCGCCGCGGTCGGGGAAGGCACGACCGCGCTTGGCGCCGGCAGCGTGGCCTACGCCAACCGCGCCACCGCGGTGGGCAATGAAGCGCTGGCCATCGCCGACTCGAGCACCGCGATCGGCGGCATGCTGGACATCGACTACCAGTCGCAGAACCCGTATGGCGTAGTGCTGTTCCAGCAGACCGCCGCCACCGGCGTGGCGTCCACGGCGCTGGGCGCCGGCGCGCAGGCCGAAGGTGACTTTGCCACTGCCGGGGGCGCCGGCGCCCTGGGCAGCGGCAAATCCAGCGTGGCGATCGGCGGCATTGCCGACGATCTGGAGGACCAGATCGGGGAAGGTTTTGCCGGCCAGCTGCTGCAGAACACGCAGGCCACCGGTCGCCTTTCGGTGGCCGTCGGCGGCGGCGCGCAGTCCACCGCCTATGCAGCCATCTCCCTGGGCGGGCTGGCCAGTGCCAGCGCTATCCGCTCCACCGCGATCGGCTACCGCGCGGTGGCCAGCGCATATGACGCCATGGCCGTCGGTGACCGGGCCCAGGCTCTGGGCGAGTTCTCCAATGCGTTCGGTTCGGGCGCACTGGCCCTGTACGACCTGACCGTGGCCGTGGGCAGCAATGCCCGGGCGGGCGCGCTCAACACCACGGCCCTGGGCGCCAACGCGCTGGCCCTGATCGAGGGCGCCACCGCAGTCGGTTATGGCGCCTGGGCCGCCGGCAAAGGCAGCGTGGTGGTCGGTGACGGCATGACCTGGAATGGCGATTTCTGGGGGGATACACCGCGGCTGTTCACCAACAGCGTGGCGATCGGCACGGATTCGGACGTGTGGGGCAGCGAGTCGGTGGCGATCGGCGGCGGTGCAACCGTGGGCGACCCGTCGTTCGTCGACGGCGTGACCCACCCCGTCGACCGCGCGGTGGCGCTCGGTGCAGGCTCTTACGCCGATCGTGACAACACCATCTCGGTGGGACGCGCAGGCAGCGAACGCCAGATCGTCAACGTGGCGGCCGGTACGGCGGCAACCGATGCGGTCAACAAGGCACAGCTGGATGCGGTGTCGGGTGCGCTCGGCAATTTCGCCGACAGTTTCGCAGCCATCGATGTGCAGATCGGCAGGCTGACCACCCGACTGGATGACATCGAGGCGGACGTCGGTGCAGGTCATGGCCGCAACGATCAGGTCGCCGTGGGAGGCGATTCCGCAGCCCAGGCGGGCGAAGGGACCAACGCTGTGGCAGTGGGATCCGGCGCGACCGCCAACGCGGACAACAGCGTGGCGCTGGGCGCCGGCGCCTACGCCCATGGACCCAACGACACGGCGTTGGGCGGCAACGCGCGGGTCAATGCCGACGGCAGCACGGCCGTCGGTGCCAACAGCCGCATCAGTGCCCAGGCCAGCAACGCCGTGGCCCTGGGTGAGTCGGCCTCCGTCAGCAGCGCTTCCGGCACCGCACTCGGCCAAGGTGCCAGCGTCACCGCCGACAACGCCGTCGCATTGGGGCGCGGCTCGGTCGCCGATCGCGTCGACACGGTGTCGGTCGGTGCCAGCGGTGCGGAGCGCCAGATCACCCATGTGGCCGCCGGTACCCAGGCGACCGATGCGGCGAACGTGGGCCAGGTCAATGCCGGTGTCAACGCGGCGAAATCCTATACCGATGCACGGTTCACCGCATTGAACGATTCCTTCGAAACCTATCGTACGGACGTGGACCGCCGCCTCAGCTCGGTTGATCGCCGCTTGGACCGCCAGGGCGCGATGAGCGCGGCGATGCTGAACATGGCGACCAACGCCGCAGGCACCCGCAGCGAACGCGGGCGCATCGCGGTCGGTGCGGGCTTCCAGAGCGGCGAGCAGGCGCTGTCGGTGGGCTATGCACGGAAGATCGGGGAACGCGGCTCCTTCAGTCTGGGCGGGGCCTTCAGTGGTGGCGAATCCTCCGCAGGCGTGGGCTTCGGCATCGACCTGTGACAGAGCGACACCGACCACTCCCGCTCCGACGCGCTTCACCCTTTCCCTGGAGACCCACCATGTCCATCCACACCTCACTGGCCGCTGCAATCGTTTCGGTGTTGATCACCACCAGCGCCGCCCATGCCGCACCACGCCTGGATACCAGCAAGGTGATCAAGCGCAACGTGGCTGCCGCCACATCGACCGCCCAGCCGTCGGTCGGCCAGCGCTTCATCGTCAAGACGACCGGCACCACCACCCAGTCACGCAGCCTGTTGACGCAGTCGCTCGCCAGCTCGGCGCAGCGTTCAGGCATCACCACGGCGGCTGCGGCAACGGCACGCGCAGCCGCCCGTCCGGCCGCCCGGGCCAGTGTCCTGCGCAACATGGCCGTACCTGGCTGGTACGTGGTGCAGACCTCACGCCGGCTCAACTCCGCCGAGACGGCAGCCTTCGTCCGCGAGCTGGCGGCCGAACCCGGCGTGACGTCGGTCGAAGTGGACCGGCTCTACCAGGCGCTCGACACCGGGCGCGGCATGGTGCAGCCGAAACTGATCCCGAATGATCCTCAATATGCCCAGCTGCAGTGGAACTTCCACGATCAGACCGGTGGAGTACGCGCCGACCAGGCCTGGGACATCTCCACCGGCGCAGGCGTCGTGGTGGCGGTGATCGACACCGGCGTCGTGGAAAACACGCCCGACCTGAAGGACAACGTGCTGCCGGGCTATGACATGATCTCCGACCGCTTGATCTCCCGTCGCGACACCGACGCCCGCGTCGCCGGTGGCTGGGACCAGGGCGACTGGATGGAAGCCAATTACTGCACGGCGCTGGGCGCGCCTCCGCACGCCGCCCGCGACAGCTCCTGGCACGGCACCCACGTCTCCGGTACCGTCGCGCAGCAGACCAACAACGGTGTCGGTCTGGCCGGTCTGGCCCACAACGCCAGGATTCTGCCGGTGCGTGTGCTGGGTTCGTGTGGCGGGTACGGCAGCGACATTGCCGATGGCATGTTGTGGGCGGTCGGTGCGACCGTTGCCGGCCTGCCGGTCAATGCCAATCCGGCAGAAGTGCTCAACATGAGCCTGGGCAGCAATGGGCCCGACGCCTGCCCGCAGATCTACCAGGACGCCATCGACGAAGTGAACCGACGCGGTGCGATGGTGGTGGTGGCAGCCGGCAACTCCAACGCCGATGCCGGCACCTACACGATGTCCTCCTGCAAGGACGTGATCAGCGTCGGCGCCACGCGTGTCACCGGCGGCAAGGCCAGCTACTCCAGCTGGGGCAACCGGGTGGATCTGTCCGCGCCAGGTGGCGGTGGAGGTGTTGATGGAGACCCGAATGGCTACATCTTCCAGATCGTCAACACGGGCACCACCCGCCCCACGACCGAGTTCGGCATCGGGGGATATACCGGCACCTCGATGGCATCGCCCCATGTGGCCGCGGCGGCAGCGCTGGTCCAGAGCGTGGCCACCACGCCGCTGCGCTGGGATCAGATGCGGGACCTGCTGAAATCCACTGCGCGTCCTTTCCCGGCCAGCATTCCCACCAGCACACCGATGGGCGCGGGAATCCTCGACGCCAATGCACTGGTAACCGCCGCGACCACCGAACCCTGCGATCCCACCGTCGAGAGCTGCACCCCGCCGAATGTGGAACTGAGCAATGCAGTCGAACTGCGCGGGCTGTCAAGCACCTCCGCAGAGCGGACCTACAGTTTCACCGCCCGGGCCGGCACACCGTTGACCATCATGACGCTGGGCGGCAAAGGCGACGTATCGCTGTATGTAGCGGCGCAGCGCGTCCCCAGCGCCTCCGATTACGATGCGAAATCAACCCGACCGACCAATTCGGAGTCGGTGCGGATCGGCTCGCCCTCGGCGGTCACCTACATGATCCGCCTCACGGGAACATATTCCGGGTTGACCCTGGTAGCCCGGCAGTAAGCCTCAGGGGCGGCGCCACTGCGCGCCGCCCTCGATGCCCGGGGTCCTTCGATGGAAAGCCTGCCCAGGAAACTCTCCTTGACTGATCGGCGCACGTTGCCGTCCCTCATCGGGGCGGTGACACGCCCCCTGCGGCCGCATGCGTTGTCCAGCCGCCACGGGACCTCCAGCGGGCTGCTGGACAGACATACCTTCACGATCGACTACACCACACGATCACCCCGGTTACCGGGCCGATCGCCCGTCGCCGTCCTCGTCGATGTCCTTGACCTGCCGAATGCCGAGCCCTGTCAGGCATTCGGCATGGCCTCGCTGGAGACGCGGGTCAGGCAGGACGCAGCACGCATCGAGGCCGCCCTGAACGGCCAGGCGGACGTCCACCATATGGGCGGCAGCCGTTTCGCCTTCATCGTGGAGCTGCCCACCCGTGACGCCGTCGAGCGCCTGGTGGAAGCGCTGCACCTGCGCCTGACGCAGCCCAGGGAGGGTGCAGCGCAGCCCCTCCGGCCTCTCGTCCACGTCGGCCTCTGCCAGGCCGAAACCGGCAAGGACAGCGCCGACGACATCATCCGCGGGATGTTCGTGGGACTTCACTGGGCAGTGTCCAGCCAGGTCACCTACTGCTGGTACTCCGCCCCGCGCGATGAAAGTCTGCGGCGCGAGTATCACCTGCTTGCCGGCGCCCGCGACGGCCTGCGCCACGACGAATTCCATCTGCTCTACCAGCCTCGTTTCCGCGGGTCTGATCTCAGTGCGGTGTCAGCGGAGGCGCTGATCCGCTGGGATCATCCTCGGCTTGGCCCGGTCAGCCCTGCCGAATTCATCCCGGTATTCGAACGTAACGCACTGATGGAGAAGGTCACGGAGTGGGTCGTCGACCGAGCGCTGAAGCAGCTGTCATGCTGGAAACGCGACGGCATCACGCTGGGCCTGTCGATCAATCTGTCTGCACGGAATGTGGCCCGTGCCGGCATGGCCGATGCGCTGGTCGCCAGGATCCATGCCGAGGGGCTGCGCTGCAGCGACCTCGAGATCGAGATCACCGAAGGAGAATGGTTGAGGGTGAACTCCGTGCCCGGCGAGCAGCTCAGGCGGATGGCATCGGCGGGAATCCGCCTGGCATTGGACGACTTCGGCAGCGGCTACAGCAACTTCGCCTACCTGACCGAACTGCCGATCCACACGCTGAAGCTGGACAAATCGCTGATTGATGGAATCTCGACCGACACGCGGGCCCGCCTGAAAGTCCGTGCCATCATCGGCCTGGCCCATGATCTGGGCTACACCGCCGTCGCTGAGGGGGCTGAAACCGCCGACCAGGTCACCACGCTGCGGGAGCTCGGATGCGACCAGATCCAGGGCTTTGCATTGTGCAGGCCCATCAGTGCGACCGAACTGACCGATAGACTCACTGTTGCACCCCACCTACTCGAATGAGCCAGGCCTGCACCCGCGGATGGACTGCGCGGCGTGCGTTTGATCCCTTCATGGAAGCCGCCGAGAATCCCGGGGCAGTTGCCTGCTCCTGATCCATCCGAGAAGTCTGCCAGTGGCCAACACAGGTTCCTTTCTGCTTCGCCTTGTTCAGGGAGACCTGACCACTGAAGGCGCGCTGACACGCCTGCACGCAGTGCAAGCAACATGCCGTGCATGCAACCACACCTCGATGCTGAAGGCGGGCGCAGGCCTGACCGATCTGCGCGGCGCAGGGATCCTGGTCTGCCCCTGCTGCCACAACCGGCAGGCGGTCAGCCGCATGCGCTTCGAGGAGTTCGTCAAGCGGTTGCCCCGCGCGGATGCCATCGACCACAGTGCCCTCGCGCTTGCCGCCGCTCCCGCGCACCACGCGTCACCGCAGCCGTTCCTGGAACTGGTGGTTGTTCGTGCCGGTGCGGCGCTGTTCGGGATCGATGTTGAATCGGCGGTGGAAATACGTGGTCCGGAGGCTCTGACCCGGGGTACGGACGGCCTGTCCAGCGTGTCCGTACGCGGGCAGACGGTGCCCGTCGTGGATCTTGGCCTTGTCACGGGCGGCACCCGCTGCGGTGCCCGCTGCCCGGCGATGCTGCTGGTGCAGGCTGGCGTCCAGCTTGTCGCCCTGGCGCTTGACGAGGTGCTCACCATCGAGAGTGTCCCGCTCGGCCACGTCCACCCCATCAGCAACGATGGGCAGGGATTGCCGCTCTGCAGCCACCGGGTCTGCCTGGCATCCAACCAGGAGGTTGCCCTCATTGATCCGAGAGTCGCTCTCACTCTCCAGCGGCGGCTCGCAGGTTCGCGGACCGATGCAGCGATCTTCCCCGGGAGGTCCGATGAACACTGAGACGCGGGATGCCTTGCTGCGCCTCCAGGGGGTCATGAACCGGATGCATGTCCGTGTGGCGGCACTGGAAGCGGCCACCGTTCTTCTGCTCCGCACGAACGCAGGCAATCTGGACGCGGCCGATGAATTCGAACGCAGCATCCGCCACTACCTCAGCGGCATGGACCTGCACCGGGAACACGTTTTTGCATTCGAGCAGATCGTCGAGCCTTGGCTCGGCATCCTGCGGGATCCGCTAGCCGGCATTCGCTCCCCTCCACCATCGGCCTGAACCGAAGGAGTGTGCGACTCACCCCTGCCTCTCCGCGCGCAGTGCCCCAACTGCTGATCCGATCTTAACGCCCAAACTGCTCGCAATGCCTGGAGACCATCGCTTGATACTCCGCCATGGGCGCCAGGCCCATTCGAGCGCGACGCTCGTCAAGCGTCTCAGGTGCTTCAACCGCACGTGGCTCCCAACGCCCCGGGTCTGCACAACGCCCCTGCGTTCCATAGCGCTGGGGGTCGTGGGTGCGGTCCCAGAGGTAGGCGTAATTGGACGCTTTGACCTGCCCCGTCGCTACCAAGGGCTCCATGGCTTCCGCAACAGAGCGCTGGAACGCCGGATCCTTGTCGGCATGCTGGGCCAGCAGCCAGGCCGCGTCCGCCCCGTCCTGGCCCACCTGCGCCACGGTCGGCCAGCCATGGGCCGCAACGATCGCCTTCAGCCGAGCGGTATGCACCGCATCGACGGCACTGAGCACCCTCTCCTCGCCCTCCGTGGTCAGCGGAAGGTCCCGGACCGCCTGATCGGCATCCTTCATCCGCAGGAGCTCGCCGCGCAGCTCCGGGTCAGCAGGCGTCCCACCGCTGGCTCCCAGCGGCGCGAAGAGGATCGCAATCACCCACAATGGACCGAATCGCCGCGTCACAGCTCCACCTCTTGCGTGATGTGTCAGCCGATGATGCCCAGTTGGCAGATTTGCCGGTAGGTCAGCTTAAACTTGATGCGTCGGCGGCGCCGGGCATCTGCCTGCGTCGCAACAACCGTATCCATGGTCGATCCGCTGTGTGCCTGTCGCGCCATCAATGTGATCCTGTTTGAGTCACTGCCGCCGGCGTGGCCCCGGATCGACCGCTACAACCGGTAGGAAGCTCTCTTGCAAACCACTGATTCAAAAGCGAAACCGTCTGCATCGAAGGCCAGTGCAGAGCACACGCCCCTCATGAAGCAGTTCTTCGCAGCAAAGTCCGAGTACCCGGATCTGCTGCTGTTCTTCCGCATGGGCGACTTCTACGAGCTGTTCTACGACGATGCACGCAAGGCTGCACGCCTGCTCGACATCACCCTGACCCAGCGCGGCAGTTCCGGCGGCGCCCCGATTCCAATGGCCGGTGTGCCCGTGCATGCCTACGAGGGATACCTGGCACGGCTGGTGGCGCTGGGCGAATCCGTGGCGATCTGCGAGCAGATCGGCGACCCGGCCCTGGCCAAGGGGCTGGTCGAGCGCAAGGTGGTCCGCATCGTCACCCCCGGTACGGTCACCGACGAAGCACTGCTCGACGAACGCCGCGACACCCTGCTGATGGCCCTGTCGCGCACCCGGCAGGGCTACGGCCTGGCCTGGGCCGACCTCGCCGGTGGCCGCTTCCTGGTCAACGAGGTCGACACCGACGACGCGCTGGAAGCCGAGCTGGCGCGCCTGGAGCCGGCCGAGCTGCTGGTGCCGGACGAGGAGAACTGGCCGGACTTCCTGCGCCAGCGCAGCGGTGTGCGTCGCCGCGCGCCATGGCTGTTCGACGCGGACAGCGGTCGTCGGCAGCTGCTGGCCTTCTTCAAGCTGCATGACCTGAGCGGCTTCGGCATCGACGACAAGCCACGCGCCACGGCCGCCGCAGGCGCCCTGCTCGGCTATGTCGAAGAAACCCAGAAGCAGCGCCTGCCGCACCTGACCTCGATCGCGATGGAAACCGCCGGCGAGGCGATCGCCATGAACGCTGCGACCCGCCGCCACCTGGAGCTGGATACGCGGGTCGACGGCGATACCCGCAACACCCTGCTGGGCGTGCTCGACAGCACCGTCACCCCGATGGGCGGCCGCCTGCTGCGTCGCTGGCTGCATCGCCCGTTGCGCCTGCGCGAGGTGCTGGTACAGCGCCACCATGCGGTAGCGACGCTGATCGATCGCGGCAGCGATGGCGACATCCGCGAACAGTTCCGTCGCCTGGGTGACCTCGAGCGCATCCTCACCCGCGTCGCCCTGCGCTCGGCACGCCCCCGCGATTTCTCGACACTGCGCGATGGCCTGGGCCTGTTGCCTGCGGTGCGCGACGTGCTGGCGCCGCTGGACTCGCCACGCCTGCAGGCGCTGTACGCCGCGCTGGGCGAGCATGACGACTGCGCGCAGCTGCTCGCGCGTGCCATCGCTGAAATGCCGCCGCTGAAGCTCAGCGATGGCGGCGTGCTGGCCGATGGCTTCGACGAGGAGCTGGATGAGCTGCGACGCCTCTCCACGAACGCCGACCAGTTCCTGGTCGACCTTGAGCGGCGCGAGCGCGAAAGCAGCGGCATTGCCACACTGAAGGTCGGCTACAACCGTGTGCACGGCTATTACATCGAGATCAGCAAGGGCCAGGCCGACCGCGCACCGGTGCACTACACGCGCCGCCAGACCCTCACAAACGCCGAGCGCTACATCACCGAAGAACTGAAGGCGTTCGAGGACAAGGTACTGTCCGCGCGCGACCGCTCGCTGTCGCGCGAGAAGTTCCTGTATGAGCAGCTGCTGGACACGCTGGGTGCACAGCTGGAGCCGCTGAAGCAGTGTGCCGCCGCGTTGAGCGAACTGGATGTGCTGGCCGCATTCGCCGAGCGCGCGCAGGCACTGGACTGGTCGCGCCCGGAACTGGAAACGGCACCCTGCCTGAAGATCGAGCGCGGCCGTCACCCTGTCGTGGAAGCCGTGCGCGAGCAGCCCTTCGAGCCGAACGATCTGGACCTGCACCCGGACCGCCGGATGCTGGTCATCACCGGCCCGAACATGGGCGGTAAATCCACCTACATGCGGCAGAATGCACTGATCGTGCTTCTGGCCCACATCGGCTCCTTCGTACCGGCCAGCCGCGCCGTGATCGGCCCGATCGACCGCATCCTGACCCGCATCGGCGCCGGCGACGATCTCGCCCGCGGGCAGTCGACCTTCATGGTCGAAATGGCCGAGACCAGCTACATCCTGCATCACGCCAGCCCACATTCGCTGGTGCTGATGGATGAGATCGGCCGCGGCACCTCCACCTATGACGGCCTTGCCCTGGCCGACGCGGTGGCCCGCCACCTCGCCTACGAGAACCGCTGCTACACACTGTTCGCCACCCACTATTTCGAGCTGACCGCGCTGGCCGACGAGCAGCACGAGGGCGGCCGCAGCGGTATCGCCAACGTGCACCTGGATGCGGTCGAGCATGGCGAAGCGCTGGTGTTCATGCACGCTGTGAAAGACGGCCCGGCCAACCGCAGCTTCGGACTGCAGGTGGCCGCGCTGGCCGGCCTGCCTCGATCGACCGTGGCACAGGCGCGGCGGCGCCTGGCCGAACTGGAACAACGGGGCAGCGAGAGCCACGCGGCGGAGCTGGCCCCTCAGGCGCTGGATGCCCCGCAGCAGTTCGGCCTGTTCAATGCCCCGTCCAGCAAGGCGCAGGAGGCGCTGGCCGCCATCGATCCGGACGAACTGACGCCCAAACAGGCGCTGGAAGCGCTGTATCGGCTGAAGTCACTGCTGTAACCGGCATGGGACCGGCGCAACGCCGGCCCCCCTCCCGCCCCCGGTCAGAGCGAGCCTGCGCCCGGCAGCCTTCGCATTTCCGTCGTGCAGGCGGCGTTATGCTCGGGCGGTCCTTCCTTCACAGAACGGAGACCGCCATGAGCACCGAATCCCTCGCCGCATCCCTCTTCCAGCAGCTGCAGCAGGGGCAGGGCCTGCAGCAGGTTTCCCAGCAGCTCGGCCTGGACAGCAGCCAGACCACCCAGGCGGTGGGCAGCGCCTTGCCGCTGCTGCTGGGCGCAATGGGCCAGAACGCCAGCGAGCCACAGGGCGCGCAGTCCCTGCTCAATGCGCTGCAGCGTGACCATCTAGGCACTGGTGGGAGTGGCGGCTTCGACCTCGGCAGCATCCTCGGCGCAGTGATGGGTGGCGGCGGCAGCGGCGCCACCGATGGGGCCGGCATCCTCGGCCACATCTTCGGTGGCCAGCAGCCGCAGGCCGCGCAGGTGCTAGGCCAGAAGACCGGGCTGGACAGCGGCACCTCCGGCAAGCTGCTGGCGATCCTTGCGCCCATCGTCATGTCCTTCCTGGCCCAGCGCTTCGCCCAGCAGGGCAACGCCAGCGAACTCAGCAGCGCCCTCGGCCAGGAGGCCCAGCAGTCCGGCGGCATCGGCAGCATGCTGGGCGGGGTGCTCGATCAGGACGGCGACGGCCAGTTCGGGGCCAGCGACCTGCTGAAGCTCGGCGCGGGGTTGCTCAAGCGCTGATCGCACACACCCGTACAAGCCCCGGACCTAATAGACAGCCACTATCGCATTGGTTGAATCAATCGAATTTACCGATCCGCAGGCGCCACCTAATGTGGGTCGGGCCTCCCCCGATTCCACCTTTCGCCAGTCCACAGGTAGAGACCCATGAAAAGCGAAGCGAAGTGCCCCTTCAACCATGCCGTCGTCGGTGACGCGACGACCAACCGCGACTGGTGGCCGAACCAGCTGCGCGTGGACCTGCTCAACCAGCATTCCGCGCGCTCCAACCCGCTCGATGCCGGCTTTGATTACGCATCGGCGTTCAAGAGCCTGGACTATGCCGCGCTGAAGGCAGACCTGAAAGCACTGATGACGGACTCGCAGGACTGGTGGCCGGCCGACTTCGGTCACTACGGCGGCCTGTTCATCCGCATGGCGTGGCACAGCGCCGGCACCTATCGCATCGGTGACGGCCGCGGTGGCGGCGGCCGCGGCCAGCAGCGCTTCGCTCCGCTCAACAGCTGGCCGGACAACGTCAGCCTGGACAAGGCGCGACGCCTGCTGTGGCCGATCAAGCAGAAGTACGGCCAGGCCATCTCCTGGGCCGACCTGCTGATCCTGACCGGCAATGTCGCGCTGGAGTCGATGGGCTTCAAGACACTGGGCTTCGCCGGTGGCCGTCCCGATACCTGGGAACCGGATCAGGATGTGTACTGGGGCCGCGAAACCACATGGCTGGGCGGTGACGTGCGCTACAAGCACGGCTCCGAAGGCGTGGTGGAATCCCACGGCGTGCTGGTGTCCGATGACGATGCCGATGGCGACGTGCATTCGCGCAAGCTGGAGAACCCGCTGGCCGCAGTGCAGATGGGCCTGATCTATGTGAATCCCGAGGGCCCTGATGGCAATCCTGACCCGGTACTGGCTGCACATGACATCCGTGACACGTTCGGCCGCATGGCGATGGACGATGAAGAAACGGTGGCGCTGATCGCCGGCGGGCACAGCTTCGGCAAGACCCATGGCGCCGGCCCGGCAGACAACGTCGGCAAGGAGCCTGAAGCGGCCGATCTGGAGAGCCAGGGCCTGGGCTGGGCCAACAGCTTCGGCAGCGGCAAGGGCGGCGACACCATCACCAGTGGCCTGGAAGTCACCTGGACCCGTACTCCAGCGCAGTGGAGCCATGACTTCTTCGAGAACCTGTTCAAGTACGAATGGGAACTGACCAAAAGTCCGGCCGGCGCGCATCAATGGGTGGCCAAGGATGCCGAGGCGGTCATTCCCGATGCGCACGACGCCTCGAAGAAGCACCGCCCGACCATGCTGACCACCGATCTGTCGCTGCGCATGGATCCCGCCTACGAAAAGATCTCGCGCCGCTTCCTGGCCGATCCGCAGGCGTTTGCCGATGCGTTCGCGCGCGCCTGGTTCAAGCTGACCCATCGCGACATGGGGCCGCGCGCGCGCTATCTGGGGCCGGAAGTGCCGGCCGAAGAGTTCATCTGGCAGGATCCGCTGCCGGCCGCAAAGGACCCGCTCATCGATGCCAGGGACGTGGCCACCCTGAAGCAGGCGATCGCCGCAAGCGGCCTGAGCGTCCCTGAACTGGTCTCCACGGCCTGGGCATCGGCCTCCACCTTCCGTGGCTCGGACAAGCGGGGCGGCGCCAATGGTGCGCGCATCCGCCTGGCACCGCAGAAGGACTGGCCGGTAAACCAGCCCACCCGTCTGGCCAAGGTGCTGGCCGCACTGGAAAAGGTGCAGAGCGGGTTCAATGCCGGCAGTGAAAGGCAGGTGTCGCTGGCCGACCTGATCGTGCTGGCCGGTGGCGTGGGCATCGAACAGGCCGCCAAGGCCGGTGGGTACAACATCAGCGTACCGTTCACTCCGGGCCGTACCGACGCCAGCCAGGAGCAGACCGACGTGGAATCGTTCGCGGTGCTGGAACCGGCGGCCGATGGGTTCCGCAACTACCTCAAGGGCGCCTACAGCGTTCCGGGCGAAGCGCTGCTGATCGACCGGGCGCAACTGCTGACGCTGACCGCCCCGGAGCTGACCGTGCTGGTCGGTGGCCTGCGCGTACTGGGTGCCAATGCCGATGGCAGCGCGCACGGCGTCTTCACCGATCGGCCCGGGACACTCAGCAACGACTTCTTCGTCAACCTGCTGGACATGGGCACGCAGTGGAAGGCCACCGGTCGTGAAACCTACGAAGGCCGCAGCCGCAACGACGGCGCCGCACGCTGGACCGCCACCCGTGCTGATCTGGTATTTGGATCCAATGCGGTGCTGCGTGCGCTGGCAGAGGTCTATGGCAGTGCAGACGGCGAGAAGAAGTTCGTGCAGGACTTCGTCGCGGCGTGGACCCGGGTGATGGAGCTGGACCGCTACGACCTGCACGGCTGATCACCGGCAGGCCCGGCGCTACCACTGAAGGGCTCGCCGGGCATGGCCCGGCGCTGCCTTGGGGGCGTTCGCGTTACAGCGCGTCGATGTCGCCCAGCGCGCGGATCAGACGCCGCGCGCGCTTGTTCGGCTTGTGCTCCGGTGGCTGGAAGCCGTCGCGCGCGGCGATGCGCAGTGCGCGCTGCTCGGCGCGCCGTGCCTTCGAGGCCTCGCTCTCGGCATACAGCTGGTGCGCGACCGGGGCAGGCCCGCGCTGGTCGCTCAGGCCCATCACCTGGATCTCGAAATGCTCCTCGCCGCGATCGACCTGCAGGTGCTCACCCACGCGCACCGCGCGCGAGGACTTCGGCCGCTGACCGGCCACGCTGACCTTGCCGGTTTCGATGGCCTGCTTGGCCAGGCTGCGGGTCTTGAAGAAACGGGCCGCCCACAACCAGATGTCCAGACGGACACTGGGCGACAGCGGGGAAAGCTCAGGCATCGGCAGGTACTACTCCGTTCGCTTGTTCAGGGGGCGCGGATTGTCGGGGTCGGTGCGGCAGCCGCTGCCCCCGATCAGGGTCGGTGCTCCGGCAGCGAGATCCTGGCGCTGGCTGCCGACCAGACATTCGGGGCGGTCGGTCGGCCGCACCTGGGTATCGCCCAGCCGGTCTCCCGACGAACATGCGGCCAACAGGCCGCCAATCAAGGCCAACGTCATCGACCTCACCTGCTGTCGTTGATGCATTGCCACATCCCGCGAACCGGCTTGGTGCTAGTGTGCGCCTCCCGGGATTCGATCACCACCCCATGGCCAAAGCGCCGCTTGACCTGACCGCCGGCCCGATCGGCCGCAATCTCCTGCTGTTCTCGCTGCCGATCCTGGCGGGCAACATCGCGCAGTCGCTGAACGGTTCGGTGAACGCGGTATGGGTCGGGCGCTTCCTCGGCGAAGCGGCACTGACCGCCACCGCGAACGCCAACAACATCATGTTCTTCCTGATCGGTTCGGTGTTCGGCTTCGGCATGGCCTCCACCATCCTGATCGGCCAGGCCATCGGTGCACGGGATATCGCCCAGGCACGGCGCGTGGTCGGCACCAGTGCCACGTTTTTCATCGGCCTGTCGGCGATCATCGCCATCGCCGGCTGGTTCATGGCCCATCCGCTGCTGGCGGCGATGGGCACGCCGGCGGCCTCGCTGCCACTGGCCGAGGCCTATCTGCGCATCATCTTCCTGGCAATGCCGACGTTGTATGCCTTTGCCTTCCTCAGCGCCGCGCTGCGCGGTGCCGGTGACTCGCGTACGCCGTTCCGCTTCCTGCTGCTGTCGGTCGTGCTGGACATCGCATTGAATCCGGTACTGATCTTCGGCATGGAGCCGTTCCCGGAGCTGGGCATCGCCGGCTCGGCCTGGGCCACGCTGGTGTCGCAGACCCTCTCGCTGGGCGGCCTGCTGCTGTACATGCGGCACAAGCGCCACACGCTGTGGCTGGGTCGCGCCGACATGCGCCTGTTCAAGCTGGACCTGACCATCCTCAAGGCACTGGTGGTCAAAGGCGTGCCGATGGGCCTGCAGATGGTGCTGATCTCGCTGTCGGTGATCCTGCTGATGACCATGGTCAACCAGTACGGCACCGAAACCGCAGCGGCCTATGGCGCCTCGTTGCAATTGTGGAACTACGTGCAGATGCCGGCGATGGCGATCGGCGCGGCCTGTTCCACGATGGCCGCACAGAACGTGGGTGCCCAGCAGTGGGATCGCGTTCGCGGCACCGCACGCAAGGGCGTGCTGTTCAATTTCCTGCTGACCGGTGCGTTGATCCTGCCGCTGGTGCTGCTGGACCAGTACTCGCTGGCCCTGTTCCTGCCGCAGGGCAGCGAGTCGCTGCAGATCGCGCGCCACCTCAACCATGTCGTGATCGGCTCGTTCCTGTTCTTCGGCGTGAGCTTCGTGATTTCCGGCGTGGTGCGCTCGACGGGTGCGGTGATTCCACCGCTTCTGATCCTGGCCGCGTCACTGTGGGGCGTGCGCGTTCCGTTCGCCGAACTGCTGCAGCCCTATTGGGGTGCAGATGCGATCTGGTGGAGTTTCCCGGTCAGTTCTCTGGTGTCGATGCTGCTGTCGCTGGCGTACTACCGCTGGGGGGGATGGCGCAAGGCGAAGATGATCAGCACACCCGCGAAGGCCGAGGCGATTGCCACACCGTCGGAGATTCCCGCCTGCCCGCCGTCACCGGTGGCGGACCCGGATGCCGTGACCCGGTAGCGCCGGGCATGGCCCGGCGCTACCGCTTGTTCTTCGCGGCGTTGTGCTTGGCCGCCGCGCGCATCAGGGTCTTGAACGCCGTGGCATCGGGCATGGTGCCTTCATGGATGTCGATCGCGCGCCGCGTGTTGCCTTCCAGGCTGGCGTTGAACAGGCGCTTCGGGTCCGGCAAGGCCGCGCCCTGGGCGAAGGTCAGCTTCACTGCCTGCTTGTAGGTCTCACCGGTGCACAGGATGCCGTGATGTTCCCATACCGGTATGCCCCGCCATTTCCAGGTTTCCTGCACCTCCGGCAGCGCTTCATGGATCAGCGCCCGAACGCGTGCCAGCGTTTCACCGCGCCAGTCACCCAGTTCCGCGATGCGCGCATCGATCAGTGCGGCCGCGGGTGTTCCGGCGTCGTCGGGGTTCGGTGCATGCGTGGTCATCGTGTGCTCTCGTCGGCGGAACGTCCGGAATGGCGGGCTTACATGCGTTCGCCGGGCAATGCAGCGGCCTGGCGGACCCACTCGAGGAACTGCGCTTCATCCAGCATGCCCTCCTGCGTGATGTGCAGGTAGCGGGTATCGGCGCTTCTGGACGGCTCCGGTGGCATCGGTTGCAGGGCCGCGCCGCGGAAGAACGCAACCTTGATGTAACGGGCGAAGCAATGGAAGCTGAGGAACCAGCCGGCATCGGCGGCCACCGCGTACATCGGCGAGTTCCACTTCACCGCCTTGTGCACGCCGGGCACGGCTTGGCCTATCAGTGCGTCGAGGCGTGCGCCGATGGGCTGCTTCCAGTCCGGCATGGCGGCGATGTACGCCTGCACCGGCGCATCACCCTCGCCCTTGGCGATCTGCGGATTTCCCCCGGACAGGAGCCTGGGTGCAGTGGAAGGTGCGGCTCGCTTGGAAGGCATCGCACGGCGCATGCATGGGAATGAAGCCGCAGACTAGCGCCATCGGCAGCCTGCGGTCACGGCGCACTGCGCCATCGCTTCAGTCCGCCAGCGAGGCCAGGAACTGGCGCCATTCGGGCAGCTGTCGTTGGCGTTGAAGCGAGCGCATCAGGAGCGCCATCACCACACCGAACAGGCCGCCCGCCAGCAATCCGGCACCCAGCAGCAGGCCGAGTGGACGCTCACCGCCCTGCCACAGCAGCAGCCACATCAGGGCGCACCAGAACAGGCCGAACAGCAGCCCCTGCACCAGCGCGTTGATGCGGAAACCGGCCAGGATCGGCGGCGGCACAGCGACGCCCATCCGCCACAGCGTCCGATGCAGCAACGGTGCGGACTGCGCGCGAGGCAGCCCCTTGTCGTCCAGCAGACGAAGCGCCGCGCGGATGCGGTCGGGATAGCGCAGGTCGTTCTTGTTCATCGCACGAACCTAGCGGATGCAGGAGCACAAACGCAAACGGCCGCCCGAAGGCGGCCGTCGCGGCAACAACCGGAGTTGTCTATCAGGCCTTTTCGGCCAGACGGGCAGCCTTGGCCTGCGCAGCGGCAGCCAGGTCTTCCTTGATGCGGGCAGCCTTGCCTTCCAGGCCACGCAGGTAGTACAGCTTGCCGGCGCGGACCTTGCCGCGGCGCTTCACTTCGACCGAGTCGATGATGGCGCTGTGGGTCTGGAAGACGCGCTCGACGCCGTAGCCGTGCGAGATCTTGCGGACGGTGAACGAGGAGTTCAGGCCGGCATTCTTGGTGCCGATCACAACGCCTTCGTAGGCCTGCACGCGCTCACGGTTGCCTTCCTTCACCTTCACGTTGACGACAACGGTGTCGCCCTGGCTGAACTTCGGCAGTTCGCGGGTGATCTGGGCGGATTCGAATTCCGCGACGATGGACTTGTTCAGCTTGCTCATGGGTTACACCGATTCTTGTTCGGGTGGGCGTGTCGATTCGACAACGTAGGCTCATGCAGTCACCGGACTGTGCTGCACGTTTGTTTTGGGTACTGCGCACGCCAGCCGGGGCCGGCGGGAATTGGCCATGATAGCCGATAACGCCAGCCCTGCGCTAGGGGCTGGCCATTTGTTTCCGGGCCTGACGGCCCTGCTCCAGCAGTTTGCGGTCGGTCTTGCCCAGCGCTTGTTCATCCAGCAGGTCCGGGCGCCGCTGGGCGGTACGGACCAGGGACTGCTGGCGGCGCCAGGCGGCGATGGCCGCGTGGTTGCCCGAGCGCAGCACCTCCGGCACGTCACCCAGCGGGTGCTGGGCCGGCTGGCTGTAATGCGGGCAGTCGAGCAGGCCGAGGTCGCCCTCGAAGCTGTCCTGTGCCGCCGATTCAGCGTCGTTCAGGGCCCCCTCCTGCAGGCGGGCCACGGCGTCGATGATGACCGCTGCGCCCAGCTCGCCGCCGGACAGCACGTAGTCGCCGAGGGAAATCTCCTCGTCGACATTGGCTTCCAGGAAGCGCTCGTCGATGCCCTCGTAGCGCCCACAGAGCAGGACCATGCGCGGCAGCGCCGCCAGTTCACGGACCTTGGCCTGGGTCAACGGCGCCCCCTGCGGGCTGAGGTAGATCACCCTGGCCGGGGTCGGATCGGCATTGCGGATCGCCTGCAGGCAGGCCTGCAGCGGTTCGATCAGCATCACCATGCCCGGGCCACCGCCGAAGGGACGGTCGTCCACCCGGCGGTAGTTGCCTTCGGCGTAATCACGGGGATTCCAGCCGTGAAGGCTGAACAACCCTTTCTCCTGCGCGCGCCCGACCACGCCCAGTCCAGCAGACTGGGCGAGGAACTCGGGGAACAGGGTGATGACGTCGAAACGCATGCTCAGAACTCGGGATCCCAGTCGACCACGACCAGGTTCGCCTCGAAATCCACCGAAACGACGAAGTCCGGCAGCACGAACGGGATCATCCGCTCGCGGTCGCCACGGACCACCACCACGTCGTTGGCGCCGGTGCTGAACAGGTGCGAGACCTGGCCCAGGGCAACGCCCTCGGTCGTCTTCACGTCCAGGCCTTCCAGGTCGACCCAGTAATATTCATCCAGATTCGGCGGCGGCAGCGCGCTGCGCGGCACGTAGATCTCGGTGCCACGCATGGCTTCGACCGCGTCACGGTCCTCGACGCCGGGGAAACGCGCGACCAGGTGCTTGCCGCTGTCGCGACCACGCACACCTTCAATCGTGGTTTCCACGCCGGACGGACTGCGCACGATCCATGGCTGGTAACGGAAAATGGCGGAACGTGGCTCGGTCCAGGACTCGAGCTTGATCTCGCCGCGCACACCAAAAGCGCCGACAATCCTGCCCAGCAGGATGCGGCGCTCGATATCTTTCATCTGCTTCAACCAGGAGGGCCACGCCGGAGCGTGGCCCGTCAGGATCAGGCCGCAGCGGCCTGGGACTTGGTCGCTTCCTTGATCAGGTTGCGGACCTTGTCGGTCGGCTGGGCGCCGTTCTTGACCCAATGGTCAACGCGGGCCAGATCCAGCTCGATGCGCTTCTCGGCGCCCTGGGCGACCGGGTTGTAGAAGCCAACGCGCTCGATGTTGCGGCCGTCGCGCGCGCTGCGCACGTCGGTGACGATGATGTGGTAGAACGGACGCTTCTTGGCGCCGCCGCGGGTCAGTCGAATCTTGACCATGGTGTGTTTTCCTATTGCCCAGTCGCCAGGATGGCGAGGTAAGCGGGCGATTATAGCGGCAGAGCGTGACCGAGCCAACCCCATGCGTCACGGTAGCGCCGGGCCATGCCCGGCGGCCGGCAGGCCATGCATCCGTTCAGGAAAGCGGTTGCCACGGCACGCCGGCCAGTACCGCCCGGCCCTGTTCAGCCAACGCCAGCGAGCCGGTCAGGGCCCGCCCATCAATGCTCTGCAGCGCCCAGAGTCCGCTGGCGTTGCAGGCAAACGCAGCCTGCACTCCATGCAGGGCGCCTGCCGGCAGGGGCCGGCACACCTGCGGTCCGTTCCAATGCTCACGCAGCAGGGCCTCTGCGGTACCCCGCAGCGCGGCGGCGCGTGGCCAGATCAGCTGGTGCCCATCATGCACGGCCACGTTCCAGGTCGTGCCCTCGCTGACGTGCCCCTGCGTGTCCACGAAAAGCGCGTCGTCAAACCCGTCGGCCATCGCCGCGCGCCGCTGCGCGAACAGGCCGAACGTGCCGACGTGCTTGATCTGCGGCAGCTCCCGCTGCCAGGTGACGCTGCGCACGCGCCGCGGCGCGGACAGCGATACCGGCGCGGATACCGCCACCAGCACATCGACCGCCACGCGGGCCAGTGGATCGCGGAAGTCGAAGTGACGCGAGAACACCGTCACCCGCAGCGAGGCGTCGGCAAGACCGGCCCTCTGCAGCGCCTGCGCCATCCAGCCGCGCACCTGCGCCGTGTCCAGCTCGCTGCCGAACAGTTCACGTGTGGCCTGCAACAGTCGAGCCAGATGCAGGTCCAATCCCTGCACTGCTCCGCCACGCACCTGCAGCGAGGTGAAGTGACCGTAATTCACCAGCGCCGGCAGCAGATCCTCCACCTGCGCCGGCTGGCCGTTGCAGGTCAGCATCATCGCAGCAGCGCCTGCGCCTGTTCCCACATGCCGCGCAGCACGTCGGCGGCCGGCTGGGCCGGCGCCATCCACGCCGCTTGCCCGGCCCAGGCCTGCATCGCCGCCAGCCGGTTCTCGCGTGTGGCCTGCGCGCGCATCGGCCCGGTCAGTCCACGCTGTACCGGGTACGGGCGCGGAGCCGGCGCACCGGCCGCCGCAGCGGCGCGTACATAGGGCGTTGCCAGGCCGCGGCCCAGTCGGCCACTGAACGCGCGCGTCGGCCAGGTATCCTCCGGTTCCGTGATCGCCAGCGCGTCGGCCCAGGCCGGCGCCAGTGCTGCCTCCGGTGTGCGCAGGAACGCGGTGCCGATCTGCACCGCGCTGGCACCCAGCGTCAATGCCGCGGCGATGCCACGCCCGTCGGCGATGCCACCGGCCGCGATCACCGGAATTTGAAGATGGTCCGTAAGCCGCGGCAGCAGTGCGAACAGGCCGACCAACTGGCGTTCGGCCAGCGCCGGATCGAAGGCCCCGCGATGGCCACCGGCTTCAGCCCCCTGTGCCACCACCGCATCGGCCCCGGCGTCCTGTGCAGCCCGCGCTTCGGCCAGCGTGGTGGCACAGGCGATCCAGGCAATGCCGGCGTCCTTCAACCGCTGCACATGCGCGGGGGAAAGCACGCCCATGATGGTCGAGGCCACCGCCGGGCGCGCGGCCAGCAACGCAGCGAACTGGTCCTCGAAATCGGCTGGCGTGGCATCGGCCGCACTGGCCGGCACCTCCGGTCCCCACTGCGCGAGGAAGGCACGGCTGGCGGATTCGGCGACCACGTCGCGCGTCGGCGCCGGGTCCGGCAACCACAGGTTCACCTGCGCCGGGCCGGTGGAGATGGCCCGGAACTCATCCATCCACCGCCCGATATCGGCGGCCGAGGAGAGCACCGCGCCCATTGCGCCCATGCTGCCGGCATTGGCCAGCGCCGCCGACAACGGCACCGGACAGGCACCGGCCATGGGGGCGAGGAGGATCGGAAGCTGCAATGAAAAACGCCGACAGAAGGCGTCGGCGCGTTCAAGAATCGGCGATGCGTTCACGCGACATACCTGCGGGAGAGGTCGCCGCCCAGCATACGCCAGTCGTCACGGTCTGATCCGTAGATCCGACCGTGGAGGTCAGCGCGCCGCCACCGCGTAGCTGCGGACCAGTTGGCTGTCCATTTCCTCGTTGAACTGGAAAGTCACATAGCGTGCGTCGTCGGCGGCGAATTCGACATCAGCCGAGGCACGACCGATCTCGGAGCCCTCAGCGTCCAGTGCCCGCGCAACCAGCTTGCCATTGAAGGCCTTGTCAGCCACCACATACACCGCGGCCTCCTTGGAGCCCATGCCACGGCTCTTGCCCAACGTGATGGTCAGGCCGCGCGCAGCCAGGCCTGGATCGGCCTGCAGCGTCACGTTCATGCGCTTGTCCACGCCTTCACCGAGTCCCGCGACGAAATCCGCCGCCGTACCGCTGATGGCGCTGCCAGCCTTCTGCGAGACGGACGTGTCGTCCTTGCATGCGACCAGCCCAAAGGCCAGCGCGATCACCATGATGGTTCTGTTCATGAACATTCCCTTGTCAGACACGCAGGTAGTCAAGCAATTCGGCAGCGGCCGCGCAAGTGCAGATCCCGACACGCACGCGCCCGCCGGTGAAAATCAACGGAACGGCATGCCGCGGCCACCCATGGCGCCCATCATGCCCTTCATGCTGCGCATCATGCCCTTCATGCCGCCGCCGGCCATTTTGCTCATCATCTTTTCCATCTGCATGTACTGCTTCATGAGCTTGTTGACGTCGGCCGGAGTCACGCCCGAGCCCTTGGCGATGCGCGCGCGGCGCGAGCCGTTGAGCAGGTTCGGGTTGCGCCGTTCCTTCTTGGTCATCGAACTGATGATGGCGATCATGCGGGGCACTTCCTTGCCCTGGCTGACCTGCTGCTTGAGGTGGTCCGGGATGTTGCCCAGGCCCGGCAGCTTGTCCATCAGCCCGCCGATGCCGCCCATGTTCTGCATCTGCTCCAGCTGGTCGCGCATGTCGTTCAGGTCGAACTTCTTGCCCTTGGCGACCTTCTCGGCCAGCTTGGCCGCCTTGTCCTTGTCGACCTGCTGCTCGACCTGCTCGACCAGCGACAGCACATCGCCCATGTCCAGGATGCGGCTGGCGATGCGATCCGGATGGAACACATCCAGGCCGTCCGGCTTTTCGCTGACGCCGACGAACTTGATCGGCTTGCCGGTGATGTAGCGCACACTCAGGGCGGCACCGCCACGGGCGTCACCGTCGGTCTTGGTCAGCACCACGCCGGTCAGCGGCAGCGCATCACCGAAGGCCTTGGCGGTGTTGGCCGCGTCCTGGCCGGTCATGGCATCGACCACGAACAGGGTTTCTGCCGGGTTGACCGCTGCGTGCAGGGCCTTGATCTCGGCCATCATCGCTTCGTCGATGGCCAGGCGGCCGGCGGTATCGACCAGCAGCACGTCGACGAACGACTTGCGCGCATCGTCGATGGCGGCGCGGACGATGGCTTCCGGCTTCTGGTCGGCGCTGGACGGGAAGAACAGCACGCCGACCTGTTCGGCCAGGGTCTTCAGCTGCTCGATCGCCGCAGGACGGTAGACGTCGGCCGAGACCACCATCACCTTCTTCTTGCGCTTTTCCTTCAGGTGCTTGGCCAGCTTGCCCACGGTCGTGGTCTTGCCGGCGCCCTGCAGGCCCGCCATCAGGATGATGGCCGGCGCCGGCACGTTGAGGTTCAGGTCGCTGGCTTCAGCGCCCATCACCGCGGTCAGCTCGTCGCGGACGACCTTGATCAGCGCCTGGCCGGGGGTCAGCGACTTCAACACTTCCTGGCCAACGGCGCGCACCTTGATGCGCTCGATCAGCGCCTGTACCACCGGCAGCGCGACATCGGCCTCGAGCAGCGCGATGCGGACCTCGCGGGTGGCCTCGCGGATGTTCTCCTCGGTCAGGCGGCCACGGCCGCGCAGGCGCTCGATGGTGCCGGAAAGGCGCTGGGTCAGGGACTCGAACATGCGGTGCGACCTGTCTGAAAACGGGGGACAATAAGGCACACAGTATAGCCGGTCCGCCCCTGCTCCCGGGCTGCGACACGGCGGCCGTCGCCAGCACCCCGGGGGTATGCGAAACTGCCACGATGACAATCGTTCTCATCGCCGTCCTGCTCTACCTGGCCGCCAGCGTCCTGCTGGTGCGCGCGCTCGGCCGCGATGGTGCCGTAGGTTCGCCCGCCTGGCTGTGGCCGGCGCTGCCAGCCATCGTGCTGCATGGCGGCTATCACGTGATGGTGGCGATGCGCACGAACGGCGGGCCGGACATGCATTTCTTCGCGGCGCTGTCGCTGGTCGGCCTGGGCATGGCCTGGCTGACGTCGCTGGTGGGTGCACGCGGCCGCATGTCCGCGCTGGGCGTGGTGGTGTTTCCGCTCGCGGCACTGTTGCTGCTGGCCTATCACGGCTATGGCCACGAGCCGAGCAAGGTGCTGGGCTGGCGGTTGGCCAGCCATGCCTGGCTGGCCCTGCTGGCCTACGCCACGCTGAGCATCGCGGCATTGCTGGCGATCATGCTGTGGCTGCAGGAACGCGCGCTGCGCCGCCGCGAATTCCGGCCCTGGCTGCACGCCCTGCCCCCGCTGGCCGATCTGGAAGCGCTGCTGTTCCGGGTCATCGCGGTGGGCTTCGCCCTGCTCACGCTGACCCTGGTCACCGGCGTCCTGTTCGTCGATGACCTGCTTGCACAGAAGCTGGTGCACAAGACCGTACTGAGCGTGCTGTCGTGGATCGTTTTCGGCGTGCTGCTGATCGGCCGCCGCCGCTACGGCTGGCGCGGGGTGAAGGCGGTGCACTGGACATTGACGGCCATGCTGTTGCTGCTGCTGGCCTTCTTCGGCAGCCAGTTCGCGATCGAGCTGGTGTTCGGACACTCCCGTTGATCGGATGACAGGTCCGCCGGGCATCGCCCGGCGGCGCAGAGCAGTAGCGCCGGGCCATGCCCGGCGAGCGAGGCGTGCCTACAGGCCGTACCGCTCGATCACGTCCAGATGCGGCTGGCGATCCTGGTCGCAGGCTTCGGCCAGGCGCAGCCAGCACAGCGGATGTGCCCAGCCGGCGGTGGCCTGCTGCAGGAACCGGTGCAGCGCGAGCGGTGCGTGATCCTGAGGCTGGGCGATGGTGAACAGCAGCCCCGGCAGCGTGCCATCCTCGGCCTCCGGGTCGGTCACGGTGTAGTCGGGACGGCTGTGGGCCCAGATTTTCCAGCCCTGCGCCTCAACCGCCTCGACCAGGGCATTCCAGGCGTCCTCACCCGGATGGGCGCCGTCGATCAGCCAGCTGCGGGCGAAGCCGCCACGCTCCAGCACATGCACCTGTGCGTAGGTCGGGATGAAGTGCTCGCGTGCCTCCTCGTCTTCCGGTGCCGGATGCACCAGCGCCGCGTCGAACACCACCCAGTCACCCACCTGCTGGGCGCGGTTGGCCGGCGCGTTCTCGACGATGCGGGCGGTCACCGGGCCACTGCGCCGGGCGTAGTACTCCATCGGCTCGCCCTCTTCCTCGCTGCGGATGATCACCCAGCCCCACGGCTCTTCGACCACACCCTCGGTGCTGGACAGTTCCATGCCGATCGCCGCCGCCGACCGCCGCACGGCGTCCCAGTCATGCGCGGCGCTGGCGGCACTCATGTGGTCCCAATGCGCGGCATTGGGCTCCTCCAGCAGTTCGATCAGCTGCGCGTAGCAGGCCTGGGCATCGCTGAAGCGTCCGGTCTCCATGTACATGCGGGCCAGCGTGCCACGCGCGCCATGCGATCCCGGCGACAGCTCCAGCAGTGCCTTTGCGGCCAGCTCCAACGCCGGCCAGTCGGACACCCGGCGCGCGCGCTGCACCTCGCACCAGTGGGCGAACACCGGCACGCTGTCGCGGAAGACATCCGCCAACCGGCGCAGGCCGGCGTCATCGCCCTGTTCGGCCAGCCACCGCATCAGCGTGTAGGCCGCAGCACCATCGTGCTGCGGATGCGCCGCCACGAAGTCCCACAGCAGTGCGCGTGCTTCGGCCTGCGCGCCGCAGGCATTGAGCGCCGAAGCCGCCGTGTCGGCCAACGGCTCATCATCGGGACACTGTGCGTGGGCCTGCAGCAACCATTGCGCCTCCTGCTCGGGATCGCGCGCGTGGTTCTGCTCCCCGCGCGCTTCCAGCCACGCCAGCAGCTCCGTGGCCGGCACCGGCAACGGCGCGACCTCCGGCAGGCTTTCCACGCGTGCAGCCAGGGCGGCCACCAGCGCGGACGCGCCGCGGTCCTGGCGCAGCTGCGGAAGGTGGGCACGGGCCAGGCCCAGCTGCCGCTGCGCCACCCAGCGCGCGCCCCGCTGCAGCGCCAGCTCCAGGCTGAGTGCAGCCACCTCGATCAACAGCCGGTGCGAACCGACGCGGGCGAAATGCTCGATGATGGTGTTGAAGCGCGTACCCAGGTCCCAGGTGTTGCGCGCCGGATCGCGCCGGCACAACGCGGCGGCGGTGTTCGCCCACAGTCGCCAGTAGTTCGGCGTCAGCTCGCTCCACGGCACCATCTGCTGCAGCGCTTCTTCGTCGCGGCCCAGCTGTGCCAGCGCCCAGGCCTTGGACAGGCGGCGCGGCACGGTGCAGTTGGCCGGCTCATACTCGCCCGAAGCGACCACCTCGGCCTCCCGCTTTTCGATCAGTGCCAGCGCTTCCTCAGCGCGGCCCAGGCCCAGAAGGATCTTGATCTGCATCTCCGGGAAGCTGTCGAACACCTCCTTGCCGCAGGCCTTGATCGCGTCGGCCTGTGCCTGCAGGTAATCCAGCGCCTCCTGGCCCCGACCGTCGTCCAGCAGCGCGTCCGCCTTCTCGCAGCTCAGGCACTGGAAGCAGGCCCAGCTCGGATCGATGCGTGCCAGGGTCTCGTCGCAGACCTCGACCCGTTCGGGCACCCAGCCGGGGCCGTCGATGTTGCCGTAGCAGGCAGCCAGATCCTGGGTCACGCAGATCGACTGCGGGCACTCCAAGGTGTCATCGCGATGCGCACGCTCGAACAGCGCGACCGCCTCGCCCAGTGCACTTTCACCTTCGACGCGGTTGCCCACGCGGTTGCGCAGCGCCCAGTGGCCGACGTAGACATCGACCCAGGGATTGTCCAGCGCCTTGCCCAGCGCACGCGCCTCGGGCAACAGCGCATCGACGCGGTCGACCTGCAGCTCGCTGACGTCGTCTGCAAGGCGGTTCAGCAGGTGCGCGTTCTGCGCCTGCCCGGCCTGGCGCAGGTCGCCCTGCAGTTTTTCTACCCAGTTCCAGATGTCCATGAGGGGATTACGTGCTCCTGTCTAGCGAAGGCTGGATGAGAGCGGGCGTCAGCGCAGCATCTGCTGCAGCGCGCCCGCGATGTCGGTGAAGGCTCCATTGAGGTCGGGGCCTGCGGTTGCCGTCGTCCGCGCCAGGGGCCTGCCCTGCGCGGCGACGATGATCTTCAGGGAGCGCAGCAGGCGTGCAGCCGCTTCGGCCTGCGGGTGGCCTTCGCGCTGTGCGCGCAGCAGCGCCTGCACCGCGGTGTTGTCGAGGTTGAGATACAGCCGCGACGGTGCACGCGATTCGATGCGTGCAGTGAACTGGCGGGCCAGCCGCAGCGCGGCCATCGACACACGCTTGTCGTTCTCGTCGTCCTCCAGCCGCTGCTTCAGTTCGGCCTCGCGGTCGGGCACCACCACCACCGGCAGTGCCTCCGGACTGAAGCGCGCCGGCAGCAGCTGCTCACCATCGCCCAACTGCTCACGCAGCCAGGCCAGCTGCGCCTCATCGAGGCTGTCATCGGTACGGAACAGCGCGCGGTTGCCCTGCTCGGTGCCCAGTTCCACCAAGCGCAGGCCCTTGGCCTGGGCCCAGCGACGCAGGAACGGAACCACCGCATAACGATGGCCGTGCGCGACCGGCACCCCCATCGCGCGGAACAGCATCTCTTCGAAACCGCCACCGTTGTCGAGGATCACATGCACGGCGCCGCGTGCCGGCAGTGCGCTGGCCGGCAGATCGCCCTGCGAGGTCGGCACGCGCACGTGCTCCACCAGCAGTTCGAACAGGCGGTCATCACACAGCGCCGCGCCCAGCAGCGCTTCGTTGTGGCGGGCCAGCACCCGGCGCCAGGCTTCAGGCTGCTGCCGTGCGACCTCGGCCAGGCCATCGATCAACGCCTCCAGCAGGGCATGCTGCACGGCGCGGTAATGATCATCGCGCTGCAGATCCTCACGACTGGCGGTGGGCGTCAGCCGCGAGGACTCGATCACGCCACCGATGAAGCCGGCCCAGGGCGGGAGCAGGTCACGTGCATCGTCGTCCAGCAGCATGCCGCGCACGAACACTGACAGATTGCGGTTGTCACTGGTGCCATAGGTGGCGCCATCCTGCACCCACAACAGGCCCGTGGCGTCGCTGACGCCATCGGCGCGCAGCGGCAGGGTGACGATGGGCTCGAAGTCATGCTCGAAACGCGCGGCGAACTGCAGGGACTGCCGGCGCGCCTGCACCGGGTGCAGCGCGACCTCGCCCTGCGCCCGCCACGGCGGCGGCTCCGGATTGATCGCCGAGGTGGCGGCACCGATGAAGATTGGTTCGGACAGCAGCGCGCAGTACCGCCCCAGCACCTCGTGCAGGCGTGCTTCGTTGGCCAGCGGCAGGAAGTCGGGGTGCAGTTCCAGCTCCACTTCGGTTCCGATCTCGCGCGCGGGCACTTCGCTGACCGTGTACTGCTCGGCATTGCTGGACACGTACAGATGGCCGAGTTCCGGCGTCTGGTAGGAGGTGGTGCGAACGCTGACCCGACGCGCCAGCACGAAGGCGGACAGGAAGCCGAGACCGAACATGCCGATCAGGCCATCCTCGTCGGCGCCGCCCTGGCGCAGGCCACGGGTGTAGCCGACACCGACGGTCGCCAGGTAATCGTGGATCTCCTGGCGGGTCAGGCCCGCCCCGGTATCGCTGATGCGCAGCACGCCGGCGGTGGCGTCGACCTGGACGGAGATCCGGGAAGGCACGTCCCTGCCCGGCTGCTCGATGCGACGGCGGATGATCGAGTCATGCGCGTTCTGCACCAGCTCGCGCAGGGCCACCATCGGCGTGGAGTACAGGTGCTTGCCCAGCACCGTCATCAGTCCATTGAGGTCGACGCCCGCACGGCGGATTTCGGCGGCGGGGGCGGTAAGCGCGGGGTCCTGCATGTAATCGTTTACTCCTGGGCGCGGAAAGGCGCCACAGGGCGCCTTCGTCGAGCGGGAAAAACTAGCACAGCGAGGCTGACCGTAGCCGCATCTGACGTCTGCAGGGTCTGGCCCATGCCCGGCGGTCCTTCGCCGGTGAAGCAGACGCGCGTGGCCAGGCTCAACAGGATCGCGGCCGCCGGCGCGCCTCCGATGGAATCACGCTGCGTCGATCGCCTCGGACAGGCGCTCCACGGCGATCACCTCCATGCCCTTGACCGAGCCCCCCTTGGGCGCATTGGCCTTCGGCACGATCGCACGCCTGAAACCATGGGTGGCCGCCTCGCGCAGCCGGTCCTCACCATTGGGCACCGGGCGGATCTCGCCGGACAGGCCCACTTCGCCGAAGGCGATGGTCTTCTCGGCCAACGGCCGGTCCTGCAGCGACGACAGCACCGCCAGCAGCACCGGGAGGTCGGCGGCCGTCTCCTGCACGCGGATGCCGCCGACGACATTGACGAACACATCCTGGTCGCCCACCAGCACACCGCCGTGCCGGTGCAGCACCGCCAGCAGCATGGCCAGACGGTTCTGCTCCAGGCCTACGGCGACACGGCGCGGGTTCGACAGCGGCGACGCGTCGACCAGCGCCTGTACCTCCACCAGCAGCGGACGGGTTCCTTCACGGGTCACCATCACGCAGCTGCCGGGCTGATGCGTACTGCCACCGGACAGGAAGATGGCCGACGGATTGGAGACCTCCTTCAGGCCCTTGTCGCCCATGGCGAACACGCCCAGCTCGTTGACCGCGCCGAAACGGTTCTTGAACGCACGCAGCAGCCGGAAGCGGCTGCCGCTTTCGCCTTCGAAGTACAGCACCGCATCGACCATGTGTTCCAGCACACGCGGGCCGGCGATGCCACCTTCCTTTGTGACGTGGCCGACCAGGAACACGGCGGTGCCGGTTTCCTTGGCGAAACGCACCAGCCGTGCGGCACTCTCGCGCACCTGGCTGACCGACCCCGGTGCGGCGGTCAGGCTTTCCGTCCACAGCGTCTGCACCGAGTCGGCCACGATCAGGCGCGGGCCGGCCTTGGCCGCGTGCTGGAGGATCGACTCGACGCCGGTTTCAGCGAGCGCGTTGACGCCATCCAGGGGCAGTTCCAGCCGATGCGCGCGACCGGCCACCTGGGCCAAAGACTCCTCGCCGGTGACGTAGAGCACCGGCAGCTCGGCCGCCATCCTGGCGACCGCCTGCAGCAGCAGGGTCGACTTGCCGATGCCGGGATCGCCGCCGACCAGCACCACCGCCCCCTCCACCAGGCCGCCGCCGAGCACGCGGTCGAACTCGCCGATGCCGGTGCTGACCCGGCGATGCTCGGTCTGCTCCACGTCCTTCAGGGCGGTGATCTTCGGCGGATCGACCTTGCCCGCCCAGCCGGCCCGCCGCGATGCCGGCGCCTTTGCCGCCGCCCCGCTTTCCAGGACGATTTCCGACAGCGAATTCCAGGCATTGCACTCGGTGCACTGGCCCTGCCATTTGCTGTACTCGGCGCCGCATTCATTGCAGACGTAGGCGGTGCGGGCTTTTGCCATCTGGGAATTTCCTGCGGCGGGGACGGGCGTGGCAGGATAGCCGAGCCCGGTCGCAGGTGCTGCGACCGCTCAAGTACCGCCCACCTGCGCCGATAGGGGTCGCGGGCGTGCGCCTTGCGGGCGCCCCTCCCTTTCCCACTGGATTCAACATGACTGGAAGTTACAGTCAGAGCCTGGTCGCCATCTCTCTGCTGGTGGCCATTCTTGCTTCGTACACGGCCCTGGACATGGCCGGGCGTGTCGCCAGCGCGCAGGGACGCGTCGCCCGCTGGTGGCTGGCTGGTGGCGCCGCCGCGATGGGCCTGGGCATCTGGTCGATGCACTTCATCGGCATGCTGGCGTTCGACCTGCCGATCCCGATCGGTTACGACCTGGCCATCACCCTCTACTCCCTTGCCGTGTCGATCGGCGCATCGGCCTATGCGCTGTGGCTGGTCTCCCGCCCCAGCCTGCCGCGACGGCGGCTGCTGGCCGGTGCGGTGCTGATGGGCACCGGCATCGCCGCCATGCATTACCTGGGCATGGCCGCCATGCGCATGCAGCCCGGCATCGACTACCACCCAGGATGGTTCGCGACATCGATCGTGGTGGCCATCGGCGCAGCCGGCGCTGCGCTGTGGATCGCCTTCCGCCTGCGCACCGAGCAGCGCAACACGCTGCGCCTGCGCCTGCTCGCCTCGCTGGTGATGGGGCTGGCCATCGTCGGCATGCATTACACCGGCATGGCGGCCGCACGCTTCGCGGACGGCAGCATCTGCGGTGCCGTGGTCAATGGCGGCATCGATGCCCGCTGGCTGGCGGTACTGGTCATCGTCACCACCGTGGCGACGCTTGGCATTGCGCTGGTGGCCTCCCTGTTCGATCGCCAGATGCGGGTCCGTACCGGGCTGCTGGCCGATTCGCTGGCGCACGCCAACAACCGGCTGATCCAGGCCGCGCTGCACGACCCGCTGACCCAGCTGCCCAACCGCATGCTGCTGCAGGACCGCATCGAACAGGCCATCGAGAAAGCCTGCCGGCACCAGCACGCGGTGGCCGTGATGTTCTGCGATCTTGACGGATTCAAGGCGGTCAACGACGCCTACGGTCATCAACTGGGTGATCGCCTGCTGGTCGCCGTCGCGCAACGCATCGGCGGCCTGCTGCGACCGCAGGACACCTTCGCGCGCCTGGGCGGGGACGAATTCGTGATCGTGCTGGCGATCGACATCCCGGATGACGCCGTGGTCGTCGCAGAGCGCATCATCGCCGCGGCCAGCGAGCCTTTCATTCTCGACGCGGCCGAGCTGCAGGTCAGCGCCAGCCTCGGCATCGCCCTGTACCCGGACGACGCCGGCAACGAACGCGAGCTGATGGCCCACGCCGATGCAGCCATGTACCACACCAAGGACACTGGCCGGAACGGCTACACGTTCTTCACTCCCTCGATGCAGCTCAGTGCAAACCGCCAGCTGCGGCTGCTGCAGGATCTGCGCAAGGCCATCGCCCGGGACGAACTGGTGCTGCACTACCAGCCGAAATTTCCCGCCGCCGATGCCCCCGCCAGCGGCGCCGAAGCGCTGCTGCGCTGGCAGCACCCGGAACTGGGCCTGCTGGCACCGGACGTGTTCATCCCGATCGCCGAGCGCAGCGGGCTGATCCTGCCGATCGGTGACTGGGTGCTGGATCGCGCCTGCGCCCAGCTGCGTGCGTGGCATGATGCCGGCCATCGCGGCTGGACGATGGCGGTCAACCTGTCTCCCCTGCAGTTCGCCTCGCCGACGCTGCTGGCCAGCGTGCGTGCGGCGCTGGAACGACACGCCATCGATCCGCCTCTGCTGACGCTTGAGATCACCGAAACGACTGCGATGAAGAATGTCGACGCGAGCCTGGCGATTCTCAACGATCTCACCGCGATGGGCGTGCACATCGCCATCGACGATTTCGGCACCGGCTATTCCAGCCTGCTCTACCTCAAGCGCATGCCGGCCACCGAGCTGAAGATCGACCGGGCCTTCGTGCACGACCTGGAACGCAATGCCGAAGACGCCGCGATCGTCTCCTCGATCATCGCCCTGGGCCGTACGCTGCAGTTGCAGGTGGTGGCCGAGGGCGTGGAGACCCAGGCCCAGCGCGAGTACCTGAGCGAACTGGGCTGCGACCAGCTGCAGGGCTACCACCTGGGTCGGCCGATGGATGCCGAGGAGTTCCTGCGCAAGGTGGGGTGAGGCTGCGCAAGGTGGGGTGAGGCCCGGCGTGCGAGTTCGGAGCCCTCGCCTGCGACATGGGATCCGACCCCATCCACCCGACAACAGAAAGGCCGCCCGGGGGCGGCCTTTCTGCGTGGCAACGTCGCGGGGACGTCAGTGCATCATATGCACGTTCATGTTGTGCATGACCCACAGGGTGCCGACCACGATGATGCCGATCACCACGATGGTGAAGGCAGCAGCGTTGACGTTCCAGCGGCTCTCCGAGGAGCGGTCCAGGTGCAGGAAGAACACCAGGTGGACCAGCATCTGCAGCACGGCGGTGATCGCGATCACCACACCGTTGACGGTGCGGGAGAAGTCGCCCGACATCACCATCCAGAACGGGATGACGGTCAGCACCACTGCCAGCACGAAGCCGATCAGGTACGACTTCACGCTGCCGTGGCTTTCGCCACCGGTGCCATGATCGTGTGCGTGGTTGTCATGTGCCATTACAGCGCTCCATTGAGGTAGACGACGGAGAACACGCCGATCCAGATCAGGTCCAGGAAGTGCCAGAACAGGCTCAGGCACGCCATGCGGGTCTTGTTGGTCGGGGTCAGGCCGTACTTGTTCAGCTGCACGAACATCACCAGCAGCCACAGCAGGCCGGCGCTGACGTGCAGGCCGTGGGTACCGACCAGGGCGAAGAACGCCGACAGGAAGGCACTGCGGTCCGGACCATAGCCCTGGTGGATCAGGTGCTGGAATTCCCACACTTCCATGCACATGAAGCCGAAGCCCAGCAGCCAGGTGATTGCCAGCCACAGGTACATCTGACCCACCTGCTTGCGGTGCAGGGCGATCATGCCCAGACCGAAGGTCAGCGAGGAGGTCAGCAGCAGCGCGGTTTCCCAGGCCACGAACGACAGTTCGAACAGGTCCTTCGGACCGGGGCCACCATCGGTGCCGCCGGCCAGCACCACATAGGTGGCGAACAGCGACGCGAAGATGAGGCAGTCGCTCATCAGGTACACCCAGAAACCGAAGACGGTGTTGCCGCCGGTGTCGTGATGCTCGTGGTCGTCATGGCCATGGGCCGCCGCATGCGCGGCGTGCCCGTGGCTCAGGGTCGAGGTATTGGTGCTCATGCCTTCAGCTCCGACTTCACCAGGCCCTGGGCTTCCAGGTGCTTGCGGTGTTCGTTCTCGATGCGTTCCACCTCGGCGGCCGGGACCCAGTAGTCCACGTCCTGGTCGAAGGTGCGGTAGATGAACGTGGCGATCATGCCGACGAAGCCGACGATGGCCAGCCACCAGATGTGCCAGATCATCGCGAAGCCGAACACCAGGCTGAAGGCACCGATGACAACACCCGTGCCGGTATTGCGCGGCATGTGGATGTCGGTGTACTTCGCCGGCTTCGGCCAGGCCTCACCGCGCTGCTTGCGCTCCCAGAAATCGTCCAGCTCGGTGACGTCCGGCAGCGTGGCGAAGTTGTAGAACGCCGGCGGCGAAGAGGTTTCCCACTCCAGCGTACGGGCATCCCACGGATCGCCGGTCAGGTCGACGGTCTTCTTGCGGTCGCGGATCGACACGGCCACCTGGATGATCTGGCACAGGATGCCGGCACCGACGATGAAGGCACCTGCAGCAGCAACCAGCAGCAGCGGCTCATAGGCCGGATTGACCGTGCTCTGCAGGCGACGGGTCATGCCCATGAAGCCCAGCACGTACATCGGCATGAAGGTCACGTAGAAGCCGATGAACCAGCACCAGAACGCGCACTTGCCCCAGAACTCGTTGAGGCGGAAGCCGAACATCTTCGGCCACCAGTAGGTGATGCCCGCGAACATGCCGAACACCACGCCGCCGATGATCACGTTATGGAAGTGCGCGATCAGGAACAGGCTGTTGTGCAGCACGAAATCGATGGCCGGGATGGCCAGCATCACGCCGGTCATGCCGCCGATGGTGAAGGTGACCATGAAGCCGATCGTCCACAGCACCGGCGTGGTGAACTGCACGCGGCCGCGGAACATGGTGAACAGCCAGTTGAAGATCTTCACGCCCGTGGGAATGGAGATGATCATCGTCGTGATGCCGAAGAAGGCATTGACGTTGGCACCCGAACCCATGGTGAAGAAGTGGTGCAGCCACACGATGAACGACAGCACGCCGATGCAGGCGGTGGCGTAGACCATGCCCTTGTAACCGAACAGGGCCTTGCGCGAATACGTGGCGATCACTTCCGAGAACACGCCGAACGCCGGCAGGACCAGGATGTACACCTCCGGGTGGCCCCAGATCCAGATCAGGTTGATGTACAGCATGGCGTTGCCGCCACCGTCATTGGTGAAGAAGTGCGTACCCAGGTAACGGTCCAGGGTCAGCAGCACCAGGGTGATGGTCAGCACCGGGAAGGCAGCGACGATCAGCACGTTGGTCACCAGGGCAGTCCAGGTGAACACCGGCATCTGCATCAGCTTCATGCTCGGCGTGCGCATCTTGAGGATGGTGATGAAGAAGTTGATACCACTCAGCGTGGTACCCAGACCCGCCACCTGTAGACCCCAGATGTAGTAGTCCATGCCTACGCTTGGACTGTATTCGATCCCCGACAAGGGCGGGAATGCCAGCCAGCCGGTGGCGGCGAACTCACCGATCCACAGCGACAGCATGATCAGCACCGCACCGGCGACGAACAGCCAGAAGCTGAGCGAGTTGACGAACGGGAACGCGACGTCGCGCGCACCGATCTGCAGCGGCACGGCCAGATTCATCAGGCCGGTGATCAACGGCATCGCCACGAAGAAGATCATGATCACGCCGTGGGCGGTGAAGATCTGGTCGTAGTGGTGCGGCGGCAGGTAACCCTCGGAGCCACCGACGGCGATGGCCTGCTGGGTGCGCATCATGATCGCGTCGGAGAAACCGCGCAGCAGCATGACGAAGGCGACGATGAGGTACATCACGCCGATCTTCTTGTGATCCACCGAGGTGAACCACTCCTTCCACAGATAGCCCCACAGCTTGAACTTGGTGATCAGGGCGACGACGCCCAGGCCACCCAGCACCGCACCGACCAGTGTGGTCAGCACGATCGGATCGTGGGGGATCGACTCAAGAGAGAGTTTTCCCAGCATGTTCATTCTCCCGAGCCCGCATGACCGGCGTGGCCGGCGTGCTCGTGTTCAGTGGCATCCAGGTTTTCCCCGGACTCCTTGGACTTGTGCTCTTCGCTCGGGGCGTGGCCTTCGTGCCCTTCATGGCTGGCAGCATCGGCGGCAGCGGCGCCCGCATGGGCGTGCTTCATGCCGTAGTGCTTGTTGTCGCCCATGTGCTTGGCGATGACCCAGTCGAACAGGCCCTCCTCGGACCGGCCGTAGTAGGTCACCGGATACCACTCGGCATTGCGCGCTTCACCCAGGGCCTTGAACGAAGTCTTGTCCAGCGTCTGCTCACCGGCGCGGACCTGGTCCAGCCACTGGCGGTACTCGGCATCGGTGACCGAATAGGCAGTGAAGTGCATCTTGGCGAAGCCCGCACCGCTGTAGTGCGAGGACATGCCCGGGAATTCACCGGTTTCGTTGGCGATCAGGTGGAGCTTGGTCTCCATCGCCGCCATCGAATAGATCATGCTGCCCAGGTGCGGGATGAAGAAGGCATTCATCACCGTGTCGGACGTGATCTTGAAGTTCAGCGGAGTGTTGACCGGGAACTTGATCTCGTTGACGACCGCGATCTTCTCTTCCGGATAAATGAACAGCCACTTCCAGTCCAGCGAGATCGCCTCGATGGTGACCGGCTTGACGTCCGATTCCAGCGGCTTGTACGGATCCAGCGCGTGCGAGGAGCGCCAGGTCAGCACGGCCAGCACCAGCACGATCATGCAGGGGATCGACCACACCACCACCTCGATCGCCGTCGAGTGCGACCACTTCGGCTCGTAACGGGCCTTGGTGTTGGAAGCGCGGTACTTCCACGCGAAGGTCAGGGTCATGATGATGACCGGGATGACGACCAGCAGCATGAGCACGGTGGCCGTGATCAGCAGGGTCTTCTCATCCTGGCCGATCTGGCCCTTCGGACTGAGGATGGCCACGGCATCGCAGCCGGTGAGCATCACCAGCACTGCGAGCAGCAGGCCCGGGCGCAACCAGCGCCCAAGGGTTTTCAACGGAATCATCGGTCGATCCAATTGCGAGGGAATGCCGTTCCCCGTCCTGCCCGCTCCGGCCAAAGCCGGTCCCACCCGTCCGGAGACAGGCAGGGAGGTGGGGTCGAGTCAGCCTTGCAATTTTAGGCCGTCACCCACCATTTAAGAAAGGCATTGACAATGATCCTCCGCAGGAAAGGCCCCATTCTGGCTGCGACACGTTGTCGCACCGTGCGCGCAATGGGGCGCGGAGCATCGCAGCCGCAGGTGTCGCCACGCCCGAATCCCTCGTTCGGCAAAGTCGAATGAACGCATTCAGGCAACAACACCCCTACAGGGAGGAAGGATCGGGTGGCAAGGCCGTTTAGTGTTGAACGCATCGACCACGTGGTGTTCCGGGTTCGCGACCTGACGCGGAGCGTGGCGTTCTACGAGCAGGTGCTGGGCTGCGAAGTGGTGCGGCGGCGCGATCATCTGGGCCTGGTGCATCTGCGCGCCGGGGCTTCGATGATCGACCTGGTGAGCCTGGACGGCTCGCTGGGCCAGCGCGGCGGGCGCGGGCCCGATGTGCAGGGTCGCAACACCGATCATCTGTGCCTGCGCATCACTCCCTTCGACGAGGCGGCGCTGGTGGCACACCTGCAGGTGTTTGGCGTGCCGGTAACCGGCCCGGCCGAAGTCAATTTCGGCGCCGAGGGCGATGGACCATCGCTCTATTTCAACGACCCCGATGGCAACGCCCTTGAACTGAAGGGGCCAGCCGCAACCACATGAGCGCGGACGGTGATCGGGATATCGGGCGTATCTGGGCGAGCAACGCGATGCGTGTCGTTAATGCCACTCCGATGCAGCATGAATGCATCATGAACAATCAGATGCAGTCCTGGGGGAGACTTGCCCCATGCAGCGTTATCACATCCTGAAATCGGGGATTCGCATGTCGATGTGTCGGACCACCAACGTGGTGCAGGGCCGACACTCAGCACCCTTAAATTATGTTGAAAAGCTGCCTGCGGAATCGTCTGGATTCCGCGCAGGAGGCTTGCGCCCGCACCGATCCGGAATGGCTGTCTTTGACCGCGCACTCCACCAAGAGACCCATATCGACCAATGAACAGATGGCTTACAGGAACAGTTGTAGCAGGGGCAGTGGCGGCGATCACGTTTGCCGCGATCTACTCCAATTCGCAGATACCCGCTCCCGGCGCCAACACCGGCGTAGTGGCGCTGACGCAGGGCCAGAACGGCGCTGCTTCAGTACCGTCACTCGCAGCGGCGCAGAGACTTGAAGCAGAGAACAAGATTCCGCAAGGCTCGTTCAAGCCCATGGGCCCCAAAGCCTACGAAATCATCCGCGGCAACCACATCCGGCCTCCCGGCGAGGCACTGGCACACGTAAAGCAGTTGATCGACCGATCCAGAGCAGGTGACGCGAACGCGGCCTACGACATCTACCTGACGGTAAGGGAGTGCAAGACCTTTACTTCGCAGCACGCGGATGAACTTGCGGAGTCGGCCAGATCGGTTGGAAACGAAGGGCAGTTCCTGCAGAGGTCCGAACAAAAACTCAAGGAATGCGAATCCCTGGTTCTGCACAAAGAGATCTATGAGGAAGATTGGTTGTCGACTGCCGCCGCGATGGGTTCGCAGTCGGCGATGAGGACGTATGCGAACTCGCCGGAGGAAGTCTTGGGCTCGCTGGACAAGGCGGTCGGCGATCCAGACAAGGTGGCTGAATGGCGGAGCAATGCCCGGCAGTACCTGACAGAGCTTTCCAGTCAAGGAAACGTCTCTGCCCTCTGGGATCTCGCCAGCGCCTACACCTACGGCGGCGTGGTCGATGCAGACCCTGTCATGGCAGCCGCGTACTCGCGCGTGGTGAGCAGGGTGAACTCCAGTTTTATCGCCCCGGACCAGGTGTCCGATATGGAAAGGAGATTGAACGCAAGGGAAATGATGCGAGTGAAGTCTGCTTCTGACGAGATCTACAACAAATGCTGCGTTAAACAATAAGGAAATCAAGCATGCAGAGTAAGCGTTTTGCAAACGCTGCAAGTTTCAAGGGAGTGATCTGTGCCTCGGCTTTTGCAGCTGCGTTCTGCGCGGCCATTGATACGGCGGATGCAGCCAAGCGAGCCAGTGTCCTGCAGTGCGGTCATTGCGCAGTAAGCACGCCTGACCCGGATGGAAGCACCCGCAGTGTACTACTGGGCGAAAAAGGGCGATTGAACTCTTGGGGTGCCCAAGGGCTGAAGACAGGCGATACGGTAGTGGTCTGCAACGGCATCGAATGCGTCGAGTACACCTGGCGCGGAAATGATCGCTTCAATTCCGGAACGGTCATTTCAACCGTTCTGCCCCCACCCGCGCAGGGCGGTGGTGGCGGCGGTGGTGGTGACTTCGGCGGAGGCTACGGCGGTGGTAGCTGGGGCGATTGGGGTGGTGGTGGTGGTGGTGGCGGCGGTGGTGATTGTTGCGGGCGGGTCATAGTTGGCCCCATCGAACAGCAGTGAATGCCGGCAGCGAACGCACAGGCAACTGCGACCGCAGCGCCACGCTGGTGTCAGTCATGAAGCACGCTTGAACCTTCAACGGTCTGGAGACTGATCACCTCCAGGTAGCAAGACGGCGGATCCTGGAACTCGAGCAGGGATCCGCCGATCAACGCTGCCCCACCCTGCACAACTGGAACTCTGACTGATCGTCATCGCTCACTGCTGGGGAACTCGTATTCCGCCGGGCATGGCCAGGCGCCACCAGACACAAAAAAGCCCCGACCAGGGCCGGGGCTTTTTCATCAAACATGGTGCCGGAAACAGGAGTCGAACCTGCGACCTACGCATTACGAATGCGCCGCTCTACCAACTGAGCTATTCCGGCCGAGCACGCGATTTTACGGGCTCCCCTGCCCGGTGGTCAATCCACCCTCGGTCAGCCTGCCTCCACCCGGTTCGCGCATGCCCGCCCGGCTACGAAATCCGCCAGGTTGCCCAGCGTGATCGCCGAGATCTCCTGCAGGGCCTCCACGGTGAAGAAGCCCTGGTGGCCGGTCACCAGTACGTTGGGGAAGGTCATCAGGCGCTGGAATGCTTCATCATCGATGATTTCCCCGGAGAGATCCTGGAAGAACAGCGCGCTTTCCTGCTCGTACACGTCGATGGCCAGGTGGCCCAGCCGGCGTGATTTCAACGCGCGGATGACCGCATGGGTGTCGACCAGACCGCCACGCGAGGTGTTGACCAGCATGGCACCCGCTTTCATCTGCGCCAGCGACGCATCGTTGATCAGGTGATGGGTGTCCGCCGTCAATGGGCAGTGCAGCGACACGATGTCGGCGCGGGACAACAGCTCGGCCAGAGCCACGTTTTCTCCCAGCCCGGCGAAGGATGCCGATGGATAGGGATCATGGCCCAGCACCGTGCAGCCCAGCCCCTTGAAGATGCGCGCCGTCGCCACGCCGATCTTGCCGGTGCCCACGATGCCGACAGTGCGGCCATGCAGGGTGTGCCCGAGCAGGCCATCGAGCATGAAGTTGCCTTCGCGCACGCGGTTGTATGCGCGATGTGTCTGCCGGTTGAGGGTCATCACCAGGGCCAGTGCATGCTCGGCGACGGCTTCAGGCGAGTAGGCCGGCACGCGCGCGACGAACAGGCCCAACGACGTCGCAGCGGCGAGATCGACGTTGTTGAAGCCGGCGCACCGCAGCAGCACGGCACGTACGCCTTGCGCGTGCAGGGCCTGCAGCACAGGGGCATCAAGACGATCATTGACGAACACGCAGACGGCGTCGCAGCCCTGTGCCAGCGTGGCGGTATGCAGGTCGAGCGCGGCATCGAAGTAGACGAACGCGAAATCCTGTTCTGCGGCGCCGCGCTGATTGGCCTCGTCAAGAAAGCGGCGGTCATAGGGCCGGGCGCTGAAGACTGCGATCTGCATGGAGGGGCCTGGTTGGAATTCCATGCCGAACCATACCGCAGGCGCACGCAACGGGTCCTGCAGGCCCTCGATGCCGGCGATGCTGCGCCGGGTGTCCCAGTGTAGATCTGGGTCATGCACGGTGACGGCTCGCAGATCCAATGTCGCCGTTGTTGCCCGCGTGGATCTCCGCCGAATCGACAATCGGCAGATCGCCGGCCAGATAGTCTTCCTTGCCACCGGACTGCATGATCGAGCAGGACGAGATGCAGTCGCCTGACACGATGGTGTTCAGGCCGGACGTGCGAATCACCCCCGGCAGCGAAACGACGTCGGCGAAGGTGACGCCACCGCTGAGGAAGATGCGGTCTCCCTGCACGTGATAGTTCATTGCCATGGCGTCATCAGCCTTGACCATGACGCCAACACCAATCAGGCCGGCCAAGGCCAGACTCCTGCTTCATATCGTTCTCTCTCCCCCGCAACACGCGGACGGGAAGCTAAACGCCAGAGAGGGAAACCCTTCGCCACTGCGTATCACGAAAAATAATGAACATATTCAGATCAAGTTGACAGTCAAAACCGTGGCTTAGTTAGCGCTCTCAACGCTTCCACAGGAGAAATACAGCCTCCGGCAAAGGCAAAAACGCAGAAATGGCGCCAACACCCCCAGTGGCCACCCGGGAGAAAAGTGAACGAATTCATGATCGACACGTGCAGGCTGGCGGCTCTTCCCCATCCGGTCATCGTCGCGTAAAACTCGGTGACGCCCCCCCCATCGTTGCCCGAGGCCAGCCCTGTCCGCTTCGTCCCCCCTGATCCATCGCGCACCGGATCCGCCTGGGCCTCCGGACGCCTTCATCACGTTCGTAAGGGAAGAGCGCGCGCCGTTGTGCACTTTCCTGCGTACCCGTGGGGTGGGCCCGGAGGATGCGGAGGACATCGCCCAGGACTGCATGGAACGGTTGATCCGCTATCGCGCGCACGGCACCGAGGAGCTGCGCCTGCTGCTGTATCGTATCGCCCGCAACCGCCTGGCAGACCGCGGCCGCTCGCCGCAGGCGAGACCGCATCTGTCGCTGGCCGAGCGCGATGGCAGCGACGAGCCCTCCAGCACGTCAGCCGACCCGCTGCGCCAGGCCGAATCCGGGCAGATGCTAGCCCTGCTCCGGCAGGCCCTGTTCAAACTGCCGGAGCGCGCGCGCGAGGTGTACCTGCTCAACCGGATCACCGGGATGAGCTACACGCAGATCGCGCAGCACTGTGGCATCACCGCCAAGACCGTGGAAAAACACATCGCCCGTGCACTGCAGGGCCTGCGCCAGGAGCTGGGGCCACACCCGCTGCACAACGACAGGGACAACGAATGATCAGCACCCGGCACACGGAAGAGGCGGGAGTGTTCGAGCGCGCCAGCGCCTGGGTGGCGCGCCTGGAGGCACACGACTGCACGCCCGAGGAACGCGAGCGCTTCGAAGACTGGCTGGCGCAGGACACCCGCCACGTCAAGGCGTGGGTACAGGCCGAAACGCTCTATCAGCAGAGTGCGGGCCTGGCCCAGGATCCGTGGCTGCGCACGGCGGCGGCGCGCGCCGCGCGTCCGGCCCGGCGCCGCTGGCTGCCCGGCGTCGCTGCTGCGGCGGCGCTCTGTCTTGCCATCGGCATGGGCTGGATGGTCGCCACCGATGGCAATCCCACGCCCCGCATCTATGCCAACGACAGCCTTGCTCCCCGCCAACAGACGCTGGCCGATGGCAGCTCTGCCATCCTGGACGCAGGGACCACGTTGACCGTGCGCATGGGCTGGCGCCATCGGGAACTGGTCCTGGAGCAGGGTCGGCTGCAACTGCAGGTGGCACCGTCGCGCAAGGCCCTGCGTGTGCAGGCGGGCAACAGTTCGATCCGCGATATCGGAACCACCTTCCAGGTGGAGCGCCTGCGCGACGGCCATGTCGAGGTCGCCCTGCTGGAAGGCGCAGTGGAGGTCACCAGCGGCAGCGCGCAGCACACGCTGGCACCGGGCCAGCAGTTGCAGGTACTGCCCTCCGGGCGGATCCAGCCGGGCCCTGCGCTCGCCTCGACCGAAGCGGCTGAGGCGTGGCTGCAGGGACGGCTGGTGTTCGATGCCACTCCCCTGGCGACCGTGGTCGAACGCATGAACCGCTACGGCCGCACGCAGATGGTGATCGCCGATCCGGAGATCGCCAATCTCGCGGTCAGCGGCACCTTCCGTGCAGGCGACGCAGAGGAACTGCTGTCTGCACTGGAGCTGGGATGGTCGGTTGCCGGCCAGGCGCGTCCGGATGGCGCGCTGGAACTGCGGCGTACCTACTGAGGAGAAAGGCGGTGATGGCAGGACCGGGCGCGCTGCAGTGGGGGCTGCTCCGGGGACTGCTGTGGGTCATGTTCGGCGCTGCCAGCGCCGCGCCGGCCCACGCCGGCGAGCAACCCGCCAATGTCGACTACCACATCGCACCCGGCCCGCTGGCACCGGCACTGCAGCAATGGGCACGCCAGAGCGGCATCGCCCTGGTATTCGACGCCCGCGAGCTGACGGGCCTGCACACCCCCGGCGCCGACGGCCGACAGGCACCGGCGATCGCTCTCAAGCAGCTGGTCTCCGGGATGCCGGTGAACATCCTGCGCACACCCTCGGGGGCGTTCGTCATCCGCCGCGTCGCTGCTTCTGCCGCGCCCCCTGCACGTGCCCCGACCGTGACGTCGCCCAAGCCGCCGCCGCCCGTCGCACTGGCCCCCGCGCAGGTGGAACTGGCACCGGTACACGTCACCGGCAGCCGCCTGCCGCGCACCTCCGTGCAGACGACGCTGCCGATGACGATCATCGATCGCGAAGACATCCTGCGCAGTGGTTACGGCAGCCTGTTCGACCTGTTGCGACACCTTCCCGGCATGAACGGCCACCCGGCGATGACCACGTCGCGCGGCGGCGATTCGCAGTATCTGCCGGTGGGCGCTGCAGCCACCACCAGCCTGGATGGCATGGGGCCGCGTGCGACCCTGTTCCTGGTCAACGGCCGGCGGCTGCCACGCTATCCGATGGTGTCGCTGGAACAGGGCGGGCTCACCGATCTGGGCGGCATTCCCCTGAGTTTCATCGAACGCATCGAGCTGGTGCGCGGAGGCGCGTCGGCCATCTATGGTGCCGACGCGATGTCCGGCGTGGTCAACATCATCCTGCGCGAACAGGCCGAAGGCCCGGAGGCGACGGTGCAATCGGGCATCAGCAGCCGCGGCGACGCGCAGCAGAATCGCCTGCAGATCGCCAACGGCGGCGTACGCGAAGGTGGGGACCGCTGGTTCGCCGGCCTGGACCTGCATCGCATCGAGCACGTGGCCGGCGATCGCCGCGCGTGGCATGCGGAAACATCGTTGTATCCGATCGGCGCGTTCTACGACGGCGCGTACATCCCGGCCGAACTCTGCGAAGGTCCCTTGATGCAGCGTGAGGATGGCTGCTGGTTCGACAGCGCGCGGCCGCGCTCGCTGCAGCCCGCGTCGGATACTGCCTCGGCCTACCTGCGTTACCGGCACGAGCGTGGCGAAGGACGCTACGCCTATCTGGAAGCACGTGGCAGTCACAATCGGCAGCGCTTCGACCTGGGGCCGACCGCCGTTGCCATCGGCCTGTACGGCATCACGTTCAACAGCGTGCTGCGCGAGGCCGGAAGCGTGCGCCCGCACGTGCGCGCCAGCGATGCCGACATCACCCTGGGTATCGGTCGCGAGCAGCAGTCACGCAGCTGGGATGCGGGCATCAGCGCGCAACGCAGCCAGGTCACCCTGGTCACGCCGGGCACCGTGCGCACCGAACCGCTGCTGCACGCCGCCGAGACACTGGACTACCTTCCCGGCTTTACCTCGCTGCGTGCGGACAAAGCGCAACAGCTGTTCCCGTCGATCCGCAATCGTGGACGCACTGACCAGTGGCAGGGCTGGTGGGGCATGCAGCGGCAACTGATGCAGTTGCCTGGAGGGCCGGCCCAGCTGGCCACCGGCGTCGATCTGCGCTACGAAGCATGGGCCTCGTTACCCGATCCGTTGTTGATCCAGGGCGATCTGGCACTGGGCCTGCCCCAGCAGCAGCGACGCCTGTCACGTCGCAGCGGAGCCACCTATGCCGAGGTCGGCCTGCCGCTCAGCCGCTCGCTGCGCATGGACGTGGCCGCACGCTGGGACCGCGATGGCGATTACCTGGCGTTCTCGCCACGCGCGGGACTGCGCTGGAGTCCAACGCCCCACTGGTCGTTCCTGCTGACCAGCGGACAAGGCTACCGTGCGCCCAGCCTGTTCGAGCAGCGACGCCCCCCTGGCTACTTCGGCCTGGTCGCGCTGCCGGCCTCGCCGGGCCTGCCGCCCTGCGCACAGCCCGCGATCGACGGCAGCTGCCTGGTCAACGTGGAGGTCGCCGAGAACGACGCGCTGAAGGCAGAGCGTTCACGCAGCCATTCGCTGGCAGCCACGTGGACGCCCAACGACGTGTTCTCGCTGTCACTGACCCACAACATCGTCGAGCTGCGCAACGAGATCCTTGCCCTGCGGCCCACCGACGCGGCATGGAACCGCAGCACGTGGGAGCTGGATGACGAAGGGCGGCTGAGCAGTCTTCGCCTGTCATTCGACAACATCGGCCGCACGACGTCGCGCAATTGGGTAATGCGCGGCGAATACCGCGTCGACACCGATGACACCGGCCAGTGGCTTTTCTCACTGGACGCGCTGAAACAGCAGGCGCTGCGCCGCGAACGAGGGCAGGATGGCAGCGTGGATCTTCGCGGCCATGCCACGCCGGCAATGGCCGCGATCCTCACCGTGCAATGGCAGAACACGTCATGGGACGTGGCATTGCGCGGCAACCAGGTGGGACGCACGCGCGCCTGGCTGCCCGGTGCGGAATGCCCCGATGACCAGCGCGAGATGAACCATTGCATGAATCCACGGCAGCTGCGCTGGAACCTGCACATGGCGCGCAGGTTGGGGCCGCGCGTGATCGCCGCGCTGGACGTGCACAACGTGCTTGACCGGCAGCCGGTGAACTATCTGGTCGGCAACGGCGGACAGTTGCCGGGCTTGGATGATCCGCTGGGCCGCTATTTCCTGCTGACCCTGCAGTTCCGTTGAGGCCGCTGGCATCCACACGCGGGTGACACGGGCGGCACGCTAGGGTGGGCGCACGCCCACCGTGAGGTACGTCATGCGTCCTTCGATCCGCCCGGTCGTCTGCGTACTGGCCCTGTTGCTCAGTGCCGGCGCGGCATGCGCCGACTCGCCCGCTTCGACCCCTGCTCCACCGGACCAGGCCTGGCAGCCGCTTTTCCAGCAGGTCCAGCGCGCACATCTGTTCCCCGACCAGAAGACCTTTGCCGATGCTGTGCCGCGGCAGTCGCCGGCTGCACTGCTGGCTGACTGGCAGCGCGCGCAGCGAGAGCCTGGCTACACGCTGCAGGCCTTCGTCGACAGGGCCTTCGACCTGCCCGGTGGGCCTGCGCCCTACGTCTCACCCGCCGGCCAGAGCCTGCGCGCGCATATCGAAGGCCTGTGGCCCGTGCTGACCCGGCAGTCCACGGCGGTCGATCCCCATGGCTCGCTGCTGCCGTTGCCGCACGCGTATGTGGTGCCCGGCGGGCGCTTCCGCGAGGTGTATTACTGGGACAGCTACTTCACGATGCTGGGACTGGCCTCCAGTGGCCGCTGGCCCCAGGTCCGCGCGATGGTCGACAACTTCGCGTGGCAGCTCGACCAGTACGGGCACATTCCCAACGGCAACCGCAGTTACTACCTGAGCCGCTCGCAGCCGCCGTTCTTCAGTCTGATGGTGACCCTGCTGGCCGCGCACGAAGGCGATCAGGCGTACCGCCGCTATCTGACACAGCTGCGCACCGAGCACGACTTCTGGATGCGGGGCGCCGATGGCCTTGCGCCCGGCCAGGCACGCGAGCGCGTGGTGCGCATGTCCAATGGCGACCTGCTCAACCGCTACTGGGATGCGCGCGCGGTGCCGCGTAGCGAATCGTGGACGGACGATCTGGCGACGGCGGCACAGGCACCGCAGCGGGCACCCTCGCAGGTGTACCGCGACCTTCGCGCCGGCGCCGAATCCGGCTGGGATTTCAGCTCGCGATGGATGGACGACCCCAGTGCACTGTCCAGCATCCAGACCACGTCGATCGTTCCAGTCGACCTGAACAGTCTGCTGTACCACCTCGAGCAGACCATCGCCCGGGCCAGCCGCGTGGCCGGCGACCGCGCCTCGGCCCGCGACTACTCGGCCCGGGCCGAGGCCCGACGCAGTGCCATCAATCGCCTGCTGTGGGATGCGGCGCAGGGCTGGTATGCCGATCACGATCTGCGCAGCGGACAGCTGCGCCCTGCCCTGACCGCTGCCGCGCTGTATCCGTTGTGGTTGAAGATCGCCACCGATGAGCAGGCGCGACGCAGCGCCGACGCAGCCGAAGCACAATTGATGCGTGAGGGCGGCCTGCTGACCACCACCCTCGTCAGCGGCCAGCAGTGGGACGCGCCGAACGGGTGGGCACCGCTGCAGTGGGTGGCCGTCGATGGCCTGCAGCACTACGGTCAGGAGCGCCTGGCGCGGCAGCTGGGAGTGCGCTTCCTGCGCACCGTGCAGTCCGTCTACGATCGGCAAGGCAAACTGGTGGAGAAGTACGTGGTCGATGGCTCCGCGGGCGGAGGGGGTGGCGGCGAGTATCCGCTGCAGGATGGCTTCGGCTGGAGCAACGGGGTGACACTGGCACTGCTGGATCGCCTGTGCCCGCGGCAGCGGACCTGCGAGAACGCGGGCGACGTCGAGTAGCTAGCGCACCGATCGTGCGATCGCGTACTGCGCCGCGTAGTAGGTGGACAGCACCAGCAGGCTTGCCAGCGGCAAGCCACCGGCGAAGCGGTCCCAGGCCAGCAGTGAATCGCTGGCGACGAACAGCAGGGCGCCGGCTGCCGCCCAGCGCGCACTGCCCGCTTCGACAGCGTCCGGTCGCGGGCGGGTCCACTGCCGCGCCAGCGCCAGGATCGCCATGCACGCCAGTACCACCACATAGGCCAGCACAGGGATGCGCATCGGCGGTGGCAGATGCGGCCATAGACCGGACACGTTGAGCGCGGCGAACACACCCAGAAGTCCTCCTGCGGCGACCAGGCCGCGACCCGCGCGCAGACCATCGCGGAAGGCGACGATGTAGCAGAGGTGGGCCAGCAGGAACGCCAGCAGGCCGGGGACGAAGGCATCCATCGGCAGCATCAGCGCGATGTCGCCTACGCACGAGAGCAGCATGCCCGCCAGCACCGCGCGACGGTACGACGGCGATCCAGCAGGATGCACCTGCCATACCATCGCCGCGATCAGCAGGGTCGCTGTCGGCTTTGCCAGCCAGTGCAGCCAGCGGCCTTCGCCGGGCAGGAATGCACCGACGATGGCCAGCACCGCCAGCAGCAGGACCGCACTGCCGCCCAGGCGTGGTCTCATCGCGGCTTCCACAGCTCGGCCAGCTGATCCGGGCGGCCGGGAATGCGCTCCAGCACCGGATACTGCAGGCCACCGTGATAGTCGATCCGGATCGGCACGATGCGGTCGAACTGCTTGACCAGCAGAGTGATCGGCGCCTTGTTGGTGGCGGCAACGGCAACCGCGTCCTTCAACCGCTCGCTGCTGTACTCGCGGTCACCGATGGCGATCACCTTCATGCCTGGCGCCAGGCCTGCATTGAAGGCGGGACTGTCCCAGATCACATCGCCGACCACACCGCTGTCCATCACCGTCGCGCCGAGCGAGTACGCCAGCAGCGCCGCCTTGGCACGTTTTTCCTGTGCCTTGTAGGCATCGTTCGGCGCGTCGCGGTAGACCAGCTTCCAGCCGGCCAGTTCCAGACCGCCGGTCAGCGACCCATGGCCGTCCAGGCGCTGCCGCAGGAATCCGGCCCAGTCGTACGGAGCGATGGCGTTCAAGGTCGCCACCACGTCGTCGAACGTATACGGATTGACGTCCCAGTCACCGTTGCCTACGCCAAAGAAGGCACGGGCAAAATCATCCAGGCTGCGCCGGTTTCCGGTCAGCGCGCGCAGCCTGCCCTCCACTTCCAGCCACAGCATCTGGCCGCCGGAGTAATAGTCCTCGCTCATCTGGTAATTGCGATACGGCAGTGTGCGCCGCTGGGCGATGGTCGGGTCGTTGGTGGTGTCCTGCAGTGGCCGCCAGGCCAGTCCCGGGCGACCGCGATCATAGGTCGCCGCAACATTGGCCAGCATGTCGCGCGCCTGTTCGGTGGACCACAACCCCGAGCGGGCGGCCAGCACCTGGCCCCAGAACTGGGTCTGGCCTTCGTACACCCACAGCAGGCTGTCACCCATCGGAACGTTGAAGTTGTCGGTTGCCAGGTCCGCGCCACGGCGATACTTGCCGTTCCAGGAATGCGTGTACTCGTGCGGCAGCAGGTCACGCATCCATGCGGAGTCATCCCACTCGGTGAAGTAGCCCGGCGCAGCGCTGTTCTCGCTGGAGCGATGATGCTCCAGCCCGATGCCGCCCAGTCGGTCGGTCAATGCCAGCAGGAACTCGTAATGGTCGTAGTGGCGCGCGCCGTACAAGCGGTCAGCCTGCTGCACCAGGGCGCGGTGCGCCTTGATCTGTGCCTCGGTCGGCTTCAGCGACTTCGCTTCATCGGCGAACACGTTCAGGTGCACCGGCGCCTTGGCGCCCGGGTCCAGATCGATGCGCTGGTAATGCTCACCGGCGAACAGCGGCGAATCGACCAGATGGTCGAAAGTGATCGGCTTGAACACCACCGTGTCACCGTCGCGCCGGACTGTTTCGAGCGCGGTGGCATAGCTCCAGCCCTTCGGCAGGGTCACGCTGGCCTGGGCCTGCAGATGGCGTGCATCGACCCCGGCCGGATACAGCGCGTTGGCGTTCCATTGCAGGTTGAGCATTTCCGGCGTCATCACCACGCGGCCCTGGTTGCCGCCCTGCGAGGACAGGAAATCGAACTGCGCCACGATCTCGCTGACGCCCTCCGGCACATCGACCTTGAACGCATAGACGTTGTACTGGTCGCGCTGCCAGGCCAGCGGCCTGCCATTGGCCGTGACGCGCAGGCCAGCGAGCTTGTCGATCGGGCCGGTGGGCGAATGGTTGCCGGGAATCCACTGCGGGTACAGCAGGGTCATCGGGCCGGGTTTTGCCGGCACGGTGGCGGTCACCTTGAAGATGCGCCGGGCCAGATCGCGCGCGTCCACGTCGATGCGCAGCAGGCCGTGCGCAGCGGCATCGGCCGGCGGCGGGCTCTGCGCCAGCGCGGGTGTGGCCGCCAGCGCGAACAGCACGGACATCACCAGGGCACGGGTCTTCATCGGGCGGCTTCCAACAGCGGAGAATCCTCCGATGCTAGGCCTGTGTGGTGCGCGGCCCCATGGCCAAAGGTCATGGGCGGGCTGCCCATCCGCGCATGCCCAAAAGCGTGCGAACCAAGGTTCGCACCCACCTTGTGCTGGTTTGCACCCACCAGAGCGGTTTCAGTAGATCCACGCCGTGCGTGGACGAGGCCTTTCCCGGTCAGTCGATCAGGCGCAGGCGCAGTTCCTTCGGCAGCGCGAACACCATCGATTCCGGCTCGCCATCAAGCTCGGACACAGTGCCGGCGCCCAGTTCGGCCAGGCGCGCAAGCACGCCATCGACCAGCACCTGCGGTGCCGACGCACCGGCAGTGACGCCGATGCGCTGCTTGCCCTGCACCCAGGCCGGGTTGATCTCATGGGCGCCGTCGATCAGGTAGCTCTCGACGCCTTCGCGCCGTGCCAGCTCGCTCAGCCGGTTGGAATTGGAGCTGTTCGGGGACCCGACCACCAGCACCAGGTCGCAGCGCTTGGCCAGGTCACGTACCGCGTCCTGCCGGTTCTGCGTGGCGTAGCAGATATCGTCGTTCTTCGGCCCCTGCATGGCCGGGAAGCGCTCGCGCAGGGCGTCGATGATGCCGCGCGTATCGTCCACGGACAGCGTGGTCTGGGTGGTGTAGGCGAAGTTCTCGGGCTGGTTGATCTGCAGCGTGGCGACCTGCTCCACATCCTCCACCAGGTAGATCTGGCCGGTACCGGCTTCCTGGTTCCACTGCCCCATCGTGCCTTCCACTTCCGGATGGCCCGCGTGGCCGATCAGCACCACGTCGCGGCCCGCACGGCAATGGCGCGCCACTTCGAAGTGGACCTTGGTGACCAGCGGACAGGTAGCATCGAATACCTTCAGGCCACGACGCTCCGCTTCCAGGCGCACTGCCTGGGATACACCGTGGGCACTGAAGATGACGGTGTTGTTGTCCGGCACCTCGTCCAGTTCCTCGACGAAGATCGCACCGCGCTGCTTCAGATCATCGACCACGAAGCGGTTGTGCACCACCTCATGACGGACGTAGATGGGCGCGCCGAGCGTTTCGATCGCGCGCTTCACGATCTCGATCGCACGATCGACACCGGCACAGAAACCACGCGGGTTGGCGAGCAGCACATCCATCAGTTCAATCTCCCGGCAGCGGCCGGCTTACGGTTTCGGAGTGGCATTATCCGCCTTTTTGGCGGACCTGCCGTCGAACAGGCCGGTCAGGGCGATGCCGATGGCACCGACCACGATGGCCGAGTCGGCGATGTTGAACGCCGGCCAGGTATAGCTGCCAACGTACCACTGGATGAAATCGACGACATGACCGTGCACCTGGCGGTCGATCACGTTGCCGATCGCCCCGCCGATGATCAGCGCATAGGGAACGGCGGCCTTCCAGTTGCCACGGGCGGTGCCACGCAGCCACCATGCCATCAGGCCGCTGATGGCGATCGCCAGCGCCGTGAAGAAATACTTCTGCCAGCCACCGGCGTCGCTGAGGAAACTGAATGCGGCACCGGTGTTGTAGGTGCGATACCAGTTCCAGAAGCCATCGATGACCACCACCGGCTGGAACTCCGGCAGGCTCGACAGGACCCAGGCCTTGGACCACTGGTCCAGGCCGATGATGGCCGCCGACAGCAGCAGCCAGACCAGAGCGTTGGGATGCGGACGGGCGGCGCTCATCAGAACCAGCTCCGAACTTCGCCAGCGCCGTCGATGTTGCTCACGCAACGGCCGCACAGTTCCGGGTGATCGGCATGACTGCCGACGTCGGCGCGGTGATGCCAGCAGCGCACACACTTGGCCTTGGTGGTCGGCTGGGCACTGACGAACACCTCGTCGGTGGTTGCCGGACGCACCTGCACGTCACCGCTGATGAACAGGAAGCGCAGTTCGTCGGCCAGCGGCTGCCAGCGCGCCGCCTGCTCTTCGCTGGCGGCCACGGTGATCTCGGCCTCCAGGGCGGCGCCGATCGCGCCGTTGGCACGCATCGGCTCGAGCACCTTGGCCACCTGCTCGCGCACGGCCAGCAGCTGGTCGAAATCGGCAGCGTTGAGCTGGGCATCCGCCGGCAGCGGCGCCAGGCCCTCGTACCAGGTGGTGAACAGCACGTGGCCGGTGCGCGTGCCCGGCAGGTAGCCCCACAGCTCGTCGGCGGTGAAGGTCAGGATCGGTGCCACCCAGCGGGTGAACGCCTCGGCGATGTGATACATCGCGCTCTGCGCCGAACGGCGACCGTGCGAGTCGGTCGGCATCGTGTACAGGCGGTCCTTGGTGACGTCCAGGTACAGCGAGCCCAGGTCCACGCTGCAGAAGTTCAGCAGCAGCTGCACGATCTCGGCCATGTTGTAGCCGTCGTAGGCCGCCTTGATCTTCTCCTGCAGTTCCCACGCGCGATGCACGATCCAGCGGTCCAGCGCGACCATCTGGTCGAGCGGGCGCAGGTCCCGGGCCGGATCGAACCCGTCCAGGTTGCCGAGCAGGAAGCGCGCGGTGTTGCGCAGGCGACGGTAGGCGTCGGCATTGCGCTTGAGGATTTCCTGCGACAGCGACATCTCGTTGCTGTAGTCGGCCGAGGCGATCCACAGGCGCAGGATGTCCGCGCCCAGCTTGTTCATGATGTCCTGCGGCTCGATGCCGTTGCCCAGCGACTTGGACATCTTGCGGCCGTGCTCGTCCACGGTGAAACCGTGGGTGAGGCACTGCTTGTAGGGCGCACGCCTGTCGATTGCCACGCCGGTCAGCAGCGACGACTGGAACCAGCCGCGGTGCTGGTCCGAGCCTTCCAGGTACAGGTCGGCCGGCTTGCCGAAGCCACGCGCGGCCAGCACGCCTTCATGGGTGACACCCGAGTCGAACCAGACGTCGAGGATGTCGGTGACCTTCTCGTAGTCGGCCGCTTCGGCGCCCAGCAGTTCGGTTGCATCCAGCGAGTACCACACGTCGATGCCCTCGGCTTCGACACGGTCGGCAACCTGCTGCATCAGCTCCACCGAGCGCGGGTGGATCTCGCCGGTCTGGCGATGGGTGAACAGTGCGATCGGCACGCCCCAGGTGCGCTGGCGCGAGATCGTCCAGTCCGGACGGCCATCGACCATGCTCTGGATGCGCGCCTTGCCCCAGGCCGGGAACCAGCCGACGGTGTCGATCGCGGCCAGCGCATCGCTGCGCAGGTTGGCCTTGTCCATCGAGATGAACCACTGCGGGGTGGCACGGAACACCACCGGCGTCTTGTGGCGCCAGCAGTGCGGATAGCTGTGGCGGATCGGGTGGAAGGCCAGCAGCGTGCCGTTGTCGCGCAGCACGCCGATGATGGCCTCCTGCGCCTTCCACAGGTGCTGGCCGGCCAGTACCACGTCACCGGCCGGCGGCGTCGATTCCAGGTACACGCCACGGCCATCGATCGGCGTCACCTGGCCGGCGTTGTACGTGTCGAGCAGGCCGTACTTCTGGCTGACCACGTAGTCTTCCTGGCCATGTCCGGGAGCGGTGTGCACCGCACCGGTACCGTCTTCGTCGGACACATGGTCGCCGTTGAGCAGCGGGATCGCGCGCCCGGCATAGAACGGATGCGACAGCAGCTGGTTTTCCAGTGCAGCGCCCGTGGTTTCGCCGTGCAGTACCACCTCCTCGACGCCGTAGCGCTGCAGCGCACGTCCAGCCAGCGCAGCGGCAAGCACCAGCCAGCGGCGCTTGCCGTTGTGCGCCGGACCTTCGGCCAGCACGTAACGGATGTCCGCACCCAGCGACACGGCCAGCGACGCCGGCAGCGTCCACGGCGTGGTGGTCCAGATCGGCACCGCCACGTCCACATCGGCCGGCACGCTCACGCCGAATGCCTGGCCGATGGCCTGCGGATCGCGCGCGGGGTATGCCACGTCGATCGCCGGCGATTCCTTTTCCTGGTATTCGATCTCGGCTTCGGCCAGCGCCGAACCGCAGTCGAAGCACCAGTACACCGGCTTGGCACCCCGCACCAGGTGGCCATTGGCCACCACCTTGGCCAGTGCGCGGATCTCGTTGGCCTCGAAGTCGAAGCTCAGGGTCTTGTACGGGTTGTCCCAGTCACCGGTCACGCCCAGACGCTTGAAGTCCACGCGCTGGATGTCGATCTGCTCCTCGGCGAACTCACGGCACTTCTGCCGGAATTCAACCGCATCGAGCTTCACGCCGACCTTGCCCCACTTCTTTTCCACCGCGATCTCGATCGGCAGGCCGTGGCAGTCCCAGCCGGGCACGTAGGGCGCATCGAAACCGGCCAGGTAGCGCGACTTGACGATGATGTCCTTCAGGATCTTGTTGACCGCGTGGCCCAGGTGGATGCGGCCGTTGGCATACGGCGGGCCGTCGTGCAGCACGAACAGCGGGCGGCCGGCGGCGTTGTCGCGCAGCTGCTGGTAGAGCCCCTGCTCCTCCCACCGCGCCAGAATGCCCGGCTCGCGCTTGGGCAGGTCGCCGCGCATCGGGAAATCGGTGGCTGGCAGGTTCAGGGTGGTCTTGTAGTCCTGGCTCACGCAGTGGCTCGCAATCTATGTTCGGAAAGGATGGCGCGCGCCTGCTCGGCGTCGCGGTGCATCTGGTCGGTCAGTGCCGCCAGATCATTGAACTTCTCTTCGTCACGCAGCTTGGCGACGAATTCAACGTCGATGTGGCGACCGTACAGGTCACCCTGGAAATCGAACAGGTGGGCTTCCAGCAGCGGCTCCACGCCCTCCACCGTCGGCCGCGTGCCGAAGCTGGACACCGACGGCCAGGGCTGGTCGAACACACCGTGCACCCAGGTCGCGTAGATGCCCGACAACGCCGGGGTCTTGGGGAAACGCAGGTTGGCGGTCGGGAAGCCCAGCGTGCGGCCGAGCTGGCGACCACGCACCACGCGCCCGCTGATCGCGTAGGGGCGACCGAGCAGATCGCCGGCCCGGGCGAAATCGCCGGACTGCAGCAGCTGGCGGATGCGGGTACTGGAAATGCGCTCGCCGTGCAGGTCGACCGCCTCGATCTCGCCCGCGCTGAAGCCCAGCTCGCCACCCAGCTTCTGCAGCAGGGCCAGATCACCGCGGCGACGGTTGCCGAAGCAGAACTCCGGCCCGATCCACACTTCGCGGGCATTCAGTCGCCGCACCAGCAGCTGGCGGACGAAGGTTTCGGCCGGCATCGCCGCCATCGCTGCATCGAAGCGCAGCAGCCCCACCGCGTCGACCCCCAGCTCGCGCAGCATCTCGACCTTGCTGCGTGCCAGCGTCAAGCGCGGTGGTGGTGTGCCCTGGGCGAAGAACTCACGGGGCAACGGTTCGAACGCCACGGCCACCGCAGCCACGCCCAAGGCGCGCGCGCGCGCAACGGCATGCCGCACCAGTGCACGATGCCCCAGATGGAGGCCGTCGAATGCACCGATGCAGACCACGCTTCCGTTGGGGAGCAGCTCCCCGCCCTCGACGCTTCTGAACAGCCTGCTCATCAACTCCCGTTCCGGCCCACCCGGGGCCGCCGCTTCAATGGTGTAACCCTGAAGTATAGCCGCCGCAGGCGACGATCAATGCCCGCGCAGGTCGCGCGGGCGGAAGCCCATGGCCAGCATCGCCAACAGATAGGTCAGGCCACCGCCCCCCACCAGCAGGATCAGGCCGCCAATCCGGTGCCATTTGTCCATCCCGGTGAAGGCCGGCATCCAGTACAGCAGGGCCAGCAGCACGCCGAGCATGCACGCGCAGGCCACCAGCAGCCGCACGAGGTAGCTGCCCCAGCCCGGCAGGCGCTGGTAGACATCGGTCTTGCCCAGCCAGTACCACAGCAGGCCCAGGTTCAGGTAACTGGACAACGCACTGGCAATGCCCAGCGCCAGATGCAGGCCGGGCTGCTTGCCGATGGCGGTCATCACACCCTGCGCCTTCAGCGCGTCCGGCACCATCACCTGATACAGCACGGCCAGCAGGACGAAGTTGAACACCATGTTGGCCACCAGCGCGGCCACGCCGGCACGTACCGGGGTGCGGGTATCCTGGCGGGCATAGAAGGCCGGCAGGACCACCTTCAACAGGGCGAACGCGGGCAGGCCGAAGCTCAGGCCATACACCGACAGCGCGGTCATGCGGGTGTCGAAGGCGGTGAACTGGCGGTACTGGAACAGCGTGGCGATCAGCGGTTCAGCCAGCAGCACCAGGCCCAGCATGGCCGGCACCGAGATCAGCAGGGTCATGCGCAGGCCCCAGTCGAGCGAGCGCGAGAAGCCCTCGCGGTCGGTGCTGACGTGGTGGCGGGCCAACGCCGGCAGGATCACCGTGCCCAGGGCCACGCCGAACACCCCCAGCGGCAACTCCAGGAAGCGGTCGGCCAGGGACAGCCAGGACTGCGAGCCATCCGTCAGCTTGGCCGCGATCAGGGTGTCCAGCAGCAGGTTGATCTGCGCCACCGAGGAACCGAACAGGGTCGGCACCATCAGGGTCAGCACCTTGCGCACACCCGGGTGGCTCCAGCCCCAGCGCGGCAGGGTCAGCAGATTGATGCCCTTGAGCGAGGGCAGCTGGAACAGCAGCTGCAGGATACCGGCCGCCAGCACGGCCCAGCCCAGCGCCAGGATCTGCTTTTCCGGGGTGCCGCCGAGTTGCGGCGCCAACCACAGCGCGCCGGCGATCATGCACAGGTTGAGGATGACCGGGGTCAGCGCCGGCATCGCGAAGCGCTGGAAGCTGTTCAGCGCCCCGCCGGCCAGCGCGGTGAGCGAGACGAACAACAGGAACGGGAAGGTCAGGCGGAACAGATCGACCAGCAGGGTCTGTTTGACCGGGTCGGTATCAGCGCCACTTGAGAACACCACCGCCAGCTGGGGAGCGAAGATCAACGCCAGCGCGGTGACCACCAGCAGCGTCCCGCCCAAGGTGCCCGCCACGCGTGACATCAGTTCGCGCAGTTCGGTGTGGCTGCGGGTCTCCTTCACCTCGGTGAACACCGGCACGAAGGCGGTGGCGAAGGAGCCTTCGGCGAACAGGCGACGCAGGAAATTGGGTACCCTGAACGCCACCCAGAACGCATCGGTGACCGCATTGGTGCCGAACGTGGTGGTGATCACCTGGTCCCGGACAAGTCCGAGCACCCGCGAGACCATGGTCATGCTGCTGAACGACAGCAGGCCCCGCAACATCTTCGGTGAACTCACTCAACGTCCCTCTTGACAATCGACTTGACGTACATTTCCCGCGCCATCATACTAGCCAGCTTGCTGTTCCCATAACACCGATTTTTTCAGGAAACCACCACCGTGGCCAATATCAAGTCCGCCAAGAAGCGCGCCAAGCAGACCGTCGTGCGCAACGCGCGCAACGTGGCTCAGCGCTCGATGCTGCGCACCGCTGTCAAGAAAGTGATCAAGGCGCTGGACGCCAACGATGCCGCCGGCGCCGAAGCCGCCTTCGCCGTTGCCCAGCCGATCCTGGATCGCTTCAGCGCGCGTGGCCTGATCCACAAGAACAAGGCTGCTCGCCACAAGAGCCGCCTGAACGACCGCATCAAGGCCCTCAAGGCCGCCTGATCCGGTTGCCGCCGGGGCTACCGTCCCGGCGACACGCAAAAGCCCGGCTCCGGCCGGGTTTTTTGTTGCCTGCACTCCGGGCCCTGCCCGCTTTCCGTAGAGCCGAGCCCATGCTCGGCTGCTGCCTGCATCGCAACCAACAAAAAAACCCGGCCGAAGCCGGGCTTTTCTGGCGGGAGCCACAACGCCCTTACTGCGCGTTGCGGGCCTCCAGCTCCTCTTCCTTCTGCCGATCGAAGAAGGCCATGATCCGGCTCATGATCGGGAAGGTACCTTCGCGCCCCAGGGCGGACACCAGGAACCAGGGCTCCTTCCAGCCCAGCTCGGCCACGATCTGTTCGGCCGCCGCCTTGGCCTCGTCCTCGAACATCAGGTCAGCCTTGTTCAGCACCAGCCAGCGCGGCTTTTGCAGCAGTTCCGGATCGTGCTTTTCCAGCTCGCGCTCGATCGCGCGCACCTGCTCGACCGGGGAGATGCCCTCCACGCCACCCTCCATCGGCGAGATGTCCACCAGGTGCAGCAGCAGGCGGGTGCGCTGCAGGTGGCGCAGGAACTGCGCGCCCAGGCCGGCACCGTCGGCCGCACCCTCGATCAGGCCCGGAATATCGGCGATCACGAAGCTGCGGTAGTTCTCGACCTTCACCACGCCCAGATTCGGGTACAGCGTGGTGAACGGGTAGTCGGCCACCTTCGGCGTCGCCGCCGAGACAGCGCGGATCAGGGTGCTCTTGCCGGCATTGGGGAAGCCCAGCAGGCCGACGTCGGCCAGCAGCTTCAGTTCCAGCTTCAGCGTGCGCTCTTCGCCCGGCTCGCCCGGCAGCGCCTGGCGCGGCGAACGGTTGGTCGAGCTCTTGAAGTGCATGTTGCCCAGGCCGCCCCTGCCGCCCTTGGCCACCAGCAGGCGGTCGTTGTGCTGGGTCAGGTCGCCGATGATTTCATCGGTGGCGACGTTGATGACCACGGTGCCGACCGGCACGGTGATGGTCAGATCTTCGCCACCCTTGCCGTAGGCCTGGCGACCCATGCCGTTCTCGCCGCGCTGCGCCCTGAAGATGCGGTCATGGCGGAAGTCGACCAGGGTGTTCAGGTTTTCGTCGGCGCGGATGTACACGCTGCCGCCCGCACCGCCGTCGCCGCCGTCCGGGCCGCCGAGCGGAATGAACTTCTCGCGACGGAAGCCAATGCAGCCGTTGCCGCCGTTGCCGGCGAACACTTCGATTTCTGCTTCGTCTACCAGTTTCATTGTTTCGATGCCTGCGATGGGCGCGGCCAACCTGCCGTCGCCTTGAATGTAATGCCAGCCGATGGCGGGCAACCCGGCGCAGCCGGTCTTGCTTTTACTCTAACGAAAAGCCCCGCCGAAGCGGGGCTCTTCATGCAGCATTCCCATGCCGGGGCACGGGTGCCGGCGGATGCCTGGATCAGGCTTCGGCCGAGACGATGCTGACGGTGCGACGCTTCTTCGGACCCTTGACCGAGAACTCCACCTTGCCGTCCACGAGGGCGAACAGGGTGTGGTCACGGCCCAGGCCGACGCCGGAACCCGGGTGGAACTGGGTGCCGCGCTGGCGCACGATGATGTTGCCTGCTTCGATGGCCTGGCCGCCGAAGATCTTGACGCCGAGGTACTTCGGGTTGGAGTCGCGACCGTTGCGCGAGGAGCCTACGCCCTTTTTATGTGCCATGACTGCTTCTCCTGATGCTTAGCCGGCGATGCCGGTGATCTCGATTTCGGTGTAGTACTGACGGTGACCCTGGCGCTTCATGTGGTGCTTGCGGCGACGGAACTTGATGATCCGGACCTTGTCAGCACGACCCTGGGACAGAACCTTGGCGGTGACGGCGGCGCCCTTCAGCGCATCGCCCAGCTTCACGCCATCGCTGTCGCCCAGCATCAGGATGTTGTCGAACTTGATCTCGCTGCCGACTTCGACTTCGAGCTTTTCAACGCGGAGCTTTTCGCCCTGCGCCACGCGGTATTGCTTACCGCCGGTGACCAGTACTGCGTACATGACCAGGCCTTCCTCTGTAGTTATTGTGGTCTGAGCTGCCGCCATCGAGGGCGGACAGGAGCGGAATTGTACGCAGATCAACGGCCGCGGGTCAAGTCAACCCCTGAACGGGCTGGGGGGCCCGGCCGGAACGGGGTCGGATCCCTTTTCACAACGTGAGAAGGGGATCTGACCCCCACCTGTCGGCCTGTCTCAAAAGGTGAGACACCGGGCTGGCATTGTCGCCCATTGCCCCCATCTGGTCACCTCGGTAGGCTGACCGATTGCCGTTCCCTGCTGGCCCGGCACCCAGCCAACGCCCCCACAACCGGATTCCCCATGGCGATGGATTTCATCCGCATCCGCGGCGCGCGGACGCACAACCTGAAGAACCTCGACCTCGACCTGCCCCGCGACAAGCTGATCGTGATCACCGGCCTGTCCGGCTCGGGCAAGTCGTCGCTGGCTTTCGACACGATCTACGCCGAAGGCCAGCGTCGCTACGTCGAGTCGCTGTCGGCCTACGCCCGGCAGTTCCTGAGCGTGATGGAGAAGCCGGACCTGGACCACATCGAGGGCCTGTCTCCGGCGATCTCGATCGAGCAGAAGTCGACGTCGCACAACCCGCGCTCGACGGTCGGCACGATCACCGAGATCTACGACTACCTGCGCCTGCTGTACGCCCGCGTCGGCACGCCGCGCTGCCCCGACCACGGCTATCCGCTGGAAGCGCAGACGGTCAGCCAGATGGTCGACCAGGTGCTGACGCTGGACCCGGAACAGCGCTACATGCTTCTGGCTCCGGTGATCCGCGACCGCAAGGGCGAACACGCGCAGGTATTCGACCAGCTGCGCGCACAGGGCTTCGTGCGCGTGCGCGTGGATGGCGAGCTGCATGAGATCGACGCGGTGCCGCCGCTGGCGCTGCGCCAGAAGCACACCATCGAGGCGGTGATCGACCGCTTCCGCCCGCGCGAGGACATCAAGCAGCGCCTGGCCGAGAGCTTCGAGACCGCGCTGAAACTCGGCGACGGCATGGCCTCGGTGCAGAGCCTGGACAACACCGCCAGCGCGCCGACCCTGTTCTCCTCCAAATACTCCTGCCCGGTCTGCGATTACTCGCTGCCGGAGCTGGAACCGCGCCTGTTCTCGTTCAACGCGCCGATGGGCGCCTGCCCCGGTTGTGATGGCCTGGGCATGGCCGAATTCTTCGATCCCTCGCGCGTGGTCGTGCATCCCGAGCTGTCCCTGGCCGCCGGCGCAGTGCGTGGCTGGGACCGTCGCAATGCGTACTATTTCCAGCTGATCGCCTCGCTGGCACGTCACTACAAGTTCGACGTCGATGCCGCCTGGAACTCGCTGCCGGCCAAGGTGCAGCAGGCGGTGCTGTATGGCAGCGGCGAGGACGCAATCACGTTCACCTACTTCACCGAAGCCGGCGGCCGCACCCAGCGCAAGCACCGCTTCGAGGGCATCATTCCCAACCTGGAACGCCGCTACAAGGAAACCGAGTCGGCGGCCGTGCAGGAGGAGCTCGGCAAGTACATCAGCGAGCGCGCCTGCCCCGAGTGCAACGGTGCCCGCCTGAACAAGGCTGCGCGCAACGTGTTCGTGGCCGACCGGCCGCTGCCGGACCTGGTGGTGCTGCCGATCGACGAAGCCCTGAAGTTCTTCAGCGAACTGAGCCTGCCGGGCTGGCGCGGCGAGATCGCCTCGAAGATCGTCAAGGAGATCGGCGAACGCCTGGGCTTCCTGGTCGACGTGGGGCTGGACTACCTCACTCTGGAGCGCAAGGCCGATACCCTCTCCGGTGGCGAGGCACAGCGCATCCGCCTGGCCAGCCAGATCGGTGCCGGCCTGGTCGGCGTGATGTACGTGCTCGACGAGCCGTCGATCGGCCTGCACCAGCGCGACAACGAACGCCTGCTGGGCACCCTCACCCGCCTGCGCGACCTCGGCAACACGGTGATCGTGGTCGAGCATGACGAAGATGCGATCCGCCTGGCCGACTACGTGCTGGACATCGGCCCGGGCGCGGGCGTGCACGGTGGCGAGATCGTCGGCCAGGGCACCCTGCAGGACATCCTGGATGCGCCCCGTTCGCTGACGGGCCAGTACCTGTCCGGCAAGCGCTCGATCGAGATTCCGGCGCGCCGGCACCGGCCGAATCCGAAGATGACCCTGCATCTGCGCGGCGCCAGCGGCAACAACCTGAAGGGGGTGGACCTGTCGATTCCCTCGGGCCTGCTGACCTGCGTGACCGGCGTGTCCGGCTCGGGCAAGTCGACGCTGATCAATGACACCCTGTTCTCGCTGGCCGCCAACGAGATCAACGGCTCCTCGCACCCTGTCGCCCCGTACAAGGAGATCGATGGCCTGGACCTGTTCGACAAGGTCGTGGACATCGACCAATCGCCGATCGGCCGCACCCCGCGCTCGAACCCGGCCACCTACACCGGCCTGTTCACCCCGCTGCGCGAGCTGTTCGCACAGGTGCCCGAAGCGCGTGCGCGTGGTTATTCACCGGGTCGTTTCAGCTTCAACGTGCGTGGCGGACGCTGCGAGGCGTGCCAGGGTGATGGCCTGATCAAGGTCGAGATGCACTTCCTGCCGGACGTGTACGTGCCCTGCGATGTCTGCCACGGCAAGCGCTACAACCGCGAAACGCTGGAGATCCTGTACAAGGGCTTCAACATCAACGACGTGCTGGAAATGACCGTCGAAGATGCGCTGAAGCTGTTCGAGCCCGTGCCGTCGATCGCGCGCAAGCTGGAAACGCTGGTGGATGTCGGCCTGAGCTACATCAAGCTGGGGCAGAGCGCGACCACGCTGTCCGGTGGTGAAGCGCAGCGCGTGAAGCTGTCCAAGGAGCTGTCGCGCCGCGATACCGGCCGCACCCTGTACATCCTCGATGAACCGACCACCGGCCTGCACTTCCACGACATCGAAGCGCTGCTGGGCGTGCTGCACAAGCTGCGCGACGAAGGCAACACGGTGGTGGTGATCGAGCACAACCTCGATGTGATCAAGACCGCCGACTGGATCGTCGACCTGGGGCCGGAAGGCGGCCACCGGGGTGGCACCATCCTGGTCACCGGCACGCCGGAAGACGTGGCCGCCTGCCCGCAGTCGTACACCGGGCAGTTCCTGGCACGCATGCTGCCGTCCACCAGTGCGCGCCCGGAGCAGCCGGCCGCCGTGGCCAACAAGCCCGACGCCCGGCCGCCGCGCAAGGTGAAGCCGGAGAAGGTGGCGAAGAAGGCCGTGGCCGCCAAGAGCACCGGCAAGGCCAGCAAGAGCACGACCAAGAAGAAGGACGCCTGATGAGCAGCGAACACAAGATCCTGGCCCGCATCCCGATCAGCGTGCGCTGGCGCGACATGGACAGCATGGGCCATGTGAACAACGCCAAGTACATCTCCTACCTGGAGGAAGCGCGCGTGCGCTGGATGCTGGGCGTGGAAGGCGTGTCGATGACCGACCGCATCGCGCCGGTGGTGGCCGCGACCAACGTCAACTACCGGCTGCCGATCGTGTGGCCCAACGACATCCTGGTCGAACTGTTCGTCGAGCGCCTGGGCAACAGCAGCGTCACCATCGGTCATCGCATCGTCGACCAGCAGGACGAGTCGAAGCTGTACTCCGATGGCAACGTGGTGGTGGTCTGGATGGATACCCAGACCGGCAAAAGCGCGCCGCTGCCGGACGCGATCCGCAGCGCATCGAGCTGATGCACTGCGGGTGGGTGCCGGCCCGGGTCGGCCCCACCCCGCCGGGCATGGCCCGGCGCTACCGACGCCGGTCCGACCCTGATACCCGGCGGAACGGGCGCTGCATCATGGAGCGGCCTTGCGTACCGTCAGCGTTGCGCTGGCGGTGCCACCGCCCTCCAGCTGCAACTGCAGCGGCACGACCTGCCCTTCCTTCAAAGCTCTCTCGCCTTCCATCAGCATCAGGTGCAGGCCACCGGGCTTGAGCTCGGTGCGCGCCCCGGCTGCAATCGGCAGCCGTTCGACTTCGCGCATCCGGCTGACACCGTCGACCACGGTGGTCTCGTGCAGTGACACGTCGCCGAAGGCCCTGCTGCCCGCGCCCACCACCGTCACCGGCGCTGCGCAGCGGTTCACGATCGTCCCGTAACCCGCCGTCATCGGCATGGCCGGGTTCGGCGGCAGGCGCACCCAGCCCTGCTCCACCGTCACACAGCGTGATTCCGCCGCCGCTGCTGCGGACGCACACAGAAGCAACAGTACGCCAACGAATGGTTTGGTTATCATCGCCCACGTTCCTTCTTCGCAACGAGACCGCAGCATGACGACGCTCATCGAGGTGATCAACCATGGTCCCATCCGCGAACTGCGCCTGGCGCGGCCGCCGGTCAATGCGCTGGACACCGACCTGTGCCGGCAGCTGATCCACGCCGTCGAGCAGGCCATGGCCGACGATGCGCACGGCATCGTGCTGTCCGGCAGCGAGCGCGTGTTCACCGGCGGCATGGACGTGCCACACCTGCTCTCCCACGGCGATGACAAGCACAAGCTGCTGGATACCTGGAATGCCTTCTTCGGCGCGGTACGTACGCTGGCCGAGAGCCGCATCCCGGTGGTCGCCGCGATCACCGGCCACGCCCCTGCCGGCGGTTGCGTGCTCGCCCTGTGCTGCGATTACCGGGTGATGGCGCGCAGCGCCGACCCGGCACGCCCGTATGCCATCGGACTGAACGAGGTGCAGGTCGGCCTGATCGCACCGGAAGGCATCCAGCGCCTGCTGCGCCGTACCGTCGGCGTGCACCGCGCGGGGGTGCTGCTCACCACCGGCGCCCTGGTGCCGGCCGAGCAGGCGCTGCAGATCGGCCTGGTCGACGAACTGGCCGAGGGCGATCTGGTGGTCGCCCGCGCCGTGGCCTGGCTGCAGAACCTGCTCAGGCAGCCGCGGCAGCCGATGCTGCTGACCCGCGCCGTGGCCCGCAATGACCTGCACGAAGCGCTGCACCCGGACCTGATCCAGCTGGACCGGTTCGTAGAGGCCTGGTTCGCCCCGGACGCACAGAATGCCCTGCAGGCGCTGGTGGCGCGGCTGGGCAAGTGGGCGGTCGTGCTGGCCAGCGGCCGGCACGACCGAAGTTGGGGCATCGCGTGGCATCGGGGTCAGATCCCTTTCGCCAGGCGAAAGGGATCTGAC
>NZ_JBDJOB010000006.1:0-193028 GCF_039674705.1 Stenotrophomonas sp. TWI169 | reverse complement strand
GCCTACCCCGGCGCCAGGTGGGGGGCCATGATCCCCCCCCCCCCCGGGGGCCCGCGGGGGCGGTGGCCCCCCCCGCGGGCGCGGCCCCTGTCCCGGGCCCCGCGCCTGGGCGGGCTGGCGCAGCTGCTGGCTGTGCCTGACGTCACAGGCTGAGCCGCACGGCTTGGCAACGCGGGGCGAAGCTGGGACACTCGCGGCCATGAAGGGGAGACTGGGGACAACGGCGATCATCATCGCTGCGCTGACCGCTGCGCCGGCCAGCGCCGGCACCCTGTACAAGTGCCAGGGGGCAGACGGGGTCACCAGCTATGTGAGCAAGCGTGTGGCCGGTGCCCAATGCAGCACCATCAGCTACAGCCGGGAGGCCGCCCGCCCGGCCCGCCCGGCAGCGACTGTTGCCAGGCCTGTGCCGGCCACCGTGGCCAGCATCGAGCGCAATCCGGTGGCGATGGCCGCCAGTGCCGCCGTGCCCGTGCCGGCTGCATCGGCGCCTGCTTCGACTCCGGCGGTTGCTGCCGGCACGTCCCGCACCGGGCGCATGGTCAGTGGCCAGGTCTATTCCTATATGAAGGATGGGGTGCGCCACTACACCAGTGCGCGGCCCAGCCAGGTTGCCCACCTGGGGCCGGTGCGCACCATCCGCTACAGTTTCATGGAGCGCTGCTACGCCTGTGGGGCCAACCCGCGCGTGGACTTCAGCACCGTGCGTCTGAACACGACAGCCTTCCAGACCGAGATCGCTTCGGCCGCACGCGAGTTCGGCGTGGAGGAGGCGGTGGTCCGGGCGATCATCCATGCCGAGTCGGCCTACAATCCGACCGCACTCAGCCGCGCCGGTGCGCAGGGCCTGATGCAGCTGATGCCGCCGACTGCCGCGCGCTTCGGGGTCAGTGACTCCTACGATGCGGGCCAGAACATCCGTGGCGGGGTGCAGTACCTGTCGTGGCTGCTGAAGCGATTCAACGGCAACCTCACCCTGGCCGCCGCCGGTTACAACGCCGGGGAAGGTGCGGTCGACCGCCACGGTGGCGTGCCCCCTTACAGCGAAACCCAGTACTACGTGCGTCGGGTGGGCCAGCTGGCCGAGCGTTACCGCAGTGCCTTGAGTCACCAGTAGTCCGGCCGGTGCCGGTGCCGACTGACGGCCCATCGCCGGCTGCCGATCGGCACACGGTGCAAAGAGTTGTTGCAATGCGTTGTGTGGCGCGTAACGGTTCCGCTACACTCGCCCATGATTCAATGCGGCTCTGGCCCCCACCAGACCGCTGGCAGCCTTAAAGCTACCTAATCAATATCGGAGTGCCGGATGGCCAACGATGGGGTACACGATCCAGTCAATACCGGACGTCGGCGTTTTCTTACTGCCACCACAGCCGTGGTTGGCGCCGTCGGCGTCGGATTCACCGCAGTTCCTTTCATCAAATCGTGGAACCCCAGTGCCCGCGCGAAGCTCGCGGGAGCACCGGTGGTGGCCGATATCAGTGCCCTGCAGGAAGGCCAGCGCCTGATCGTGGAATGGCGCGGCCAGCCCATCTGGATCGTCAAACGGTCCAAGGCGATCCTCGACGCGCTGCATGGGCTCGACGACCGCCTCAAGGACCCGGAGTCCGGCGAGAAGGACCAGCAGCCCGCCTACGTGCTCAAGCAGAATCCCGAGCTGCGCTCGATCAAGCCCGATGTGTCGGTGCTGGTCGGCCTGTGCACGCATCTGGGCTGCTCGCCGGAGATGGTGGCCGAGATCCGCCCCGAACCGTATGACCCGCAGTGGAAGGGCGGCTACTTCTGCCCCTGCCACAAGTCGCGCTTCGACATGTCCGGCCGCGTCTTCAAGGACGTGCCGGCGCCGATCAACCTGCTGGTGCCACCGCACCACTACCAGGACGACAACACGCTCATCATCGGTGTCGATCCGGAGGGGGCAGCCTGATGGCCAATATCCTGAGCCGTACCGCGACAGGCGTCGCCGACTGGGTCAACGCCCGCGCGCCGGGGCTGATGCCGATCTACCGCAAGCACGTCAGCGAGTACTACGCGCCGAAGAACTTCAACATCTGGTACTACTTCGGTTCACTGGCGCTGCTGGTGCTGGTCAACCAGATCGTCACCGGCATCTTCCTGACGATGCACTACAAGACCAGCGCGGCGGAGGCCTTCGGCTCCATCGAATACATCATGCGTGATGTCGAGTGGGGCTGGCTGATCCGTTACATGCACTCCACCGGTGCATCGCTGTTCTTCATCGTGGTCTACCTGCACATGTTCCGCGGGCTGCTGTATGGCAGTTACCAGAAACCGCGCGAGCTGGTGTGGATCCTGGGCATGCTGATCTACCTGGTGCTGATGGCCGAGGCCTTCATGGGCTACGTGCTGCCGTGGGGCCAGATGTCGTTCTGGGGCGCCAAGGTGATCATCTCGCTGTTCGGCGCGATTCCGGTGATCGGCAATGGCCTGACCGAGTGGATCATGGGCGATTACCTGCCCAGCGATGCCACGCTCAACCGCTTCTTCGCGCTGCACGTGATCGCACTGCCTCTGGTGCTGCTGCTGCTGGTGGTGCTGCACCTGGGCGCGCTGCATGAAGTGGGGTCCAACAACCCGGATGGCGTGGAGATCAAGAAGGGGCCCAAGGGCAACCGCTGGTCGCCCAATGCACCGGCCGATGGCATTCCCTTCCATCCTTACTACACGCTCAAGGATGGCGTCGGCGCCGGCTTCCTGCTGATCATCGCCGCCTTCATCATCTTCTTCGCCCCCGGCTTTGGTGGCCTGTTCCTGGAGCACGACAACTTCACCGAGGCCAACCGGCTGGTGACCCCGGAACACATCAAACCGGTGTGGTACTACACCCCGTACTACGCGATGCTGCGCGTGGTGCCGAACAAGCTCGGTGGCGTGCTGGTGATGTTCTCGGCGATCGCCATCCTGTTCCTGGTGCCCTGGCTGGACAAGGCGCGGGTGAAGTCGGTGCGTTACCGCGGCTGGATCTCGAAGGTGATGCTGGGCATGCTGGCCGTGTGCTTCGTGTGGCTGGGCGTGATCGGCTCCGGTCCGGGTACGGACGTGCACGAGACCTACATCGGGCGGGTGCTGACCTTCCTGTACTTCGCGTTCTTCATCACCATGCCGCTATGGACAAGGCTGGACAAGACCAAGCCGGTACCGGAGAGGGTGACCACGCATGACTGAGCGCTGGATGGTCCGGCTGGCCCTCGCGGCCGCCCTGATGCTGGGCAGTTTCCTGGCCACCGCTGCCGAAGGCGGCACCAAGCTGCTGCAGGCCGGCAACGACCTCGGTGACCGCGCATCGCTGCAGCGCGGCGCGCAGCTGTACATGAACTACTGCTCCAGCTGCCACGCGCTGAAGTACCTGCGCTACTCGCGGATGGCGCAGGACCTGGGGCTGACCGAGGAAGAGGTGATGAAGAACCTCAACTTCACCGGTGCGGCAATCGGCGATCCGGTGCCGGTGGCGATGCCCAAGGAGCAGGCCGAGAAGTGGTTCGGCAAGATGCCGCCGGACCTGAGCCTGATCTCGCGTGTGCGGGGCAGCGACTGGGTCTACACCTACCTCAAGTCGTTCTATCTCGACAGCAGCCGCCCGCTGGGCTGGAACAACGCGTTGTTCGCCAACGCCTCCATGCCCAACCCGCTCTGGGAAATGCAGGGCCTGCAGCATGCCGTGCACGGCAAGGCCGAAGGGCCAGGCATGGACCCGCCGGTGACCGGGCTGCGCATCGACAGCCCCGGCTCGGTTGATGCCGGCCAGTACGACCAGGCCGTGCGGGACATCACCAACTTCCTCGAATACGCCGGCGAACCGGCTGCGCTCAAGCGGCAGCAGCTGGGCGTGTGGGTGATCCTGTTCCTGGCCCTGTTGACCTTCCTGGTGTACCTGCTGAAGAAGGAATACTGGAAGGACGTTCACTGATTCTGCCGCCGGCCGTTGGCTGGGCCTATTGGCTTTTGTGATGGTCGGTTGCACACTCGGGGAGAAGTCGACCGCCGGCACGGTGCTGGCGGCGCCGATGCGGCAGGCGGTCTCCTGTCGTAGGAGAGCCTTTGATGGCGGCGAGCGTACGCATGCGCAATACACTGACGCTGTTTTCCTCGAACGACGATGTACTGTGCCACCGTGTGCGCCTGGTCCTTGCGGCCAAGGGTGTGACGTTCGATTTCGTTGCGGTCGATCCGCAGAATCCGCCCGAAGACCTGATCGACCTCAATCCGTACCATTCGGTGCCGACCCTGGTCGAGCGCGAACTGGTGCTGTACGCCGCTTCGGTGGTGAGCGAATACCTTGATGAGCGCTATCCGCATCCGCCGCTGATGCCGGTCGATCCGCTGTCACGTGCACGCATCCGCCTGGCGATGCTGCGCATCGAGCACGACTGGGTGCCGCAGGTGCAGGCCATCCAACTGGGCAACAAGACCCAGGCCGAGGCCGGGCGCAAGCGCTTGAAGGAGTTGCTGACCGCGTCGCTGCCGCTGTTCAAGGCCAGCAAGTTCTTCCTGAACCCGGAAATGAGCCTGGCCGACTGCGCGATGGCGCCGATCATCTGGCGCCTGCAGTCACTGGATGTGGCGTTGCCGAAGGACGGCAAGGCCATCGAGGATTACGGCAACCGCATCTTCCGCCACCCGGGGTTCGTGCGCAGCCTGACCGAGCAGGAAAAGAAGCTGCGCGACCTGCCCGCCTGAGCCGGCCGCTGCTTTCCCGTCTGCACGCCGACCGGCGTGCAGGCGATCCGCCCCGGTCGGGGCGTCGGGCGCGTACACTTCACGCATGACCGAAGACTTCTTCCACATGACCAGCCACCGCCCGTACCTGCTGCGGGCACTGGTGGAATGGATCAATGACAACCAGCTGACCCCGCACATCCTGGTCGACGCCGGCGTCCCCGGCGTGCAGGTGCCGCCTTCGGCGGTCAAGGATGGCAGAGTGGTGCTCAACATCGCCGAACGCGCGGTAGTGCGCCTGATGATCGACAACGAGATGGTGAGCTTCTCGGCGCGCTTCTCCGGTACCAGCTACCCGGTGCAGGTGCCGATCAGCGCCGTGCTGGCCGTCTACGCCCGCGAGACCGGGCAGGGCATGGCACTGCCGGATGACATTCCGGGCAGCGAACCGGCGTCGACCGGCGACGAAGTGCTGCATGACGACGACACGCCGCCGGAGGATACGCCGCCGGCAGGACCGCCGCCGAAGGGCCGGCCGAACCTGCGCGTGGTCAAGTAACAGGAGCGTCCAGCGCAACTTTGCGCCTTGCCGTTCTACAGACCTGGTCGCCGGGCATGGCCCGGCGCTACCGATCCCGGATCAGGAAGATCCACGCCACGCGTGGATGTCCGGGATCAGACATCCTCGGCATCGTCCACATCCGGCCGGATCTGGCTGATCCGCGCCGCGCCAGGGCCGGTGAACGACACCAGCTGATCGCCGCGCAGCACCATCCGGCCCACATGGCGATCGATGCCATCGTAGGAATATTCGAACTTGAAGGTGCGCTCGAAACCGAGCCGGCCATCCTCGCCGCGCGACAGGCGCAGGCCGGTGGCATGCACCGCCTGGTCCAGCCACTGCACATTGGCGGCGCGGCAGGCGTTGCGTCCCAGCTCGACCGCGCGCTCGGCGGCGGAGCGGGCAGCGTTCCAGAAGAAGTAGACGATGGCGCCGGCAATCAGCAACAGCAGCAGGGTGGGCATGGTTCCTAGGCGTCAGGTGTCGATGCGGCAAAGATGGCGGCGAATGCCTGCTGGATCAAGCAGAAGATTCAGTTCATCCGCTGCGGATCACCGGAAGCCGGCTGCACTGCGGGCGCTGTGGTCATCGGTGGCGTTGCCGCTGCCGGTGCCGGTGCCGGTGCCGGTGCGATCAACGGCGCGGTCGCAGTCAGCTGCAGCAGTGCGGCCCAGTCCTGGCGGTTGAAACTGCATTCGTCCTCGCGCCCCGGCGTGCAGCTGGGCTCGATGCCGGTGCTGTCGCGTTCGCGGGCCGCAGGCAACTGGATCAGTCCGGTCCGATCCAGCGGCAGCAGCCGCATCGCCACGGTGTTCATGACGTTGCCGCCCACCAGGTACAACGTCTGGTCACCGCCGAGATTGGCCGCGACCACCACTTCGCAGTGCGACTTCCAATGGCCGACCGAGCCATTGCCAAGCGCCTGTACCAGTCCGCTGTAGCTGAGCGTGGTGCTGCGGTCGCGCAGGAAGCACAGAAGATCACCGGGGGCCGGCTTAGCCGTGGCTGGATCGGCCAGCCGGTAAGGCACGCCGGAAGGGCCACCCTGGTAGGCAGCACGGATGTAGTCGATGTGGCGCGGCGAGGTGTTGAAGCCGGGGACCCCGGCGCGCACCATCACCCAGGAAATGAAGGCAGCCGACCAGGGATTGTCGATCAGGAAGGCACGGCAGTCGCTGTCGGTATAGCGCGAGCCCAGTGGTGCGGCACAACTGCTGGCACCGGCGATGCTGCCCATGGCGTTGAGCGTCCCGCTGTCACGCCAGTAGTGGGAGACGCGCTGCCAGGCAATCAGGCCGTTGTCGGCCAGATGCTCGTTCTCGGCTTCCGTGACGCTGAGGCTGGCGGCGCGGCCATCGCGGTCGATGAAGGGGCGGAACCACAGCCGATGCTCGTTGCATGCCGCGTTGCGGATGGCAATGGCCAAGGGGCTCAGGCCGAAGCGCGGCGGGACATCACAGGCCTCGGCCGCTGCGGCGGACAAGGGCATTGACGCGAGCAGCAGACAGGCAGGCAACAGCATCCGGCGCATGCGCGGCTCCAGTGGGGGATGCGCGCAGCGTCGCAGCGCCGTCGTGAACGCCGGGTGGATCCGTCAATGTCGGCCGGGCATGGCCCGGCGCTCCCCAGTGCATGACGCGTCCGGTAGCGCCGGGCCATGCCCGGCGGGCAACGCGGTTGCGTCAGGCGTTACCGGCTCTCAACCCGGCGGTGGGCCCAGCTTCAGTGACAGATCGATGGCCTGTACATGCTTGGTCAGGCCGCCGATGGAGATGCAGTCCACGCCGTCCTCCGCGATCGAGCGCAGGCCGCCAAGGCCGACGCTGCCGGACACCTCCAGCGGAATGCGGCCGGCGGTGATGCGTACGGCTTCACGGCGCAGGTCGGGGCTGAAATCATCCAGCAGGATGCGCTCGCAGCCGGACTCCAGCGCCTGGCGCAGCTGGGTCAGGTCTTCGACCTCGACCACCAGCGGCAACCGTGGCCATTGCCGACGCGCGGCCGCCACCGCAGCGGCCAGCGAACCGGCGGCACGGATGTGGTTCTCTTTCAGCATCACCGTGTCGTACAGGCCGAAACGATGGTTTTCCCCGCCTCCGCAGCGCACTGCGTATTTCTGTGCAAGGCGCAGGCCGGGCAGGGTCTTGCGGGTGTCGAGAATGCGCGTGCCGGTGCCGGCCACGGCGGCCACGTAGCGCGCCGTGGTGGTAGCGGTGCCGGACAGGGTCTGCAGGAAGTTCAGCGACGTGCGCTCGGCGCTGACCAGGCTGCGGCTGCGGCCGTGCAGCAGCGCAAGTACCGTACCGGCAGTGACGGACTCGCCTTCGGCGATGCGCCATTCGATGCGCACGTCCGGGTCGAGCGCGCGGTGGGTGGCATCGAACCACGGCCGGCCGGCAATCACCGCATCCTGTTTGCACAGCAGGTAGGCTCTGTCAGTCTGGTCGGGCAGCAGGGCGGCGGTGACGTCGCCGCTGCCCAGATCCTCCGCCAGCGCGCGGGCGACATCGGCGGCGACGACGGCCGCATCCGGCGTCGGCAGCATGCTCATGCGGCCGGGAAGTCAGCGATCTGCGCGGTTGGAATGGCCTCCTCGGCCAGCAGCACCGGGATGCCGTCGTCGACCCGGAACACCTGCTTGCGGTCACGGGTGACCAGGGCCTCGCGCAGCGGCTGTGCCAGCGGGTTGCCGTCGGCCTTGTTCACCGCGCCGGCGGAAATCGCCTTGTTGAGGGCTTCCAGGCCCTTGCCATCCAGCAGGGACAAGGGCTGGCGGGTGTCCGGCGACACCAGCAGGTCGAGCAGCTTGCGATCCATGGTTCTTCGTCTTGCGTGGAAGACGGCTAGAATACGTCTTTAAGGCAGGTGACGGCCAATGACCCCCAATCCGAACGCGCCGCTCGTCGGCATCGTCATGGGTTCCCGCTCCGACTGGGAAACCATGCAGCACGCCGCCCAGAAGCTTGAGGCCCTGGGTGTTCCGTTTGAAGTGAAGGTGGTGTCCGCCCATCGGACGCCGGATGTGTTGTTCAGCTATGCCGAACAGGCGGGCGGACGTGGCCTGCGCGCGATCATCGCCGGCGCCGGCGGTGCCGCGCATCTGCCGGGCATGATCGCGGCCAAGACCGCGGTTCCGGTGCTGGGCGTGCCGGTGCAGTCCAAGGCGCTCAATGGCATGGACTCGCTGCTGTCGATCGTGCAGATGCCGGCCGGCATTCCGGTGGCTACCTTCGCCATCGGCAATGCGGGTGCCTCCAACGCCGCGCTGTTCGCCGCCGCGATGCTGGCCAGCGACCAGCCGGCCATCGGCCAGGCGCTGGATGCCTTCCGCACGCGCCAGACCGAAGATGTGATGGCCCACGACGACCCGCGCCAATGAACCTGACTGTCGGCATCCTCGGCGGCGGCCAGCTGGCCCGCATGATGGTCCTGGCCGGTGCGCCGCTGGGACTGCGCTTCGAACTGTACGATCCGGCGGCGGACGCCTGCAGCGGGCCGCTGGCACCGCTCACCGTCGGTGCCTTCGATGACCGCCAGGCGCTGGCGGACTTCGCCGCCAAAGTCGATGTAGTGACGTTCGACTTCGAGAATGTGCCCGCGGACAGTGCGCAGTGGCTGGCCGAGCGGGTGCCGGTGTATCCGCCGCCCGCAGCGCTGGCTGTAGCGCAGGACCGCCTGAGCGAGAAGACGCTGTTCCAGCAGCTGGGCATTCCGCTGCCGCCGTTCGCCGATATCCGCAGCCGCGAGGAGCTCGCCGCGAAGGCGGCCGCGTTCGGCCTGCCGTGCATCCTCAAGACCCGTCGCCTCGGCTATGACGGCAAGGGCCAGTTCCGGTTGCGCAGCGAAGCTGACATCGACGCTGCCTGGCAGGCCCTGGGCGCCCAGGTCGAGCACACCGGCCTGATCCTGGAGGGCTTTGTGGCTTTCCAGCGCGAGGTCAGCGTGGTGGCCGTGCGCGGTCGTGACGGCGGTTTCCAGGCCTGGCCGGTGACCGGCAACTGGCATGTGGATGGCGTGCTTTCGGCCAGTGTGGCGCCTGCCGTGCTGTCGGCTGCCGAACAGGATGCCGCCATCGGCTATGCCCGTCGGCTGGCCGAGCATCTGCAGTACGTGGGCGTGTTCGCCCTGGAGCTGTTCTGCCGCGACGGCGAACTGCTGGCCAATGAGATGGCGCCGCGCGTGCACAACTCCGGCCATTGGACCATCGAAGGCAGCGAGACCTCGCAGTTCGAGAATCATCTTCGCGCCGTGCTGGGCCTGCCGCTGGGCAGTACCCGCATGCTCGGCCACGCCTGCATGCTCAACTGGCTGGGCGAGATGCCGGACCCGGCGCCGGTGCTGGCCCAGGCCGGCGGCCACTGGCACGACTATGGAAAGCAGCCCCGCGAAGGCCGCAAGGTGGGCCACGCCACGCTGCGCGACGACCAGGCCGGCGCACTGGCCACGGCGCTGGAACAGGTGGGCGAGGCACTGGGGCGCCAGCTGCAGGTCGCACCGGCGGTGCGGGCACTGCGCGGTTGACCGCGACGCGGAAGCGCAACGCTGTGACGCGCCGATGCACGCATCGGCGCATCAACCAGGGTGATAGCGTAAGGCTCCTTTCCCCGGAGTCATCGTCATGCTCGACTGGAACGAATACCGCAAGGAACTGAAGGGCCGTATCGGCGAGATCGGCAAGCTCTCGCCGGATACCATCAAGGGCTACGCCACTCTGGCCAATGCCGGTGCCCAGACCAATCATCTCGATGCAAAAACCCGCGAGCTGATCGCGCTGGCGGTCGCCGTGACCACCCGTTGCGACGGCTGCATCACGGTGCACGTCGATGCCGCGCTCAAGCAGGGCGCCAGCCGCGAGGAGATCGCCGAGGCGCTCGGGGTGGCGGTTTCGCTCAACGCGGGCGCGGCACTGGTGTACTCGGCCCGGGTCATGGATGCGGTGGCGGCGCACGAGAGCGCCTGATGCCCGCCGTGTCGCCAGGCATGGCCCGGTGCTGCCGGGCCACGCCCGGCGGATGTTCTCAGCGCAGCCGGCTCTCGGCGAATTCCCAGTTGACCAGCTGCCAGAATGCCTCCAGGTAGCGCGTGCGGTCGTTCTGGTAGTCGGTGTAGTACGCGTGTTCCCACACGTCGCAGCACAGCAGCGGCGTGCTGTCGCCGGTCAGCGGGGTGCCGGCGTTGCGGGTGGCCTGGATGCCAAGCTGGCCGCCGGGATGCTGCACCAGCCACACCCAGCCGGAGCCGAACAGGCCCAGCGCGGTACGGTTGAACTCCTCGCGCAGGCGCTGCACGTCGCCGAACTGGCGCTTGACCAGCTCGCCCAGCCGTCCCTGTGGCTCACCGCCGCCGCGCGGGCGCAGGCACTGCCAATAGAAGCCGTGGTTCCAGGCCTGGGCCGCGGCGTCGAACAGGGCGCCCTGGGCATGGCGGACGATCTCCTCCAGCGAGGCCTCTTCCCATTCGGTGCCGCGGATGCCGGCATTGACCGCATCGACATAGGCACGATGGTGCTCGCCGTGATGCAGTTCCACGGTCTGCGCGGAAAGATGGGGCTGCAGGGAGCCGGACAGGTAGGGCAGGGCAGGCAGTTCGACGGGCATGGACAGGTTCGTGGCCAGAGGGGCGGCGGCAGCCGGTTCCATCCGCTTACAATGGCGGCTACCTTGGGCAGTCTAGCCGACCATCGCGGTCGGTTTGTCCGGCGAAGCAAGGAGTGTGGTTGTGGCGGTAATGCAGCAAATCCAGGCCGAGGTCGATCGTTACCCGCTCGTGCTGTTCATGAAGGGCACCCCGCAATACCCGACGTGCGGCTTCTCCAGCCGCGCCGTACAGGCGCTGATGGCTGCCGGCGCCGTCTCCCTGCGCACCGTCAATGTGCTGGAGGAGCCGGAAATCCGCGCGAACCTGCCGCGTTTCTCCAACCTGCCGACGTTTCCGCAGCTGTTCATCAACGGGGAGTTGATCGGCGGCTGCGACATCATCATGGAGCTGTTCGAATCCGGCGAGCTCAAGCGCATCGTCGAAGAGGCGACCCTGGGATGAGTGCGCCGCCATCGACGTCACCGACCAACGGGGCGCTCGATGGCCGCCCGTTGCAGGACCGCGTGGTGCTTGTGGCCGGTGCCGGTGGTGGCCTCGGAAGTGCCGCCGCAGTGGCCGCCGCCAGCGCAGGCGCGACCGTGGTCCTGCTGGGGCGCAAGCCGCGCCGGCTGGACCGGGTCTACGCCCAGGTGCAGGCAGCCGGTCCCGAGCCCCTGCTGTATCCGCTGGATCTGGAAGGGGCCGGTCCCGATGACTACGCCGACCTCGCCCAGGCGCTGCAGACGGAGCTGGGGCGACTGGACGGGCTACTTGTCTGCGCCGCCCACTTTCCGGGCTTGACCCCGTTCGAACTGGCCGACCCGGCAAGTTTCGCCCGCGCCGTCCACGTCACCCTGACCGCACCCGCCTGGCTGGCGCAGGCCTGCCTGCCGCTGCTGCGCCAGCGCGAGGATGCGGCGCTGGTGTTCACGGTCGATGCACCGGAACGGGTGGGGCAGGCCTACTGGGGAGGCTATGGCGCCGCCCAGCATGGCCTGCGCGGCCTGATCGCCAGCCTGCATGATGAGCTGGGCCGCAGTCCGGTCCGGGTCAGCGGCCTGTACCCGGGTCCCCTGCGCACGGCCCTGCGCGCCCGCGCCTACTCGATCGACCAGGACCCGGCTGCGCAGGGGCCCGAGGCCGCCGCGGCCGCGGCCGTGACCCTGCTGTCCAGTGCCGGCTCGGCCTGGCGGGGGCAGATCCTGGATGCAGGCAGCGCTCGCCCGGCAGAGTGAAGGGCGACGTAAGGCGGGATGAAGATCCCGTCATGATTGCGTTGCGATCCGGTGCCGTTTGTCGCACAACCGTCACATTGATGGCGTAGCGTGTTAATCTAGTGTTAACCGTTATGGCTGCCTTCAGCCAACACGGTCGGGAACCCCAGATCACTGTCCAGTCGGCCACCCGCAAGGCCGCTTGGATGCGTCTTTTTTCCGCCATCGCCAACTCGTATCGAGGCTACCCTAGATGACCCACCCACTCCGGATGTCCAAGCTCACCCTTGGTCTCGTGGCCGCACTTGCTGCCGCTCCCGCCTTTGCCCAGAGCACCTCTGCAGGTGTCGGCGGCCAGGTCGTGTCCGCCGCAGGCCAGCCTGTCGCCGGTGCTGAAGTCACCATCACCCACACCGAGTCGGGCACCGTTTCGCGCGCCACGACCGATGCGTCGGGTCGTTACAACGCGCGCGGCCTGCGCGTGGGTGGTCCGTACACCATCACCATCACCAAGCCGGGTGAAGGCACCAAGACCGAAGAGGGTGTCTACCTGAACCTGAACCAGGTCAACACCGTCAACGCCAACCTGACCGGCGACGTGGCGGCCACCAACCTGGACGCCGTGAATGTTGTCGCCACCGCGGGCGGCCTGGACATCTTCAGCGCCACCAAGATGGGTACCGGCTCGAACGTGACCCGCGAAACGATGGACGCGCTGCCGTCGGCCAACCGCAACATCCAGGACTACATCCGCCTGGACCCGCGCATCTCGCAGGTCAGCAAGGCTGACGGCGCGATCTCGGCTGGCGGTCAGAACACCCGTTACAACGCGATCCGTATCGACGGCATCAGTGCCTCCGATCCGTTCGGCCTGGGCTCCAACAACCTGCCGACCGAGCGTCAGCCGGTGTCGATGGATGCCATCCAGGAAATCAACATCGATCTCGCGAACTACGACACCACCATCGCCGGTGGTACCGGTGCGGTGATCAATGCCGTGACCAAGTCGGGTACCAACGAGTTCCATGGCACTGTCTACGGTTCCTACCGCGACAAGGACATGGTCCGCGAGGAACTGCGTGGCGAGAAGTTCAACGGCTTCGAGGACGAGAAGACCTACGGCATGACCTTCGGCGGCCCGATCGTCAAGGACAAGCTGTTCTTCTTCAGCAACTACGAGAAGTACGAGCGTTCGGCCGCTGGCATCAGCCTGAGCGACACCCCGATCGGCAAGGGCACCATCACCCAGCAGCAGATCACCGACGTCCAGAATTTCCTGGGTGGACTCGGCTATGACCCGGGCAGCCTGACGGCACCGAACAGCAAGACCGAAATCGAAGAGTACGCGGTCAAGCTGGACTGGAACATCAATGAAAACCACCGTGCGGCCCTGCGCTACAACAAGATGGAGCAGAACGTCGTCCGCTTCCCGCAGGTCAGCACCAGTGCGATCTCGCTGAGCAACTTCTGGTACCAGCAGCCGACCGAATACGAAACCTGGATGGGCGAACTGTTCAGCGACTGGTCCGAGAACTTCTCGACCGAGTTCAAGGTCTCGCACAAGGATTACTCGGCCAACCGCGTTCCGCTGGTCGACATGCCGCAGATCCGCATCCGTTCGGGTAACGACTCGCTGTACGTCGGTACCGAGCAGAACACGCACGTCAACATCGTGGAATCGAAGGAACTGAGCGCCTTCGGTGCCGGTACCTGGTACATCGGCGATCACACCGTCAAGTTCGGCTTCGATTACTCGAAGAACGACCTGATGAACTTCTACGGCCGCAACCTCAACGGCGTCTACGAGTTCAACAGCGTCGAGGACTTCCTGAACGGTCGCATCGCGCGCTACCAGCTGCGTGCCCCGCGCGCCGGCGGCAGCCGCAGTGATATCCCGGCAGACTTCACCCTGAAGAACACCGGTGTGTTCGTCCAGGATACCTGGGCGATCAACTACAACCTGAGCCTGATGTTCGGTGTCCGCGTCGACATGCCTGACTTCAGCAGCCAGCGCCTGTACAACCCGCGCATCGAGCAGCTGTACGGCTTCAACAACACCCAGCTGGTCGACAAGAACCTGGTGCAGCCGCGCGTCGGCTTCAACTACACCTTCGACAGCGAGCGCCCGACCCAGCTGCGTGGTGGCGTGGGCCTGTTCGGTGGCGCTGCCCCGAACGTGTGGCTGGCGGGTGCCTACCAGAACACCGGCCTGAACTACATCGAGTACGACGAGCGCAACCTGACCAGCGGCTTTACCCCGGACGGCAACAATCCGTACATTCCGGCTGGTGGCCCCGCAGCTGCGCGCCAGAACGTCGACATCATCGCCCCGGGCACCCGCCTGCCGTCGGTGTGGAAGGCCAACCTGGCGTTCGACCATGAGCTGCCGTGGTACGGCATCGTGGCGTCGGCCGAAGTCCTGATGACCAAGGTCAAGGACGGCATCTACTTCGACCGTCTCGACGTTTCGGCGCCGACCGCTTACGGCCAGGACGGTCGTGCGATCTACTGGGATGCGAATGGCCGTAATCCGGCAAACAGCCGCATGTCGGGTGGCACCAACTTCGGCATGACCACCGGCACCAACCGTGCCACCGACCGTGCCAACCGTCCGAGCGACATCGGCGACGTGCTGGTCATGCGCAACACCGACAAGGGTCGTGGTACGCAGGCTACCTTCTCGCTGGCCAAGCCGCTGACCGAGAACTGGGGCTGGTCGCTGGGTTACACCTATACCAAGTCCAAGGAAGTCAGCCCGCTGACCAGCTCGCAGAACACCTCGAACTGGAACAACACGCTGATCTTCAACGCCAACGAAGACGTGGCCTACGACTCGCGTTACGCGATCAAGGACCGCATCACCGGCACCCTGGAGTGGAAGCACAACTTCTTCGGTGACAACGCCACCCGCGTCGGCCTGTTCTACGAAGGTCGTTCGGGCCGTCCGTACAGCTACATCTTCTACAACGATGCCAACGGCGACGGTGCTACCACCAACGATCTGTTCTATGTGCCGAGCGGCCCGGGTGACGTGCTGTTCGGTTCGGTGGTCGGTGGTCGCTTCGTGCAGAGCGCGCAGATGGAGCAGGACTTCTTCAACTGGCTGGCGCAGAATCCGGAGCTCGATGCCTACCGTGGCAGCGTGGTCCCGGCCAACTCGCACCGTGCCAAGTGGATCAACACCTTCGACGTCCGCATCAGCCAGGAGTTCCCGGGCTTCGTGAAGAGCCACAAGGGTGAGATCGCGCTGGACATCATGAATGTCGGCAACCTGCTGAACAAGAAGTGGGGCCTGATCGACGACTACGGCTTCTACGCCACCCGTCGCGTCGCCAACTACGCGGGTATCGACCCGGCGACCGGCAAGTACGTGTACTCGTTCACCGGTTCCACCGACAACCCCGCGATCCAGGAAAACAACAACGACAAGGGCAACACTGCCGTGTCGCGCTGGTCGATGCAGCTGACCCTGAAGTACAAGTTCTGATCCGTCGGAACATCACGCAGTAGACGGAAGCGGCCGGGGCAACCCGGCCGTTTCCCGTTCGGGTGAAAGTTCTTGCAGTGGTCACGACATCGGCGTAGCATCCGGGTTCGTGCGCGGCGCCGATGCCGCAGATGCGGTCCCGGAATGGCGAACGCGGTCAGCACATATCCAACGGTCGGGATTCCCGGCCGTTTTGCTTTTTAAGGGGGCGGCAGTACAGTCGGAAACCTTGAAGGAAGCGAAACGTTGGATATGACCACGAACGAAAAGGCGGCCCGTGCGCTGCCGGTACAGGACGCGCGGATCTACCCGCGCGGTGGGCTGGATGTGCTGTCGCGGGCAGAAGTAGCGCGCCTGCGCGACGCCTCCGGCGGCGGCATGCACGAGCTGCTGCGCCGCTGCGCGCTGGCCGTGCTGACCAGCGGCAGCGCATCGGATGATCCGCGCGCGGCGCGCGATCTCTATCCCGACTTCGACATCCAGGTCGCGCAGCAGGATCGTGGCGTGCGCATCGACCTGGTCAATGCGCCGGCGATGGCCTTCGTCGATGGCGAAATCATCCGCGGCGTGGCCGAGCTGCTGTTTGCCGTGGTCCGCGACCTCGCCTACATGGCCATCGAAATGGGCCCGGCCTACGCGGCCGAACTGGAATCCTCCGAAGGCATCACCAACGCGGTGTTCGGCCTGCTGCGCAACGCGCGCATCCTCAACCCCGGTGACCCGAACCTGGTGGTCTGCTGGGGCGGTCACTCGATCTCGCGCGATGAATACCTGTACACCAAGCAGGTGGGCTACGAGCTGGGCCTGCGCGGCCTGGACATCTGCACCGGTTGCGGACCGGGTGCGATGAAGGGCCCGATGAAGGGGGCCACGATCGCCCACGCCAAACAGCGCAAGACGGTGACCCGCTACATCGGCCTGACCGAGCCGGGCATCATCGCCGCGGAATCCCCCAACCCGATCGTCAACCACCTGGTGATCATGCCGGACATCGAGAAGCGCCTGGAGGCGTTCGTCCGCATCGGTCACGGCATCATCGTGTTTGCCGGTGGTGTCGGCACCGCCGAGGAGATCCTGTACCTGCTCGGTATCCTGCTGCGTGACGAGAACAAGGACCTGCCGTTCCCTCTGATCCTGACCGGCCCGACCGTGGCTGCGCCGTATTTCGAACAGATCGACCGCTTCATCCGGCTGACCCTGGGCGATGCCGCCGCAGAGCGTTACGAGATCATCATCGGCGACCCGGTTGCCGTGGCCAGGAAGATGTCCGCCGGCATCAAGCGCGTGCGCGAGCATCGCCTGGCGCAGAAGGATTCGTTCTTCTTCAACTGGTCCATCGAGATTCCGTGGGAGTACCAGCAGCCCTTCGTGCCGACGCATGAGGCCATGGCTGCACTGGATCTGCACCATGGGCGTGCGCCGCATGCCCTTGCGGCGGACCTGCGTCGTGCCTTCTCCGGCATCGTTGCCGGCAATGTGAAGGAGGATGGCATGCGCCGCATCGAGCAGTTCGGGCCGTTCCAGATCCACGGTGACCCGGACATGATGCAGGCCCTGGATGCGCTGCTGCGCGCCTTCGTCGAGCAGCGCCGGATGAAGATCTCCGGCGAGTACCAGCCCTGTTACCAGGTGCTGGCCTGAGACCGTACCGGCGCGATGGGGATCGCGCCGGCAGCGGTGGGGAAGGGCGGTTCGTCAAGCGTTTGACGCCCGTCGCCCCGGATTGACCGTTCATCCTGCCGCCGCTTGCTGGCGGCAGGGCGATGGCCCATGGTGGCGATCAATACGCTGGGGAGCGTCCACATGTCTTTGCGCCGGCAGAACGGCTTCACGCTGGTTGAGTTGATGATCACGGTGGTCGTGCTGGGCGTGCTGGCGACGATCGCGTTTCCGAGCTTCCAGAGCACCATCCGCTCCAACCGCATCGCCACCACCAGCAATGACCTCATCGCGTCGATGGCGCTGGCCCGCAGTGAAGCGGTCAAGAACCGCAGGGGTGGCGGCGTGTGTGCCTCTGCCGGAGGCACGTCCTGTGATGGCGACAGCTGGACCGATGGCTGGCTGGTCTGGGCCGACAGCAACGGCGACGGTGCGCTCAGTGCCGGCGAAACCGTCCTGCGCTACAGCCCCGGGCGTTCGGCGCTGGTCGCCGTCGGTACGCCCGACCTGTCGGTGAGTTTCGACCCGCGGGGCCGCAATCGCGCCAATGCCACGCTCGACCTGACGCTGCGCCCGGACAACTGTGGCAAGCAGCCGCTGCAGCGCACGCTGCGCCTGTCCCCGACCGGTCAGGTGCGTCTGTTGAAGGAGGACTGCAAGTGAGAACGCCGCGTTTCCGTTCCCCGCGCCAAGCGCAGGGCGGCTTCAGCCTGATCGAGGTATTGATCGCGATCCTGGTGCTGGGGGTCGGTTTGCTGGGTTTCGCACTGCTGCAGACGATGAACGTGCGCTTCGTGCAGAGCGCCAACTATCGCACCCAGGCGACCAACCTGACCTACGAAATGCTTGATCAGCTGCGGATGAACCGCTCGATGGCTCCGTCCTATGTGGGCGACTACACCGCGACCACCGCGGCCAAGAACTGCCTGCCACCGGTCGGCAACGACATCGGCAAGGACGCGTTCACCCTGGACTGGACCTGCCGTCTCGGCAAGGCGCTGGGGGATGGGGCCACGGCCAAGGTCGCACGTGCCGGCACCCAGTACACGGTCAGCGTGACGTGGGGTGACGAGCGCTGGAACGCTGACGCCAGCGATACCACCTTCAGTGCCGGGAGCCGCCTGTGATGCGCGCGCCTTCCCCGGCCCGGCGCATGGCCGGCCTGTCCATGGTCGAACTGATGATCGCGCTGACCATCGGCGTGATCGTCATGCTCGGTGTCGTCCAGGTGTTCGCGGCCTCGCGTGCTGCCTATCAGCTGTCCGATGGCCTGGCGCGCGTGCAGGAGAACAGTCGCTTCGCCATGGATACCCTGCAGCGCGAACTGCGCATGGCAGGTCATTTCGGCTGCGTCAACGATCAGGCCCGGCAGTCGCCGGATGGCGTCTCGCTGTTTACGACGTTCGCGGCCACGCCTCATCCGGCGCTGGACTTCCAGCGATCCATCCAGGGCTACGAGGCGACCGATACGGCGCCCGGCGATGCGGTGACGCTGCCGGCCACTCCGGCGACGGGCGGCACCGCCTACACACCCGCATTGCCCGATGAATTCGCTGCGGCGCTGCCCAACCGCGTCAATGGCAGCGACATCGTCGCCCTGCGATACCTGATGCCGGACGGCGTGCCGGTTACGTCTTCCGGCGGTACCGTCGCGCAGCCGGTTTTCAGTTTCGACAAGGCTCGACTCGCCGTGCTGCAGAGTGGCGTTGCCGATTCCGGGCTGTATGGTGCTGCCGACTGCGCCAGCGCCACCGTTTTCCAGGCGCGCAGCATCGACAAGGCAGGGGGCACGATCACCTTCGGCGATGCACCGAACAATGCGAGCAACTTCATCCGTCCGGTGACCGCAGGCCAGGCGATGCTGCATCGTGCGGAAAGCGCTGTGTACTACGTGGGCTACGACGCTGCCAGCGCACGTTCCTCACTGTACCGTGTGCGTTTCAACGCCACGCCCAACGGTGCGCTGGTCGCCGGCGCGCCGGAGGCCCTGGTGGAGGGTGTGGAGAACATGCAGCTGCTGTACGGCCAGGATCGTCGCCTGACCAGTGCCTACCCGACCGGCTTCATTGATCGCCAGGGTACCGCTGCCACCGTGCAGGCATCGGCCAATCCCAACATCAACGCCTGGCGGCGCGTGGGCGCCGTGCAGATGGGCCTGGTGATGGCCAGTCCCGATCCCTCGGCAGCCCCTCAGGCCGACCAGAATGCGGTACTGACCTCGATGGGCGTGACATTCACCGCGCCCGAGGACGGCCGCATGCGCGCCGTTTACCAGACCACCATCGCCCTCCGCAATCGCCTCTTCGGCAACTGAGGCCACCATGCATCCGCGCCCGCGCACCCCCTCCTTCGCGTCGCACCGCCAACAGCGCGGCGCGGTGCTGTATGTCGCCCTGATCATGTTGATCCTGCTGGCCCTGATCGGCATCGCCGGCATGCAGGTGACCGGCATGCAGGAACGCATGGCCGCCAACTACCTGCGCTCGAACCAGGCGTTCCAGAACGCCGAGGCCGATGTACGTTCGCAGGAAGCGGCGATCCAGGCTGTCATCGACAGCGGCAAGATCTTCGAGGCCAACCAGGAAGAGTGCAGCCCGGTGTTCGACCCGGCGACCTGGGCCGATGGCAAGACCACGGCAACGGCGATCAATACCCGCCGCCTGGACAAATGCGTGCCGGTCGGGCCGCTGGGCCTGGGGCGGCGCAAGAACGAAGAGACCGAGAACATCTACCAGATCACCGTGTTGGCCAGTGACGATCCGGCCAATCCTTCTTCCAGCGCCGTCATCGACACGATCTTCATTCCATGAATACTCCGCGCCGATTCTCCCGCCTTGTCTCCTCCCAGTGGCTGCGTGCAGGCACCGCCGCTGCCGTGCTGGTGGGCGTGGGCGCACTGGTCTATCCGCTGTTCGCTGCGCTTGGCGACTATGACATCGCGCAGGAGCCGCTCTACAGCAAGAAGACACAGCCGCCGCTGATGATGATGGTGATGTCGCGCGACGAGCAGCTGTTCAACAAGGCCTACAGCGACTACAGCGATCTGGACGAGGACGGCACGCTCGACACCACCTACCAGGACAAGTTCGACTATTCCGGGTACTTCGACTCCAATCTCTGCTACACGTACAGCAGCAGCCAGTTCAAGGCCACGGCCCAGGCGACCGGCACGCAAAGGCACACCTGCTCGGGTACCTGGTCGGGCAACTTCCTCAACTGGGCGACCATGAGCCGCCTGGATGTGATGCGCTACGTGCTGTACGGCGGCCATCGCATCACCGATACCGCCAGCAAGACGGTACTGGAGCGGGCGCAGATTCCCAACGACCTGCATGCCTGGGTCAAGGTCTACAGCGGCGCCGACATCAACAACTTCACCCCGTACAAGACGACCATGTCGTTCTGCAACGCCAGCATCAGTGCCACCGGCGCGCCGCTGATGCGTGTTGCCAGCGGCAGCTGGGGTGAATGGGCCTCGACTGCCGGGCGGCAGTGCATTACCGGGCGCACGGATGAGGGCAAGGATGACTCCCCCGGTTCGGCGACTGATCTGAATGTACGCGTAGAGGTCTGCGCCACCGGTTCAGGAACTTTCCAGGAGGCGTTCTGCCGCAAGTACAACGACGGCACCCGGGACTACCTGAAACCGGCGGGACTGCTGCAGTCCTATGGTGAAAGTGGCCGACTGCGGTTTGGTCTGGTCACCGGCACCTATGTCAATCCGCGCGATGGTGGCGTGGTCCGCCGCAACATCGGCAAGATCGCCGGCAACGGCACGACCTTCTGCGCAGCCGGCGACGAGATCAACCTGTCCAATGGCCAGTTCTGCAACACGCTGACGGGCGGGGCCGAGGGCATCATCAATACGATCTCCAACTTCCGTATCGACCAGTGGAACTGGAAGGACAACTGGAACGACTGCAACGCCTACAGCATCCTCAATCGGCAGGGTTTCAACGGCAACGGCAATCTGACCGATCCAGGCAATGCGTCCAAGAACTGCAGTGCCTGGGGCAATCCGCTGGCGGAGATGTATGCCGAGGCGCTGCGCTACATCAAGGGTGAAACGAAGGGGATCTACAGTGCCAGCGGTGATCTCAGCGGCCTGCCCAATTCGGTGGCGTGGAAAGATCCGTACCGCTCGCCGAACAACGGCGGCAACTCCTACTGCGCCACCTGCAACATCCTGGTGATGTCCTCGGGCCTGCCGTCCTTCGACAGCGACAACATCGGTACGGTCAACGGCCTGACCACGGCAGCGGCGGCCACCGATGCGATCGGCAACCTGGAGAAGATCACCGGTGGCAGCTACATGGCAGGCCGTGTGGGCCTGACCGAGCGCTATGCCTCGATCAATACCCATGAGGACATCTGCCGGGCGGCCAAGGTCACCGGTCTGTCGCTCGTGCGTGGCATCTGCCCGGACGTGCCGTCCACGGAAGGCAGTTATCTGATCTCGGGGTTGGCCAAAGCTGCTGCCGAGACTGATCTGCGCCCGGGCGTGCAGGACAAACCCAACACCTACAAGCTGACCGCCACCACCTACACCGTGGCCATGGCCGAAAGCCTGCCGAAGTTCGAGATTCCGGTGGGCAACGGGAAGATCACCCTGGCGCCCCTGTGCCAGGCCAACAACAGCGAAGGGGCCGGTATCAACAGTGGCGGCTGGCGCAGCTGCTTCCTCGGCTCGGTCGGCATTGGTACCAAACGGTCAGCGGTATCGCCGAACTACGTCTATGGCCGTGACTATCGTGCCGATGGCAAGGCCGGCAGCTTCTCGCTGGTCTGGGAGGATTCGCTGTGGGGCAATGACCACGACAACGATGTGGTCTCCATGCTCAGCTACTGCGTAGGCAGCACCTGCAGCGACGGTGGCACGACGCCATTCCGCAACATCTGCTGGCGCTCCAACAGTGGTGAATGCAACAACAACGCCGTTCGCAACAAGGTCGGCGAAGACGAAGTGCTGGTCCGCATCGAGAACCTGTCCGCCTATGCAGGCAACGCGATGCTGACCGGCTACACGATCGTGGGCTCCAATGCGGCTGACAACGTGCAGCGGCTGGTGCTGCGCCCCGGCAACCGCAACGGTTCGGTGTTGAGCACCAGCGCCGATCCGCCGGCTACCTGGACCGGCGCGGTCGTGGTGCGCTACAAGCTGGGTACCGGTCAGGCCGGGCAGCTGGAAAGCCCGCTGTGGTACGCCGCCAAGTACGGCGTGCCGGAAGGCAAGAAGTGGGACAGCAAGGTGCCTGGTGTACCGGACAACTACTTCCTGGCACGCAATCCGGCCAAGCTGAAGTCCGCGCTGGAATCGATCTTCGACAGCGCTGCGGCTGGCGAGGCCCCGGTCGGTGGCAGCGGCACCGGCGCCCGTGTCAACGCCGGCTCCTTCACCGTGTCCGCGCACTACACGGTGCCGTCGGGCTCGAACGACTGGACCGGTGATGTCATCGCCAGCCAGACCACGAGCACCGGAGGCGCCGGCGCTGAACTGTGGCGTGCGTCGACCAAGATGAGCGCCTCCGGGCGGACCATCGTGATGTCGACCGCACCCACCTATGTGAACACGTCCAACCAACTGGTGCCGGTGGCAGCGGCCGATTTCACCGCCGACAACGTTCCCGGGCGTGATCGCGCCGAGAAGCTCGGCAACATGGGGCTCAACACGGTGCCGAACTGGTTCGGTTCGCACACCGTGGCGGATCTGGTCAGTTACCTGCGCGGCTCACCGGTGAGCGGTTTCCGCCCGCGCAGCTCACTGCTCGGCGATATCGTCAATTCCAGCGTGGAGATTGTGTCCAACAAGGACGACTACGGCTTCACCTCGTGGCAGGCGCAGGGGGGAGTGAGCTGGAAGACCACGCTCGGTTTGAGCTATCGGGCCTACCTGGCGACAAAGGTGGCAAACGGTGGCCCACCTTCGATGGTCTACGTCGGTGCGAACGACGGCATGCTGCATGGCTTCAATGCCAGCACCGGCACCTCGGCGGGCAGCGAGCAGTTCGCCTTCATTCCATCGGCTTCGCTGCAGCACATGGCGGAGCTGGCCAACCCCACCTATGGACATCGCTACTACGTGGACGGCGGACTGACCTCGTCGGACGTCTACTACGGCGATGCATGGCGCACGGTACTGGTGGGTTCGACCGGCGGCGGCGGCGCGTCGCGCGGGCCGTCGGCCACGGCAGTGGGCAACGGTTCGGTGTTCGCCCTGGATATCAGCAATCCGACCGGGTTCACCGCCAGCAACGTGCTGTGGGAGATTTCCGGCAAGACCGAGTCGGACCTGGGCTTCGTCATGGGCAAGCCGGTCGTGGTGCCCGTCGCCGGCCCCAACGCGGACAGTCCGCCCCGGTTCGTCGCCCTGTTCGGCAACGGTGTCAATTCCAGCACCGGCCGACCGGTGCTCTATGTGGTCGACATCCGCACCGGCGAGATCCTCAAGCGCGTGTACCCCACGGCGGGCAAGTATGCAGTCGCCAATGGCCTCAACCATGTCACCGCGGTAGCGCTGCACAACAGCAGTGGCCTGGCCGATACCGTCTATGGCGGCGACATGCAGGGCAACATGTGGCGCTTCGACCTGCGTGGCGGTGATCCCAGCGCCTGGAATGTGGCCCTCAACGGCACGCCGCTGTTCACCGCCGTGCGCAGCGCTGTCGCTCAGCCGATCACCGGCGCGATCGAAGTCTCGGCGGGGCCGGGCGGTGGCGTCAGTCTGTTCTTCGGTACCGGTCGCTACTTCACCGCTGACGACAATGCAGTGACCCGTAATTCGCCGGTGCAGACGCTGTATGGGCTCTGGGACAACCTCTCCACTGCCATTTCCAGCCGTGATTCGCTGGTGGGGCAGACTGTCAGTGCCAATGGTGCCGGGTTCCGTGACGTGTCGGGCAACGGCGTGGACTACGCGAGCAAGCGCGGCTGGTACGTCGACCTGATCGTGGGTTCCGACGTGGAGGGTGAGCGCTTCTTCGGCTATCCGACGCTGCAGGGCGGCGCGGTGATGTTCACCACCTATGTGCCCGGGCAGGCGGTCTGCGGCACCGGCGGCGGCACCAACTGGCGCTATCGCCTGAACATGCTGACCGGCCAGCCGGCGATGAGCGGCTTGACCGACGAGGTCGGCGGAAACGCGCTGTGCGGCGCCAACTGCGGTGCCGGTGCGCTGACCCGCGGCGGAGACATCGCAACCGGTGCCCCCGTGCTGTCCACCAATGTCAACAGCACCACCTTGAAGGGCTGCGATCCCAGCGATCCGAAGTGCACGGTCGATGGATCGCTGGACCGCTGCATCGTGGCTCTGAACACGCCGGGCGCGGATACTGCGTATGGCCAGCGTGCCTGTGGTCGCCAGTCGTGGCGCCAGATCCGATGACTACCAGGAATACGGGAGCTGCCATGCGCACATCCAGCAGACAACAGCAGGTAACGGGCTTCACCCTGATCGAACTGATGATCACCGTTGCCGTCATCGCGGTACTTGCGGCTGTGGCGTTGCCTTCCTACCAGCGACATGTGCTGAAGACGCACCGCGCGATGGCCAAGGCTGACCTGGTCGAGATCGCGCAGCTGCTCGAGCGGCATCACACCGTGCAGAACAGCTACGACGGATTCTCGCTGCCGTTCAGCCAGTCGCCGCGGCAGGGCTCTGCCCGCTATGCCATATCGTTCGACGGCAAGGCGACCGCCGGGACCTATACCCTGCAGGCGGTTCCGGAAACCGGCCAGGACAAGGACGCGTGCGGCACGCTGACACTCGATCAGGCGGGCCGCAAGACGCCGGACAGCAAGACCAACCCGGAGTGCTGGTAAGACGGCAGCGGCGAGTGTGGAAGGGGCTTGCACCCCACTTCTGGAATTGGCTAGAATGCGCACCCCGCCCGAATAGCTCAGCCGGTTAGAGCACTTGACTGTTAATCAGGGGGTCGTTGGTTCGAGTCCAACTTCGGGCGCCAGTTTCGAGAAAGCCGCGAGCAATCGCGGCTTTTTTCGTTGGGGCATGCCGCGCGGGATCAGCAGGGCGTAGGCACGCGTGGGCGCAGGCTCCGGATCCGTCCGGGGATGTTGATGATCACGCGGCTGTGTTCCAGGCCCTGCACGCACAGCACGATGGACTGGTTGGTGCCGGCGTTGCGCCCGTCAGCGCGGAATCGGATGTGGGCGCGATGGTCGCTCGCCCGCAGTTCCACATGGCGATGGCGGTTCTCCAGGGTGTGCAGCAGGGTGGTCATTCCCCCGCTGGCCACCCGCGGCTCAACCTGAACGCGCCAGCCTTGGCTCCAGCGGTTGTCGCAGCGGCTGCCGTCGCCGGAGCCGCACACGGTGACCGGGCGTCCCTCGGTGATGGCGGTGCTGCGCGCCAGCGACAGGCTGCCGACCAGCTGGGCACGCAGGGATTCGGCCTGCAGCTGGCGCATCGCGCGCTGCCAGGGGCGCCAGGCCACAGCCAGCAGTACGCACAGGATCATCAGGACCACCAGCATTTCAGGCAGGTGGAGCCCCCGGGCCTTGCGCGCGGGGTGTTTGCAGAGGGTCTGGAGCATGCCCCCAGCCTGCCGGCCCCGCCGGCCGGTCTCCATTGGAGGTTGGCGCGTCGGGGTGTCCGGCTTCCCCTCAGCCGGCCGTCACCGGATGCCCCGTATACTGGCCGTTCCCGGGATCTGGCAACATCATGAGCGACAGTTTTGAACTCGTCTCGCCGTATTCACCGGCGGGCGACCAGCCGAACGCCATCGCGAAGCTGACCAGCAATTTCGAGTCCGGCATCGCCAAGCAGACGCTGCTGGGTGTGACCGGCTCGGGCAAGACCTACACCATCGCCAATGTCATCCAGCAGATCCAGAAGCCGACGCTGATCATGGCGCCGAACAAGACGCTGGCCGCACAGCTGTACGGTGAATTCAAGGCGTTCTTCCCGCACAACGCGGTGGAGTATTTCGTCAGCTACTACGACTACTACCAGCCGGAGGCCTATGTGCCGTCGTCGGACACCTTCATCGAGAAGGACAGTTCGATCAACGAGCACATCGAGCAGATGCGGCTGGCGGCGACCAAAACCCTGCTGTCGCGGCCCGACGCGATCGTGGTGGCCACCGTGTCGGCGATCTACGGCCTGGGTGCGCCCGAGGATTACCTGTCGCTGCGCCTGATCCTGTCCAAGGGTGAACGCATCGACCAGCGCGACCTGATCAATCATCTGACGCAGCTGCAGTACACCCGCAACGAATACGAACTGCAGCGCGGCACCTTCCGCGTGCGCGGCGAAGTGATCGATGTGTTCCCGGCGGAGTCGGACAGCGAGGCGCTGCGCATCGAGCTGTTCGATGGCGAGGTCGAGAAGATCACGATGTTCGATCCGCTCACCGGCGAAACCCTGCGCAACCTGATGCGCTTCACCGTCTACCCGAAGACCCACTATGCGACGACCCGCGAACGCGTGCTCGCGGCGATCGAGACCATCAAGGTGGAACTGAAGGAGCGGCTTGAGCAGCTCTACGCACAGAACAAGCTGGTCGAGGCGCAGCGCCTTGCACAGCGCACCCAGTTCGACCTGGAGATGATGGCCGAGGTCGGCTACTGCAACGGCATCGAGAACTACTCGCGGCATCTCACCGGCAAGGGCCCGGGCGAGCCACCGCCGACCCTGTTCGATTACCTGCCGGCCGACGCGCTGCTGGTGATCGACGAATCGCACGTGACCATTCCGCAGATCGGCGCGATGTTCAAGGGCGACCGGTCGCGCAAGGAAACCCTGGTCGAATTCGGCTTCCGCCTGCCCTCGGCGCTGGACAACCGTCCGCTGCGTTTTGAGGAGTGGGAGGCGCGCTCGCCGCGCAGCATCTATGTGTCGGCCACGCCAGGCCCGTATGAAATGCGCGAGTCGGGCGACGAAGTGACCGAGCTGGTGGTGCGGCCGACCGGCCTGATCGACCCGATGGTGGAGATCCGCCCGGTCGCCACCCAGGTCGACGATCTGATGAGCGAGGCCAACGAGCGCATCAAGGCCGGCGACCGCGTGCTGGTCACCACGCTGACCAAGCGCATGGCCGAGAACCTGACCGAGTACCTCACCGAGCATGGCATCCGCGTGCGCTACCTGCATTCGGACGTGGACACCGTCGAGCGCGTGGAGATCATCCGTGACCTGCGCCTGGGCAAGTTCGACGTGCTGGTCGGCATCAACCTGCTGCGCGAGGGCTTGGACATGCCCGAGGTGTCGCTGGTAGCGATCCTGGACGCGGACAAGGAGGGTTTCCTGCGCTCCACCGGTTCGCTGATCCAGACCATCGGCCGTGCGGCCCGCAATGTGCGCGGCAAGGCCATCCTGTACGCCGACAAGGTGACCCGTTCGATGCAGGCCGCGATCGACGAGACCGACCGCCGACGCGCCAAGCAGGTCGAGTACAACGAAGAGCACGGGATCATTCCGCGCTCGGTGGCGCGTCCGATCACCGACGTACTGGAAGGTGCCCGATCCGAAGCGGCCGAGAAGGAATCGCGCAAGGGAAAAGGCAAGGGCAGGCCTGGAGTGGCCGAGGATGTGGCCGACTACCGCGCGCTCGGGCCGGCGCAGCTGGCGGCGCGTCTCAAGGCGCTGGAACAGCAGATGTACCAGCACGCCAAGGACCTGGAATTCGAGGACGCGGCCCGCGTCCGCGACCAGATCCGACAGCTGAAGGAGGCCAGCCTGGGCTGAACGCGACAGTGCCGCACGTCTTCACAAAAGTGTTGCGCTTCCGGGCCGGCATCCGTAATATACGCGGCCTGCACCGACGCATTCGCGGACGTTCAGACCCCAAACGGGCGGTTAGCTCAGCGGTAGAGCACTACCTTGACATGGTAGGGGTCACAGGTTCGAACCCTGTACCGCCCACCACGACGTCCTCGAAAGAGGGCAGTCGTGAATTGAAAGCCCGGCCCTGGCGCCGGGTTTTTACGTAAAAGGCCCGCTGGCGGGCCGCAGAAGCACGATGGGCGGTTAGCTCAGCGGTAGAGCACTACCTTGACATGGTAGGGGTCACAGGTTCGAACCCTGTACCGCCCACCACCTGGCTCCCGGCCCTGCCGGTGCAGCGGTGGTAATACGAAAGGCCGGCCATCGCCGGCTTTTTTCATGGGCGCATGCAATGGCCGCGTGATGTCACGTCCGCGTGGCCCGGTGGTCAATGACGAGCGTCCGCCGTATCCGCCAGTGCCCATCGATACGCTCCCACAGCTGGATCATGCGTGCCTCGCCGACGATTTCGCGATGGCCATCGGCCTGTTCCTGCGACAGGCACTGCTGTCCCACCCGTAGCAGTCGATCCTGGCGCAGGTGGAAGAGCCGCAGGCTCGCAGGTTCCAGTTCGCGCTGCATGGCGGGCTGCGCCACCCTCGTCGATGATCCGGACTGTAGGGGCAGATCGACCAGCACGGGCTCGTCGGCACTGGTGGCGTGACCGAACGCGCCAGCGCACAGCAGCAACAGGGCAAGCATCGGCATGGCACGGTGCTCCAGCGGGAAAGTGCAGGCAGACTGGCACTTCGCCGCCGGGACCACAGCCGGCCTGCGACGAACACCGGGATTGAGCCGCCAAACGCAGCCAGGCGCCGATGAATCCGCACCGGGCAGGCGTAGACTTGCGGCGCCCGCGCAATCGCGGCCATCACAAGGAGCAGCTGCAATGAGCGATCACGTTCCCGTTTCCAGGCCCAACCCGCTGCTCGACCTGTTGTTCGGCGGCAACATGCTGGCAGGCACGTTCAAGGCCGTGGTCTGGGTGGCCATCCTGTGTGCCGTGCTGGCCTGGACGACCTGCCGCTGATGGCGCACTTGCGTGCCGGCGTGCCGCACACTCGGACACGCGTGGCCCGCATCGGCTGCGGACGGGTGCCGTTCTGGGGGGCGGTCAGGCGCTGAAGGCCTGGCGCAGGCTGCGCAGTGTCGCCTGGCGGTGCTCCGTCGTGCAGGGCTCACCCATCTCCAGTTCCTGCAGGCGAAGGCCGATCAGGGTCATCGACAGGGCGTAGCCGCGTGCCGCGTCGGCTACCTTCGACAGGCCCACTGCACGACGGGTCAGCGCATCGACGTGGTCCAGGTCCGGCAGAAGGCCGAGATACGCGCGTTCGGCGCTGTCCAGATCGGGGGCGCGCAGGATCGCGTGCGCATCGGCTGCGGGGCTGGGGGAGGCCATGGGGATTCCTCGTCCGGGGAGCGCTCGGTCAGAACGAACGCATCAGGGAAATGAAGGCGGATGTCTGGCTGCCACGGCGCGCCATCGGGCTGTCCTTGACCGCATCGCCGAACCATTGGTTGGCCACTACGCCGGTGGCGCGCCATCTGCTGCCCAGTGGCGTGCTGACTGCGATCTGCACGCTCGGCGAGGTGGCGCTGCCGGGGCTGTAGGCGGCCAGGCCCGAACGCAGTGCTTCCTCGTCGCTGATGCCGTAGTAGTAATCGAGCAGGCGCGCACTGGAGTGCACCACTCCGGCCCTCGGCACCCAGGTGAAACGACCGGCCTGCAGCGGATAGCTGTAGTACAGGCTTGATTCCAGGCCGCCACCATGGCCGCTGATCTCGCGCATCACACTGGCTTCGACGATGCCCCAGTCGGCGCTGTATTCGGCATTGATGCCTCCCATCGCCGACATCTGCCGGCTGTGCAGGCGGCGCAGCTGTGGATCGTTCACGTCATCGGTCTTGAAGCGCAGCGTGTAGGGCGTGAGCGCCGCCGACAGGCGCAGGCCCTCGCCCTTGTACAGGTACATGCCCAGCGAGCCGGGGCTGGCGAAGAAGCGCTCGCCCTGCCAGGAGAGGGCGGGCACGACCAATGGCTTGACGTCGTAGTGCGCGTAGGCGCCCGATGTCGCGCCGACCGTGATCCCGGCCTTCACGCCGGGTGTCTGCTCCGCCGCCTGGGCCAGCAGCGGCATCGACAGCACGGCGGAGAACAGCATCGGGCGCAGCAGGGCAGAGGGCGACAAGGGCATCGATCGACAGCTTTGCAGGGGATGAGGCTGCATGCTGCGGTGTCAACATTGTCGCAACATTGCGTCGATGCACACGGAGCGCGACGGGGCCCTGGCTGGCACAATGATCCGAACCGTTTCCCGCAGCAGAGACCTCCATGCGCATTCTTCTGGTCGAAGATGATCCCGACCTCTCGCGGGCCCTGCAGTCCGGGCTGGAGCGGCAGGGCGTGGTCGCCGACGTGGTCGGCAGCCTCGCCGAAGCCGCCATCGCGTTGCGCGAACCGGTGCACCAGCTGATGCTGCTCGACCGCCAGCTGCCGGACGGCGATGGTGCCACCTTCGTCGCCACCGCACGCACGTTGCGGCCGAATCTGGCGGTGATCATGCTGACCGCCAAGGGCACGCTGTCGGACAAGGTCGAGGGCCTGGATGTCGGTGCCGATGACTATCTGGTCAAGCCGGTGGCGATCGAAGAACTGATGGCACGCATCCGCGCGGTATCGCGTCGGCCATCGGCGATGGTCACCCCCAGCCTGCGGCTTGGGCAGCTGGAATTCGACTTCGAATCGCTGCAGGCGCAGGTGCAGGGCCAGACACTGGCATTGCCGCGCCGCCAGGTGCTGGTGCTGCAGGCGCTGGCGATGAGGCAGGGGCGCACGGTCACGCGCAGCGCGTTGGAGGCGGCGGTCTACGGTTTCGATGACGAGATCCAGTCCAACGCGCTGGATGCGCACATCTCCAAACTGCGCAAGGCGCTGCAACAGGCAGGCGCTGGCGTGGAGATCCATGTCATCCGCGGCGTCGGCTACCTGCTGGCGGAGGCCTGATATGGCGCGACCGATCCGATCGATCACCCTCGGCCTGGCCTGGCGGTTGTTCCTGGCGCAGGCGTTCACCGTGCTGTTCGCCGTGGTCGCACTGATCCTCACCTGGGGTGACAAGGATTCCTGGGGCATGGACATGTTCACCGCCGAGGCGGTGGCCAAGGCCGTGCACAGCCAGGATGGGGGCCTGGCGCTGGACGAGGCACGCTGGCAGAAGCTGGATGCGCGCGCCGGTGGCAACCTCTGGTTCGCCGCCGTCGATGACCGGGGAGCCTGGCTCGAGCGTGGCAAGGTACCGGCGATCCATGCGCCGCTGCTGGCGCGGCTGCCGACGCTGGGTGCCACCGAACTGGGTTCACTGGTGCCGCCCTATCTGGACGTGGCGCGGGTGATGATCCGCAACGAGGACGGGCGTCGCATCACGGTGATGGTGGGGGGCGCACCGAAGGGCGGCCTGCTGGATGGCGCGCTGATGGTGCTGCGCCTGATTGGCCTGTGGTTCTTCCTGCCGCTGATCGTGGTCACCCTGCTGGTGATGCCGACCGTGATCCACCGCGCGATGCGAGGTGTCCGACGCTCCGCGCAGCAGGCCAAGGAACTGGACATCGGCCAGCCGGGCGCGCGGCTGGACGCGCAGCTGGTCTCGACCGAGGTAGCACCGCTGGTGGAGGCGTTCAACGATGCCATCGACAAGGTGCAGCAGGGCTATGCGGCGCGTGACAAGTTTCTTGCTGATGCCGCGCATGAGCTGCGCGTGCCGATTGCCGTGGTGCAGGCGCGCCTGTCGCAGCTGCCGCAGGGCGAGTTGAAATCGCAGTTGCTGACCGACATTGCTCGTCTGGGCAACGTGGCCGAGCACCTGCTGGATCTGCAGCGGCTGGATCGCAACACCAGTGCGATGCAACGGTTGGATCTGGCCCTGGTGGTGCGCGAAGCGGCGGCCGAACTGGCTCCGCTGGTGGTGGGCGCCGGCTACGGTTTCGAGGTGGACGCACCAGAGACGCCGGTGTGGATCCACGGCGACAGCCTGGCGCTGGGGCGGGTCATCGCCAATCTGGTGCACAACGCCATCGTCCATGGCGGCGGGCGTGGCACGATCTGCGTACGTCTTGACCGGACCGGTCTGCTGGAAGTCAGCGACCAGGGCGCGGGCGTGCCGGTCGGCGACCGCGAGGCGATCTTCGAGCCCTTCCATCGACTGCGTGCGGCGGGCAGTGGCAGCGGGTTGGGCCTGCACCTGGTCAAGGAGATCGTCCAGCATCACGGTGGCTCGGTCAGTGTGGGTGAAGCCGTCGGCGGCGGCGCCAGCTTCCGGGTCAATTTCCATCGCGGCAGCGTGCGGCGCTGACCGCTGCGCGGGTCGTTGCCTGATAGGAGGACAGGGGCAGCACGCGGCAGGCTGATGCGATGGCCGCCGATACTCCGTTGCCCGCTCCCATTGGCGGGGTCTGCACTGCCGCGTTCGTCAGCGGCGCCCTGGCGTGCGTGCTGCTGCCCGCGTTGCCACCGCTCTGGAGCTGCGCGCTGGCGAGCACCGTGGCCGGCCTGGGGTGGGCGCTGCCGTGGCGCGGCCGCGCGGTTGCCGCGCTGCTGTTCGGCGCAGCGTGGGCGGCCCTGCATGGTCAATGGACGCTGCAGCAGCAACTGCCGCCGGCCATGCCGGTCCGCGATGCCGTGGTCAGCGGGCGCGTCGTCGATCTGCCGGTAACGGCGGGCGGCCATACCCGTTTCGTCCTGCAGGTCGGCGATGCACCGGGGCATCCCGCACTGGCGGGCAAGCGCCTGCAGATCACCTGGAGCGATCCATGGCCCGGAACCCGCACGCGCGTTGAGGGTGGGGGCCGTCATCAGGTCCGTGCGGGGGCGCAGTGGCGGTTGCCGTTGCGGCTGCGGGCGCCACGCTCGCGGATCAATCCTGGCGGCTTCGACGCCGAACGTCATGCCGTGCTGGCCGGCATTGCCGGTCACGGCACGGTGCGTGCAGCGGGCAGTGCGCGTGAACTGCAGGCGCCGGAGGGGCTGCTGGCCTGGCGCGAGCGCAGCAGCGATGCGATTGCAATGCAGGTTCCCAGCCCCGCATCGCGCTTCATCCGCGCGCTCGCGCTGGGCGATACCCGATGGCTGTCCGACACCGATTGGAATCAGTTGCGTGCGCTGGGGCTGACCCACCTGATCGCCATCTCGGGCTTCCACGTGGGCCTGGTGGGTGGCTGCGCGGCACTGCTGTGCAGCGCAGTGTGGTGGCTGTTGCCGTCGCTGGCCCGTCATTGGCCGCGTCCGCAGGCCGCTGCGTGTGCCGCCGCGCTGGCAGCGGCCGGCTATGCCCTGGTGGCCGGCGCGGAACTGCCGACCGTACGCACGGCGTTGATGATCGGGCTGATTGCCCTGGCACGCGGGGGGCGGCGACCTCCCGACGTGGTCCAGGCCGTGTCACTGGCGGCCCTGGTGCTGCTGTTGCCAGCACCACTGTCCGTGCTGTCGGCCGGCTTCTGGCTCAGCTTCGGTGGCGTGCTCTGGCTGCTGTGGTGCCTGCCGACGGCAAGCGCCGACAGTGTGGGGAGCCGCCTGCAGGCCTTCTTCGCGGCCCAGGGGGTGGCCAGTCTCGGCCTCCTGCCGCTGTGCGTGGCCCTGTTCGGAGGCGCCGCGCGCCTGGGGCCTCTGGTCAATCTGCCGGTCATCCCGTGGTGGAGCCTGCTGGTGGTGCCACTGGCACTGCTTGGCACCGCTCTGGATGCCCTGTACAGCGGGGCGGGACGATGGCCCTGGCGCGCAGCGTCCTGGCTGTTCGACCTCAGCTGGCAGGCCCTGCAGCCGCTGGCAGACCACCCGCAGGCGATGTGGTGGCTGGCCGAGGCTCCGGCGTGGACCGTGCCAGCGGCCTTGGCGGGCCTGTTCTGGTGGTTGCTGCCGCGCGGGGCCGGCGGCGTGCTGGCCGGCGCGCTGCTGTGCCTGCCGCTGTCATGGCCGTCACGTGACATACCGGCTGCCGGGGAGGTGCAGCTGCTGGTGCATGATGTCGGGCAGGGCACGGCGGTGCTGGTGCGCACGGCACGGCATGCATTGTGGTACGACGTCGGCCCTGCGATCGGTGGCGATGGCGATGAACGGGTCCTGCTGCCGGCCGTACGTGCGCTGGGTCAGGTGCCGCCCGGTCGCGTGGTGCTCAGTCATGACCATCTGGATCACACCGGCGCACTGCCGCGGCTGCGCCGGCAGCTGCCGCACCTGGAGCTGCTGGCACCCCCAGGCAGCAGCCTCGACGGTGCCGGCAGCTGCCATCGCGGCGTTCGCTGGCGGTGGGACGGGGTGGACTTCGAGGTGCTGCATCCCGGGCCCGACGTGCCGACGGCCGGCAACGAGGACAGCTGCGTGCTGCGCATCGCCAGCGCACATGGCGTGATCCTGCTGGCCGGCGACATCGGCGCGGCGACCGAACGGCGCCTGGTGGAGCGGGCGCCCGGCGAGCTGCGCGCGGACGTGGTCCTGGTGCCGCATCATGGCAGCGGGGGCAGTTCGGATCCGGCCTGGGTGGCAGCGGTGGCTCCCCGGCTGGCCGTGGTCTCGGCCGGGCACCAGAACCGTTTTGGCCACCCGAAACGTGACGTGGTGCAGCGCTGGCGCGCCGTGGGCGCCGAAGTGCTGGCTACGGCCGAATCCGGCGCGATCCGCATATGGCTTGGCGCACAAGGCCTGCAGCTGCGTGAACAGCGCATCCACGCGGCCCGGTGGTGGGATGCCGCTGGGCGGGCGCGGTCGGCTGCTATCCTATCGCCGATCGAACAGGCGGCCGCTGGGCCGGAGGGTTGAAACGTGTGGGAACTGGTCAAGGCCGGTGGCTGGCCGATGGTGCCGCTGCTGCTGTTGGGCGTACTGGCTTTGGCAATCGTCCTGGAGCGCTTCTGGTCCCTGCGGCGCGCTGAAGTGCTGCCACCGGGGCTGGGCCAGGAAGTGCGCAACTGGGCTGCGCGCGGCAAGCTCGACCCTGCCCATCTGCAGACGCTGCGTGCCAACTCGCCACTGGGAGCGCTGCTGGCCGCCGCGCTGGAAGCACGCAATCGTCCGCGCGACCAGATCCGCGAGCGCATCGAGGACACCGGCCGCCATCTGGTACACCGCATGGAGCGGTTCCTCAACGCGCTCGGCACCATTGCCTCGGCCGGCCCGCTGCTGGGCCTGCTCGGCACGGTGATCGGCATGATCCAGATGTTCCTGGGCATCCTCGACCACGGCGTGGGCGATGTGAACCAGTTGGCCGGTGGCATCGGCAAGGCCCTGGTCTGCACCGCCACCGGCATGATCGTGGCGATTCCTGCGCTGATGTTCCATCGCTATTTCAAGGGCCGGATCCACGGCTACGTGCTGGAGATGGAACAGGAAGCCAGCGCGTTGCTGGATACGCTCGATGGTCGTCCCGGCGTGATGGCGCCCGCACCGGCATCGGCTGCACGTGCCGCTGCGCCCGCCCCGGCGAAGGCCTGATCGATGCGTATCGGCAACGACCGATCCCAGGATGAGCCGCATATCGATCTGGTACCGCTGATCGATGTCATCCTGGTGCTGATCATCTTCTTCGTGGTCACCACCACCTTCGATGCGCGTTCGACGCTGCAGGTGCAGCTGCCCACCGCCAGCCAGCAGCACACCGATGAACCACCGCGTTCGTTGAGCGTGCTGATCAATGCCGATGGCCGCTATTTCATCAATGACCAGGAAGTGCTGCGCAGCGACGTCGAGTCGGTCAAGCAGACCATTGCCGCTGTGGCGGGCAGTGATCGCGAACAGACCGTGCTGCTGCGTGCCGACGCGCGTACTCCCTACCAGGCCGTCGTGACCGCGCAGGATGCGCTCGGTCAGCTCGGTTTCCGCCGTATTGCAATCGCCACTGCGCCAGAGGTGCGTCCATGAGTTCCAAACACGCGCCGGTGTGGCCGATCTACAAACGCCTGCTCGGCTATACACGGGCCTATTGGGTGTTCATGGTGGCCGCGGTCATCGCGATGGTGGTCGAGGCACTGGCCGGCTATCACTTCACCAAGCTGATGGAGCCGCTGGTCAACCGGGGCTTCGTCAACCCGGAGCCGCGCATGGCGGTGATCCTGCCGCTGACCATCCTGGGCCTGTTCCTGATGCGCAGCCTGGCCACCTGGGTCAGCGACTACACGCTGGCCAAGACCGGGCGCAGCGTGGTCCGCGACCTGCGCGAGCAGGTTCTGCAGAAGTACCTGCACCTGCCGTCTTCGCACTTCGACAACGAGGCGACGCCGGTGATGGTCAGCCGCCTCAACTTCGACACCGAGCAGGTCACCCAGGCCAGCGCCGACGCACTGAAGACCGTGGTCGCCGACACCCTGACCATCATCGCCATGCTGGTGGTGATGCTGCAGATGAGCGTGAAGGTGACCCTGGCGATGCTGCTGGTGGTGCCGCTGATCGGCGGCATCGTGTCCTATGTCGGCAAGCGCTACCGCCGCATCAGCCGCGGCATCCAGGACGGCATGGGCACGATGGCGCAGACGGCGGAACAGTCGCTCGCCGCGCAGCAGGAAGTGAAGGTGCATGGCACGCAGGCGCATGAGATCGCCCGTTACTCGCGCCTGGCCAACCGCATGCTGGCGCTGAACATGAAAGTCGAAGTGACGCGTGCCGCCGCGTCCAGCGTGGTCCAGTTCCTCGCTGCGCTGGCCCTGGCAGTGATCGTCTGGGTGTCCACCCGCGAAGCACTGGCCGGCAAGCTCAATGCGGGCCAGTTCATGGGCCTGATGACCTCGATGATGGCGATCATCCCTTCGCTGCGGCGCCTGACCAGCGTGCAGACCTCGATCTCGCGTGGCGTCGCGGCGGCCGAGCGCCTGTTCGGCATCATCGACATGCCGGTCGAGCGCGACGACGGCACGCATGTCGTGCAGCGCGTACGCGGTGAACTGTCGTTCGAGCACGTGATGCTGCGTTATCGCGAAGACAGCGGCATCGCCCTGGATGACATCAGTTTCGTTGCCAGGCCCGGAACGGTCACCGCCATCGTTGGTCGTTCCGGCAGCGGCAAGACCAGCCTGATCCGGCTGGTGCCACGGTTCTACGAGCCCAACGGCGGCGTCATCCGGCTGGACGGCGTACCCCTGGATGACTATCCGCTGGCTGACCTGCGCCGGCAGGTGGCGATCGTCGGGCAGAAGGTCATGCTGTTCGACGACACCATCGCTGCCAACATCGCCTATGGCATGGATGCGACCGACGAGCAGATCCGTGCCGCGGCCGAAGCGGCCAACGCCTGGGAATTCATCGCACGCATGCCACAGCAGCTGCAGACGCCGGTGGGCGAGAACGGTGCGCTGCTGTCCGGTGGCCAGCGCCAGCGCCTGGCGATCGCCCGCGCGATCCTGCGTGATGCGCCGATCCTGATCCTGGATGAAGCCACCGCGGCGCTGGACAATGAATCCGAACGGCTGGTGCAGGACGCGCTGCAGCGACTGATGCCGGAGCGCACAACGCTGGTGATCGCCCACCGCCTGTCCACCATCGAACACGCCGACCAGGTGCTGGTGATGGATCACGGCCGCATCGTCGAACGTGGCACCCATCATGAGCTGCTTGCCATGGGTGGCCTGTACCAGCACCTGCACAGCATGCAGTTCCGCGAAAGGCAGGACTGATGGCAGGCAAGGGTACCCAGACCCCGCCGTACTGGTATGACGGCAGTTCGGTTCCATGGCCCATGCGCCTGCTGGCCCCGCTGTATGCCGGCGTCACCGCGCTGCGGCGACGTCTGTACCAGCGCGGTTGGCGCAAGCGCCACACGTTGCCGGTGCCGGTCATCGTGGTCGGCAACATCACCGCTGGCGGCACCGGCAAGACGCCGTTGACCATCGCCCTGGTCGAGCGGCTGCGCGCGGCCGGCTGGACGCCAGGCGTGGCGAGCCGTGGTTATGGCCGCGAGAACGCCGACAAGGCGCAGTGGGTAAAGGCCGATACGCCGGTTGCAACCGGCGGCGATGAGCCGGTGCTGATTGCTTGGAAGACCGGCGTGCCGGTGCGCGTCGATCGCGATCGGGTGGCGGCGGGCCGTGCGCTGATCGAGGCCGGTTGCGATGTGATCGTCTGCGACGACGGCCTGCAGCACTACCGGCTGGCGCGTGACATCGAAATCGAAGTGGTGGATGCGCAGCGCCGCTACGGCAACGGCCGGATGATCCCGGCCGGCCCGTTGCGCGAGCCGGTCAGCCGCGCTGCCGAGTGCGATTTCCGCGTGGTCAACCTGGGCCAGACGGATGAGGACGGCGCGGCGCAGGCCTGCGGATTCGGTCAATGGCCGATGGCCCTGCATATCGACACCGCACAGCCTCTCGCGGGTGGGCGTGCGCGCCCGCTGGGCTATTTCAAGGGCCAGCGCGTGCATGCCGTGGCGGGCATCGCCCATCCACAGCGCTTCTTCGACATGCTGCGCGCGCGTGGCATCGGCGTGGTGCCGCATGCCTTCGCCGATCACCATGCCTACCAGCCGCAGGATCTGTCCTTTGGCAGCCAGCTGCCGGTGTTGATGACCGAGAAGGACGCCGTGAAGTGCCGCGCGTTCGGCAATGACTGGCATTACGCCGTGCCGTTGCGCGCTGAACTGCCTGCCGCGTTCTGGGTGGCGCTGACCGATCGCCTGGACAAGCTGCGACCGAACTGAGCGGCCGGGCGACGCTTGCAATCAGGCGCCGCTGGCCACATTCCCGTTGTAACGAGCCTGCCGAGTACCGCCCGCATGACTGAATTCGTCGTTGCCATCCCCGCCCGCTATGCCGCCTCGCGGCTGCCGGGCAAGCCACTGCGCCTGCTCGGCGGCGAGCCGCTGGTGCTGCACGTGGCACGCCGTGCGCTGCTGGCTGGCGCTCGCGAGGTATGGGTGGCCACCGACGATCAGCGGATCGCCGACGCACTGGCGGGCCTGGGCGAAGTGAAGGTGGCGATGACCGCCGCATCGCATGCATCCGGCACGGATCGCCTGGCCGAGTGCGCGCGCATCGCCGGCTGGGACGACGACACCGTGGTGGTGAACCTGCAGGGCGATGAGCCGTTCGCGCCGGCGGCCGGCATCCGCGCCGTGGCCGAGGCGCTGGTCGATGGCGCGGCGCCGATGTCGACCCTGGCTACGACGGTTGAGGACGCCGAGACCTTGTTCGATCCGAACGTGGTCAAGCTGGTGCGCAATGTGCGCAACGAGGCGCTGTACTTCAGCCGCGCCCCGATCGCCTGGCACCGGGACGGTTTCGCACGCAGTCGCGAGGCCCTGCCTGAAGGCCACCAGTGGCTTCGTCACATCGGCATCTACGGTTATCGCGCCGGCTTCCTGCAGCAGGTCGCGGCGATGCCGCCGGGCCGGCTGGAGCAGATCGAAGCGCTGGAGCAGCTGCGCGTGCTGGAAGCCGGCTTCCCGATCAGCGTCGCCATCTCGCCTGAAGCGTTTCCGCCTGGCATCGACACCCCGGAGGACCTGGAGCGGGCCGAGGCGGTGCTGCGGGCCATGACCCCGCAATGAAGCTGCTGGTCGTCTGCCTGGGCAACATCTGCCGCTCGCCGATGGCCGAGGGGGCATTGCGCGCGCGCCTGGAGGCATCCCCATTGGCCGGCCGTGTGCAGGTCGATTCGGCCGGCACCGGCGACTGGCACGTGGGCGAGCCGCCGGACCGGCGGGCGATCGCCTGCGCAGCCGGCCATGGCGTTGACATCAGCGGGCTGCGTGCCCGCCAGCTGCGCGCCGATGACTTCCAGCGCTTCGACTGGATTCTCTGCGCCGATGAGGCCAACCTGCGCGATGCCGGACGGTTGGCCACCGCGCAGGAGCGCCAGCGCCTGGCCCTGTACCTGCCATGGTCAGGCGGGCAGGGCGCGGCCGCCATTCCGGATCCGTACACCGGTGGCAGCGATCATTTCGAGCAGGTCTGGGCCCTGGTTGACCAAGCGGCAGAACGTGCGGTGGCACGACTGTTGCATGACGTCGACTCCGGCATAATCACGGCATGAACGCCCAGCCTGTCCCGGACCTGCCCGAGTTCGCCACCTGGCTCAACGCCACCCCCTGCACCCTGGCGGAATTGCGCGGCCGGCCGGTCGCGCTGCTGTTCGTCAACGCTGCCTCTGCCTGGAGCGCACAACGCCTGGCCGAGTTCGGCCAATGGCTGTCGCGCCATCCGGGCAAGCTGCAGCCGCTGGTATTGCAGGTGCCGCGCTTCGACTTCGAGCGCGATGCCGATGCCGCGTTGAAACTGCTGCGCCGCCAGGGCCTGACCGCCCCGGTACTGCTGGATGCGGATTGGGACGGCTGGCGCCGTTTCGGTGTCACCGCGTGGCCGACCCTGATCCTTCTCGACGCGCAGGGACGCGAGCGGCAGCGGCTGGTCGGGCAGGGCGCTGCCGGCGAGCTCGAGCGCGCGCTGAACGCACTGTGCGAGGGTGCACCCTCGGCCCCGCCGCGCGGTGGCAACGAGCTGCACCCCGAGCCGCGGCATGCGTTGCGCTTTCCGCTGGGCCTGGCGGTCAGCACCGAGCGCCTGTACATCGCTGACAGCGGCCATCACCGCATTCTCGAATGCAGCCATGGCGGCCGCGTGCTTCGTCAGTTCGGGCTGGGGACCGCGGATTTCATGGATGGCAATCTGGCCGAGGCCGCCTTCCACAGGCCGCAGGCACTGGTGCTCGAGCGCGACGCCCTGTACGTCGCCGACACCGGCAACCACGCCATCCGCCGGATCAACCTGTTGACCGGTCTGGTCGACACTCTGTGCGGCAATGGACGCCCGGGCGCGCCGGTGGAAGGGCCTGTCGCCCAGCCGCGACAGGTGCCGCTGGATCATCCGGTCGGCCTCGCCATCGCCGACAACCAGCTGCATATCGCCATGGCGGGTGACAACCGGATCTGGAGCTATCACCTCGGCCAGCGCAGCCTGCAATGGCGCGCCGGCAGTGGCGCGATCGACGAGCGTGACGGCAGTGGGCATCTGGCTGCCTTCGCGCAACCCACCGCGCTTGCCGTAGTACAACAGGTCCTGTACGTGGCCGATGCGCTGGGGTCTTCGATCCGCGCGCTGCAGCTGCGTGGGGATCTGGTGCAGACGCTGCTCGGGCAGGGCACATGGCGCTTCGGTGAAGCCGACGGCCCGCGTGCCCACGCCAGCCTGCAGTTCCCGCAGGCGATTGCACTGAGTCCGGGCGCACCGCTGCTGTGGATTGCCGATACCGGCAACGGTCGCCTGCGCACGCTGCGCCTGGGCGGCGGCGAACTGACCACACAACCGTTGCCACGGCGCCTGCATGGCCCGGCCGGCCTGGCCGTGGGCGCGGGCGCGGTGTGGATCGCCGAGACCGACGCGCACGCCGTGCTGCGTTTCGACCCTGACAGTGGTGTACTCAGCGAAGTACCGATCAGCGAATGACCGACGTCCCCGTCCCGGCCTTCGACGGCAAGGCCTTCGCGGCCCAACTCAGTACCGCCCCCGGGGTGTACCGCATGTACGCCGCCGACGACACCCTGCTGTACGTCGGCAAGGCACGCGCGCTTCGCAACCGCGTGGGCAGCTATTTCAATGGCAGCCCGAAGAACGCGCGGATCATGTCGATGATCTCGCAGATCACGCGGATGGATGTGACTGTCACGCGCTCGGAGGCCGAGGCGCTGCTGCTGGAAAACCAGCTGATCAAGTCGCTGGCACCGCGCTACAACGTCTCCCTGCGTGACGACAAGACCTACCCGCACGTGCTGCTGACCCGCGAGGAATGGCCACGCATCGCCCTGCACCGGGGGCCGCGTGCGATCCCCGGCCGCTATTTCGGGCCGTATCCGGGTGTCACCGCGGTGCGCGAGACGCTGAACCTGATGCACAAGCTGTTCAAGCTGCGCAGCTGCGAGGACAGCGTGTTCCGCAACCGCTCACGGCCGTGCCTGCAGTACCAGATCGGCCGCTGCAGTGCCCCCTGCGTCGAGCTGGTACCGGCAGGCGAGTATGCCGAGTCGGTGCGCCGCGCGGCGCTGTTCCTGGAAGGCAAGAGCGATGAGCTGACCCGTGAACTGGGTGAGCAGATGCAGGCTGCCAGTGAAGCACTGGAGTTCGAGCAGGCCGCGCGCCTGCGTGACCTGATTTCGTCGCTGCGCAGCATGCAGACCCGCCAGTACGTCGATGGCCGCGCCGCCGACCTGGACGTGCTGGCCGTGGCCATGCAGGGATCGCAGGCCTGCGTGCTGCTGCTGGCATTCCGCGATGGGCGCAACCTGGGCACCCGCCCGTTCTTCCCCCGCACCAATGGCGAGGACAGCCCGCACGAAGTGCTGGCGGCGTTCGTCTCCCAGTACTACATCGAGTTCGAGCCACCGCGCGAGATCCTGCTGGATCGCGAGATTCCGGATGCCGATCTGCTGATGGCCGCGCTGTCTGCTTCGGCCGAGCGCAAGGTGCAGCTGAAGTGGAACGTGCGCGGCGAGCGCGCCGGTTATGTAGAGCTGGCCAGCCGCAACGCGCAGCTGACGCTGGCCACCGAGCTCAACAGCCGCAACGCGCAGCACGTACGCAGCGAAGCCCTGCGCGAGATGCTGGGCCTGGCCGAGCCGGTCAAGCGCGTGGAGTGCTTCGACATCAGCCACACGCTGGGTGAGGCGACCGTGGCGTCCTGCGTGGTTTTCGATGCGGCCGGTCCGGTGCGTGCCCAATATCGCCGCTACAACATCAGCGGCATCGAGCCGGGCGACGACTATGCCGCCATGCGTCAGGCCATCGACCGCCGCTTCCGCCGTGCCGTGGAAGAGCAGGGCGTACTGCCCGACGTGCTGCTGATCGACGGTGGCGCCGGCCAGCTGGCGCAGGCGCAGGCAGCGCTGGCCGACCTGGGCGTGGAGGGCGTATTGCTGGTGGGCGTGGCCAAGGGCGTGGAGCGCCGCGCCGGTCATGAGGCGCTGGTCATGCCCGACGGCCGCGAGTTGCGCCCCGGTGCCGCCAATCCCGCCCTGCAGTTCATCCAGCAGGTGCGCGATGAGGCGCACCGCTTCGCCATCACCGGTCACCGCGGCCGCCGGCAGAAGGCGCGCATGACCAGCAGGCTGGAAGACATCCCGGGCATCGGCCCGCGTCGTCGTGCCAGCCTGCTGAAGCATTTCGGTGGGCTGGTCGGCCTGAAGGCGGCCGGTGAAGCGGAGATCGCCAAGGTGGAAGGCATCAATGATGCCCTCGCGGCCCGTATCTACGCTAACCTGCACGGGTTGGCCACGCCCGATGCGGCCGATTAGAGAGAGAAGCGCGCAAGCATGAAGTTGACCCTGCCCACCTGGCTGACGCTGTTGCGGATCGTGATGATCCCGGTGCTGGTGCTGGTGTTCTACCTGCCCTACACCTGGACCAACTTCGCTTCCGCGGCGATCTTCGGTCTGGCCGCGATCACCGATTGGCTCGATGGCTGGATCGCCCGCCGCTATCAGCTGGAATCGGCGTTCGGCGCCTTTCTCGACCCGGTGGCGGACAAGTTGATGGTGGCGGTGGCGCTGTTCCTGATCGTGCAGGGGCATCCGACGCCGTGGATGGCGTTCTGGGCCGCCGTCATCGTTGGCCGCGAAATCGCGGTCTCGGCATTGCGCGAATGGATGGCCGAGCTTGGCCAGCGTGCCAAGGTGCGGGTGGCGATGATCGGCAAGGTGAAGACAACGGCGCAGATGGTCGCGCTGCTGTGCCTGCTGTACTCGGTGGCGCCCAGCGTGGCGGTCGAGGACATCTGGATGGGCTGGCCGATCTTCCACATCGGTGACTGGACGCTGGCCATCGCGGCGGTGCTGACGCTGTGGTCCGGCCTGCAGTATCTGCACGCGGCCTGGCCGAGCCTGCGCGAGGACGAGCGTGCCGCACGCGAGCGCTCACGACAGAAGAAGCTGGGCAACGGTTGATCGGCGGCACACGGGATGCCCGTCAGGTTGCGAAGCGCGCTGGTTGCTGGATGCGCGCGGTTGAAAAAAGGCCTTGACGCCCCTTCCAGAATGGGTAGAATTTCGCCTCCCAAGCGGGAATAGCTCAGTTGGTAGAGCGCAACCTTGCCAAGGTTGAGGTCGCGAGTTCGAGTCTCGTTTCCCGCTCCAGATTCTGAAAGAGAGGCCTCTGGCCTCTCTTTTTTTATGTCGTGCCGGCCCTGGATTGCCGGGCTTTCCGCTCATCCGAACCTGAACGGAAAACGGGAATCGCCGAGGAGATTTCTGTTGACGCATTGCTGCAATCTCGACACAATAGCGCTCCTTCGACGCAGGTCGAACGGAATCTGCGGGAATAGCTCAGTTGGTAGAGCGCAACCTTGCCAAGGTTGAGGTCGCGAGTTCGAGTCTCGTTTCCCGCTCCAGATTCAAGAAAGAACGCTCCCGCAAGGGGGCGTTTTTCGTTTCCGGTCAGGCCGGACCCTCCTGCCCGCCATTGCGGACCGTGCCGAATGGATATCATCCGCTGTAGTCGTCGGGGTGACGCAGGGAGCGGGGCAAGGGCTGGCAGATGGAGGCTGTGCACGAAACGAGGCAGGACGGTGGGCAGACCGCCTACCGGGCGTACCGTGATCGGATGCTGGAGGGTTGCCGGGGACGATCCGCGGGTGCGTTCCACGACGACATCGACGATGAGCGGACGGATGACCGGCCCGAAGTACCGCGCAACCGCATCCGTGGCTTCCGCATCGCAGTGGCCGATGCGCTGCGCGGGCAAGACCCGACTGTGGTCACCGAGGAAGACATGGCGCGCCGTGCGCTGGGCATTCCGGCGGACATCGCGCTGCATCCTGGCAAGGGCTGCGGGTGGCCGCTTCTGGTGCAGGTGTTCATGCCGTTCCCGTGGGTGCTCAGGTACGTGCGACACGCGCTGTCGCGGATCCGGACGTTCGAGGGCCGCCAGTACGTGTACTGCCAGTTCCACGCACGGCTGTTCCTGCATGCGGAAGCACGCATGTACAGCCGCAGCCTGGACATCGCCCTGCGCCGCTTCGAAGCCACGTCGTGGGAAGAACTGCGGGCGCTGCAGCTGCGGGATGCCGGCTGGCTCATCGCTACCCATCGCCTGGGCCTCCGTCGGCTGACGGACCTCGACCGGTGTGCTGGACGGTCTGAAGCGCCTGGATGGTTTGCGCGGTGGATGGTGGATGAAGGCATCATCCAGCACAAGGAAGAGCTGCAGTGGCTGCAGTCCGCGCACAGGGCATGGAGCGTCGGCTGGCGGCCGCGGCGAACGCAGCGCGAGCCGGTGCGTTCCGTTGTGCGCCAACTGATGCGCGCGGGCGTTGCGCGGCCGCACCTGGCGCGGCTTCATGATGTCGACCTGGAAGAATCTGATGCGGCGCGTCTGGCCGCGAATCTGACACTGCTGGCCGATGCCGGCATTGCGCCGGTGCACGAGGTATTTGATTCTGCACGTGATCTGTTATGGCGCACGCCGACGAAGACGTGGGCCTGGGTGGTGGGTGCAGCCGGTGCATGCACACCTGCGGATATCCACACGCTGCGCGGCTACCTGGGGTTTCATGCTCCACCGCCTGACTGGATCGCCCATCATCTGATCGCGTGTGGTGCAGGCCTCGATGCACTTGCCACTTGCTGTCGGTTGCTGGGCGAGCTGAGCGATGATGCCCCGGCCGAAGATGTGGAGCCCGCCATCGATCTTCTGCTGGCAGCACCTCATTGCCTCGACTTCACGCAGTTGGGGGCCTGCAGCCAGTATCTGCGACGGCCCGATCGGCTGGATCGATTCCTGCAGGTGCTGGTTCGCCATGATCTCGGTGCAGCGGGCCACGTTGTTGCGTTCCAGGCCTGCTATCGCGTCGGTGACGCCGATCGCCTGGACGCGTGGTTGACCCTCAATGCGGGGCGCACAGCGGGCATGGACGTCGATGTGCTGGTCGAATGGGTGGGTCGAATGCTTGCACAGGGGAGCCTGGACGCATTCCAGTACCTGCATTCGGCCATTGCGCCAGCTGATTTTGCAGAGCTGCGGAAGCTGGAAGTGCTGGCGTCCCTCGGTCCAGGACTGCTGCGTTACCTGGTTGAAGACAAAGGCCTGGATTCGGTAAAAGCGCTGCACGACTGGTACTTCGCTACCCGGGGCCTGCACGGGGTGACCTGGTGGGGCGGCAGCGATCCCGAACTGTGTCGGCTGCTGGCGGATGACGCCTTCCAGCGCCACAACTTCGGCTTCATGATGCAGAACCATCGATGCGTCCTGGAGGTGGTCGAACGACGGGCGCACCAGGTGATTCCGCGCCCGCAGAGAACCGTCGACACAGATGCCATGGCGCGCTACTACGATGCGCTGGCCACGCAGCGTCGCGAAGAGATGGCGCGCCTCCTGCCGCAGTTGCCCGCGATGCTGGAGGGAACCGGCGGACTTCTGCTCGCATCGGTCCTTCGCGCAGGCGCAATCTCGACGACAATACTGCAGGACAGGCTGGTCCAGTTGCAGCCCGCCGTCGAGCAGTTGCTGGCCGGGCATGGAACAACGTCAGCCGAGCTGGACGAGGTGGATGCGGAGCTCATTTCGATGGTCTACCGCACGTCCGTCGATGTCGTCCGTGGCAGTTGGGCGGCGGCACGCGGATTCCAGTCGCACCTGGATGGATGGAGGCTGGAGCCGTTCCATCCGATGGCCTGGCAGCGCTCGATCAGAAAACGCACAGGCGTGCTGGAGCGCAGCAGCCTGCTGGCGCTGAAACGTGCCAGCGAACATGCGACACGGTTCCAGCACGGCGCGGATGAGGGGCCGCGAAGGTTCCGTGACCTGCGATCAAAACGGCTGCGGGATCCCGCGCGGGATCCGTGGTCGGTCTCCGCCCATCTCGGCCTGCTGCTGGCTGCCGCAGGCAATGATCCGGAGATCCTCCAGTGGCGGCGCAGCACCTTCAGCGAGGTCGCCAGCATGCCGGAGGACGGTGCGCAGACCAGCGAGTACCTCGAGCAGCTGGATCGGTTGTTCAACAGCGCATTGCCGGATGCCCTCGACGAACATACTCAGCGTTTTCTGCATGGCCTCGCTCCCGATGACGCCGGGCAGCTGCTGCAGCGGCTGCTGCCGCCATCGCCGTCCGCTGACAGCACGGTACCGGTCATGTCACTGGATCAGGCCTTCGCGCAGATGCGCAAGCACGTTCTGGATGTGTGCGTGCGCTGGGTGAAGCGCGAGAAGGGCAGGTATGGCCGCCCGGACCCTTCCGGATCGTGCACGCATCTGCAGGCGACGTTGACCAAGCACCCGGCGGCGTACTTCGCCAAGCATGCCGCCAATCTATGCTCACGCGATCGCGTTGCGATGTGGCAGGAGGCGCGCCACGCCCACCTGGTCGTATTCGATCCGAGGCAGCGACGATTGGCGGGCATGGCCATGGTGAACATCGAGGTCGTGCCGTCCCTGCACGCTTCCGGGAGCTGCCTCATCATCCGCGCGATCAATCCCATGGAAGACATGCTTGCGACGCATTGTCTCCGGTCCATCGTGGAGTCCTTCCTGGACATCGCCATCCAGATCGCAGAACGCAACGACCTGGTTGCGGTACTGATGCCCTGGCACAACGGGGCCCATCTGTTGTCGAACCTTCCCGGGATCGAGAAGTACCTCGAGAAGCAGTACCTGCAGAAGGCCCAGGCGGCATCTGCCGACCGGTCTGGCGAACTGATGGCCAACGACGACCTGCGCCGCCGGCCCCGCAAGGTGAAGGCCAGATTCTCGGCATTCGAGCAGGGAATGGAGATCGTCGGAACGCTGTATGCGATCTGGCAGCGGGCCCCGGTGGACCAAGCCGCGCGTCGCACGCCATCGGAAGACTGTTGACGGCGTGAAGGAACTTCGACACAATGGCGCTCCTTCGACGCAGGTCGAAGAATCTGCGGGAATAGCTCAGTTGGTAGAGCGCAACCTTGCCAAGGTTGAGGTCGCGAGTTCGAGTCTCGTTTCCCGCTCCAGATTCTACAGGGCCCCGGTTGGGGCCTTGTTTTTCTCCCGCCCTTGGCAAGGCGGGGCCCGTTGAGCCACAAGGCTTTTCGCGCAGTCAGAAAAGTGAAATCAGGTGTGAAATCGCTGGTGTGAGTTCCGGGCTTCCGGTATCATGACAGCCTATGCGGGAATAGCTCAGTTGGTAGAGCGCAACCTTGCCAAGGTTGAGGTCGCGAGTTCGAGTCTCGTTTCCCGCTCCATGTTCCGACAGGCCCCATCGCGGGGTTTTGTCATGTCAGGGGCTCCATTCCTGGCGCGCAGTACGTTGGCCTCATGGCAGAGTGGCTATGCACCGGATTGCAAATCCGTTTACAGCGGTTCGATTCCGCTTGAGGCCTCCAATTGAAAAGCCCTGACTTCGGTCAGGGCTTTTTTTTTGCACCGTCATCCTGCGCTGCCAAACGTGCCTGACGTCCCAGTCTCAGCCGCCTACGACATGGGAAGGGGGTATGGTCAGTGCAGAGGCCTTCGGGCGCGGCAATGGCAGGCAGGGAGACTATGGCGCGTGGCGGACAGGCGGTGGATCGGCAATGAGCAAACCCACAACGGAAGTACGCTGGCTGACATTCCGGCTGATGAACGGACAATCGATCGGACCGGAGCGCCTGCGCGATGGCTGGAGCACCGCTTCGGAAACCCGCCACTGCGGGGTCCGGCGCGAGGCCATCGAGGGGGCAGGTGTGGTCTACGCGCTGTACGGGCCTGCCAACCTGGCATCGCCGCGTCGTGCCGAGATGCGCATGCGTGAGTTCCTGATGAGCAGCGGCTACACCTTCACCATGGGCACGCTGGGCGGCTAGCGCATCGCGGCAGCCTTCAGGGCCGCGACCACCTGTTCTCCGGAGAAGCCACAGTGGCCCGTGCCTGCTGCGGGCAGTACGCGCGGGAGCGGCGTCGCACCCGCGTGCGCGGCCAGTTGCGGGTAGCGTTCCTGCATGCGCGGTGCGATGGTGGGATCGTCGTTGTTGAACTGGATCACCAGCGGCCGCTTCAGCGCGCCGGTCAATCCGAGTGTTTCGCGCACACGCGCCTGTGCTGCGGGAACGGCGGCGATGCGCTGCACCCCTGCATTGAACGCAACGTCATCGCCGAATCCACGATAGACGACGCCGATGTTGCCGACTGGCATGCCGCCACTGCGCGTGGCCAGTTCGTGCAGGACCAGCGCGTGCAGGCTGATCGTTCCGGGCAGCGCATCGGATGCGACCTGCAGTTGTGCGGCCAGCAGTGCAGCGGAGTGCGGCGCGCGTTGCAGGGCGTTGACGATGCCTTGGTACAGCTCGCCCTGTGGTACCGAAGCGGCTTCGCTGGATGCCAGGCCAGCAGCAGGCAGTCCTTTGGCATGCGGGAAGAAGTAGTCGAACGCGACCACGGTGGTGAGCAGGTCGCCGGCCAGCTGCTCGCCTGACAGGTTGGCGCCGCATAGCGAAACACCACCGGCGTAGTGGGCCGGATGCCGTTCGAGACTGGCTACGGTCACCGCACCGCCCATCGAAAAACCGAGCAGCCAGGTATTGCGCACGCCCTTCAAACCGGCCAGCGTGTGCTGACGCAGGCGTTCCACATCGTTGATGGCATCGGCCACCGCCCACCCCTGGCTCGCGTAGGCGCTCTGTGCGACCGCGTAGCCGGCCTCCAGCAGAGGTGCGGTTGCCTCGTTGGCGGCCATCGGCGATTCGCGTGGCGTGCCCACCGGCTCGTAACCGTGCGCCAGCATCACCAGATCGCCGTTCCAGTCCGCAGGGATGTCCAGGCGCCACGGCGCACCCTGCAGCTCGCCACTGAGCATGCGTGGCGGGGCGGGCGGCGCCGCGAGCAGCGGCATGGAAGGCAACGCCAGGGCCAGTGCCAGGGTCAGTCGGAGAAGGGCACGCATCGTGTTCATCCGGGCAGGTGATACGCCGAGCATAGAACCGCCCGCGGTGCCGTGCCCGCTGCAATGCGTCAGGTCAGGGGGCCATCACCGGCCCGCCGCAGGCGACGCGGTGCATCGGAAAATCCATGGCCTGTGCCGGATCGTCCTGTGCGATCTCGATACGTGCGTGCAGGCGCTGCCCAGTGATGCGGCGATAGGTGATCCGTTGCGGGAAATCATTGGCCGGATTCTCGAAGACGACCTCGTCGGCCTCCACCCGGACGGCACTAAAATCAGTAGCGTTGCGGCCGGAGGGCAGCGCGGTGAACACCAGCCGCCCATCGTCGTGCTGGCGCAGCTGCATGAACTCGAAACCCACGGTGCGCCCGTCGCGCAGGCTGCGGCTGCTGCCGAACATCGTTCCGCCGGCCACGGTGGACCACTGCTCACCGGCTCCAGGTGGCTGCCCGTCCAGCTGCCAGCAGCCGGAGAGCCAGCCGAGCTGTTCAATGTCTGCGGTTGCAGCGGCGTGCGCATGGGCGGCGAAAAGCAGCAGAGGCAACACGGCGCGGGCGATCCGGTTCGACATCGTGGGCTCCATGCGCGGGACGGTGGCCCCTGTATAGCGCCGCGCAGCGCCGGCGGCCAGCGCCGCACGCAATGACGCCGAATTCGATACGATCTGCGAGTTCCTCCCCCTTCTGCTTGCCCTGGAGTCCGACATGGTGGATCGCCTCGCCGTCCTGCTTGAGCGTTTCGCGGTCACTGCGTCGGTCTTCCACGCCGGTGCACTGTGCGGCATCAACAGCCTGGAAGGGGAGGACGAAGCCGGCCAGCTGCATCTGGTACGGCGTGGACCGGTGCAGGTCAGCCATGGACAACAGACCGTGCAGGTCGAGGTGCCCAGCCTGCTGCTGTACCCGAGGCCGATGCCCCACCGTTTCCAGACCGACCCGCACCTCGGCGCCGACATGGCCTGCGCCAACCTGCATTTCGAAGGCGGCCGGCTCAATCCGATCAGTGCCGCATTGCCTGATTTCATCTGCCTGCCACTGGCGGACCTGCACGGCAGCGATGCGGTGCTGGAAATGCTGTTCGAGGAGGCGTTCGAGCAGCGTTGTGGCCGTGCGGCAATGGTCAATCGTCTGTTCGAGGTGGTGATGATCCAGGTGCTGCGGCAGCTGATGGAAGGCGGGGAGATGCGCGGCGGTCTGTTTGCTGGCCTCGGTCATCCGCGCCTGCGTCTGGCATTGGTCGCGATGCACGAGGCGCCGTCGCAGGCATGGACGCTGGAAGACCTTGCCGACGTCGCAGGAATGTCGCGCAGCGTATTCGCGGCGAGCTTCCGTGAGGCGATGGGCACCACCCCCGGCCAGTACCTGCAGGGCTGGCGCGTAGGCCTGGCGCAGCAGGCCCTGCGCCAGGGCCGACCGCTGAAGCGGATTGCCGACGAGGTGGGCTACGGCAGTGAAGCGGCGCTTTCGCGTGCGTTCAAGGCGCACACCGGGCAATCGCCCCGGCAGTGGCGGGGGCAGGTGCGGACCTCCGCGGCCTGAGCGTTCAGCCCAGCGCGAGGCGGGCCAGCTTCATGCCCACGAACAGGCCGGCCAGTCCCAGTGCGATCGATCCCCCTGCATACAGCGCGGCCAGTCCGTGCTGCCCCCGTTGCAGCAGCAGGCCGATCTCCAGCGAATAGGTGGAGAAGGTGGTGTAGCCGCCCAGGATGCCCGTGGTCAGCAGCAGCCGCAGCTGCGGCGATGCGCCGTTGCGCAGGGCGAAGGCCTCGACGACCGCCCCCATCAGCAGGGCGCCGCTGATGTTGACCAGGAAGGTGGACCAGGGCCATGGACTGCCGACGGCGAACCGCGTGCCGATCAGGTTGCAGGCATGGCGCAGGCAGGCGCCGGCGCCGCCTCCCAGGAAGACCAGGACGTAATTGTTCAGTGCTTGCATGGCGGGCCTCGAGTACGTGTTCGCAGATGCAGAGGCGAACGCGATGGCGGGCACGGCCTGCCATCGACGAACGCCCGGTTCGTCACAGCAGGAGCCATCAGCCATGCCTGGCGGTTATCGGGGGAGCCCCATCCCCATCGGTCCCCATGCTACCAGCGCCGACCCGGTCAGGGCAGGGAGGTCATCACCACGCGGGCCACCCTGCTGCGGCTGACGCCATCCATCAACAGTTCGAATGCCAGCAGATCCAGTGCCGCGTGGCGCCGGTGGTCGATCTCCAGGCCCTTCTCGGCGACCAGCACGCTCACCAGTTCATAGGCATCCTGCCAGACATCCAGGTGCGCTTCGCTGGGCATGTAATAGCTGGTGCGTTCGCCGACGCCCCGCCCATGGATGCCGTACAGCAGTTCGCGTGCATCCAGCTTGGCTGCGTCGGCGATCCGGAACAGCTGTTCGGCCTTCACATGTGAGGGGCTGACGTGGTCGTTGAGCCAGTTGCTGATGGTCGCCGTCGTTGAAGCGGCGGCGCGGGCCAGATCGGCCGGGCGTGGGTGCCCGGCTTTCTTCATGGCAATGGCGAGTCGTTGGCCGAGAGTATTCATCTATGCAAGCCAGCTTAACGCGTGGAAGCGAAAGAATCCTTGCCGCAAGAATAAGTCTGGTTAACGACAGGACCGACCATGACCGATTTCTGGAGCAAACGGCAGGTGCGCACGCGCCTGGGATTCCAGACCGACGCCGAGCTGGCGCAGTTCTTTGGCATAACGCGATCCGCTGTGTCGCAATGGCCCCAGGAAGCGCCCATTCCTCCATTGCGACAGTTCATCCTCCACCAGCGCCATCCCGACCTGTTCCCTTGGGCTGAGGCCTCTGAAGACGAATCAAGCTAGGTTGCGTCTGCAAATGTCGTATTTAGCACGCTTTGCGGTATGTGTTAAGCATGCTTATCAATATAGGGAAAATTGATTGAAACCCGCGTTGCGATTGATCGCGCCACGAAGCTGCCCTGGCGACGGAGGCACCACGGCGTCGGGATCGGCCCCTTCTTTTGCCTGTGCCGATCACAGACCGTTATGTGAACGATTAATAATTTCAATCGAAAAAGTCGCCGCATGTAATTGACCTGTCGTGAAATCTGTGACTAATTGAGGTCAACCGGTCGTGAAGCCCGGGAGTCTTTCAGCACGCAAGTGAGTCGGTAGTCCGTCAACGATGCAGGACAAGTCCAACGGAGGTCGTATGGAATACGGCATGCATGGCTTGGCTGAACGGGTACGCCGCGAACTGGAAGCCAGCTATCACAAACACGGATGCGGCCCTGCCTTCTGGGACACGTACCAGCAGGTGCTGGACCGGCTTGTCCCGCAGGGGACCGAGCGCACGGAAGTGACCAATGAAATGGCGCTGATCATCGAGCAGCTCGGAATCGTACGGCGTGCCCAGCTGGTGCCTCCGCACGCCAACGGGTCGCGCTGATTCAGAGCAGGTGCCAGGCGCCAGCGCTCAGCAGCACCAGCAGCAACGATGCCAGAACCACGGTCCGCGGTCGCCACCCGCGCCGCGGCTGCCCTGCCATCGTCTGCGGGCTGCAGTAGCGGATCAGTCCCGGACCGAAACCGGCCCGGGACTGTTGCTGCTCGCAGGCATCCAGGCAGGCGCCGCACGCCAGGCAGTCGGCCTGCGGGCCCTGGCGGATGTCGAGCTGCATCGGGCAGGCGTGGAGACAGGCCGCGCAATCGGTGCAGTCGCCGAGGCGGTCGGCGCTGAAGGTCGGCATGGGGCCGGCCAGCCATGGGTGCGCGGCGCGGAACACGTAGTCCTGCGCGGAGGTCGGATCGAGCAGGCCGCGACCGCGGCCGATCACGCCGCCAAGGCCAGCGGGCCGGGGCCCGCGGGGTTCGCCGCGGCGCGCGTCATACAGCATCCGGGGGGTCTGGGGGTCGACCAGCAATGGCTGCGCGCGCGCGAAGGGGCACAGCGAACGGCAGACCTGCTCCCGCAGGAAGCCGGCGTTGCCCCATGTGGCTGCCGCGTAGAACAGCACCCAGAAGGTTTCCCAGCCACTCCAGCCGCCCTGGACACTGGCGGTGACGAGGCCGGTGATCGGGCTGAACAATCCCACGAAGGTGATGCCGGTCCATAGCGACAGCAGTAACCATGCGGCCTGCGTGGCAGGACGCGCCAGGGCGCGTGGCAGGCGTTGGGCAAGAAAGCTGTCGATCAGGCTGAAGGCGTAGCTCCACACCGTCTGCGGGCAGGCATGGCCACACCAGATGCGGCCGGCGAGGTGGGTCAACAGCGCCAGTGCCATCGCCAGCGCCAGCAGCAGGCCCAGCAGCAGGCCAACGTCGTCGGGCCACAGGGTCCAGCCGAACAGGTCGAAGCGACGTGCGTCCAGGTCCAGCAGCAGCGCCTGGCGGCCGTCCCAGCGCAACCAGGGCAGCCCAAGGAAGCCAACCAGCACACCGAGCCGCAGTGCGCCACGCCATCGCCACGGTGGGGAAGGGGGCCGTAGTGCGTTCATCCCAGAGGCAGCTCATCATCTGCGTCTGCCGGCATCGGCCGCAGCAGATATCCGGTGATCGCGCTGGACAGCGCCGTCACCGCCCAGAACATGAAGAAGCCGACCGTGTAGCCGAGTTCGCGACTGATCGCCGTGCCCGGAAAACTGATGGCCTGAAGGCGCAACGGGTCGACGAAAGCGAAGAACACCACGCTGGCCAGCCCGGCGGCGATGAAACTGGGCCAGAGGATGGCGCCCCAATGCTGGATCAGGCGCTGACGCGGGGACGAAGTGGGTGTATTCATGCGGTCGCGGGTCGGGAAGGGGGCGGCGCGTATACTCCGCCATGGCTGGCGCAGCATCCGCAGGGCATGTTTCCTGCTGGCATGTCAGCCTAGGCGCGCCCACGCGCGCCGACATTGATCTGGATCAACGGCGGTGCCGGCCGGTTGGCGCACTCTGCCGGCAATCGCCTGGTGCCTCTGATGAACGCTACGCCATCACTCGTCCCGCCTGTCGCGTCGCCCGCGCTGTGTACCGAAGAGGACGTGACCCGTCTGGTCCACGACTTCTATGCACGCGTGCGTGAGGAGGAGCGTCTGGGCCCCGTGTTCGACGCGCATGTGCACGATTGGCCTGGGCATCTGGCGCAACTGGTGGATTTCTGGTCCGCGATGCTCAGGGGAACGCGTCGCTTCAAGGGATCGCCCATGTCCAAGCACATGGCCATCGCCCTGGACAAGGATCTGTTCGACCGCTGGCTCGCGCTGTTCCGGCGCACCACCGCCGAATGCGGCAATCCACCGATGCAGGCGCTGGCCGATGATGTGGCCGCGCGCATTGCGGAAACGTTCTGGCGCCGGTACCAGATGTTGCGCTGGCCGCAGGTGGCGCTGCCGGTGCTGGGCGTTCCTGCGCGCGATTGATCTGGGTCAAGGCGGCACTGACTGTCCGGCGCGATGCTGGCGGCATGGACACGTTCTCTCCCGCTGCCGGCGGCCTGGCCTGGACCTTCGACCCCGATCTGCTGCGCCGGCATGACCGGCCCGGACCGCGCTACACCTCGTATCCGACCGCTCCGCACTTCCACGATGGTTTCGGCGCGCCCGCACTGCGCCAGGCGATCGCGGACAGCGACGTGCTGGCGCGCGCGCTGTCGCTGTACGTGCATGTCCCGTTCTGCTCCAGCCCGTGCTTCTACTGCGGCTGCAACCGGGTGATCACCCGTGATCGAAGCCGTGGCCACAGCTACGTCTCACGGGTCCTGGCCGAGGCCGATCTGCTGGCGCCGCAGTTCCAGAAGGGCCGTGAGGTGATCCAGCTGCACCTGGGGGGCGGAACGCCGAACTTCCTGGATGCCGAGGCGATGACCACGCTGATCGACGGCCTTCGCCGGCGTTTTGACTTCAGCTGCTCGGCCGAGCGCGATTTTTCGATCGAGCTTGATCCACGCTTCATCGAAACGCGTGACGTGGCGATGCTGGCACGGCTGGGCTTCAATCGCGCCAGCCTGGGCGTGCAGGACTTCGATCCCTCGGTCCAGACGTCGATCAACCGTGTGCAGGGTGTTCAGCAGACCCTGGACATCCTGCGTGCCTGTCGTGACAGCGGCATGCGCTCGGTCAACGTGGATCTCATCTACGGGCTGCCAGGACAAAGCCAGGAAGGATTCGGCCGCACCCTCGAGCAGGTGCTGGCGCTGCGGCCGGACCGGCTGGCGGTGTATGGCTACGCGCATCTTCCGCATCTGTTCCGCGCGCAGCGGCAGATCGACGAGCGCGCGCTGCCCTCCCCGGAAGACAAGCTTGCGTTGCTGGGACTTGCCGTGCAGCAGCTGTCGGCAGCGGGCTATCAGTACATCGGCATGGATCATTTCGCGCTGCCGGAAGAGGATCTTTCGCGCGCCCAGCGCGCTGGCCAGCTGCATCGCAACTTCATGGGCTACACCACCCATGCCGATACCGACCTGCTGGGCCTCGGCGTCAGCGCGATCAGTCATATCGGTGCGACCTACAGCCAGAACCCACGCGACCTGCCGTCGTGGGAGAGTGCGGTCGATCAGGGCCAGCTGCCCGTCTGGCGTGGCGTGGCGCTCAGCGCCGACGATCAGCTGCGCGCAGACCTGATCCAGCAGCTGATGTGCCAGGGAGAGGTCGATGGACGCGCGCTCGGCGATCGCCACGGCATCGTGTTCGACGACTACTTCGCCGAGGACCTGTGCGCCGTGCAACGGCTGCAGGACGATGGCCTGGTGGAGTATCGCGATGGCGTGGTCCGTGCCAGCGAACGCGGCCGGCCGCTTCTGCGCCTGCTGGCGATGTGCTTCGATCCCCATCTGCGTGCAGCGCACGAGCAGCCGCGCTATTCGCGCGCGATCTGAAGTGGTTGGGAGGTTCACGCCACTGCGTGTCGCATTCTGCCCGAAAGCCCTGGTGCCCGGAGCCGGAATCGAACCGGCATGACCTTGCGGTCGGCGGATTTTAAGTCCGCACAGAATTCCTTGTGCTGCAAGGGTTTTGGGGTGATTTCCGCTCCGCAATGCGTGTAATCCAGTCGGCTTGAAAGCCTTGGCGCACAAGCGTCTCTATTCCGTTGCGGAGCGGAATTTCAGCGCGTCGGCGTGGACTTGTGACCGCGGCGCTTACGCGTGTAGTGCTCGGTCATCGACACCGTGGTGTGGCCCAGCTGCTGCTGTGCCTTGCGGATATCGCCTGACGACTCGGCCTTGTCGGTCGCCGCCTTCGCGCGCAGGTCGCGGAACTGGACGCCCTCAATCCCGGCAATCTCGCAGGCCTTCGCCCAGCGCCTGGACATGCTGGTCACGCTGACCGCTTCGCCGCGCTCGCTGACGATGAGCAGGGTGTTGCGCACGGCGTGGCCAGCCTTGCGTGCGCGCAGCCGCTCCAGCAGCACCGCCAGCTCGCCCTCGACTGTGATGCGCAGCTTTGCCTTTGTCTTCCCCTGTCGGATGTTGATGACCCCATCTCGCACATCCATCTCGGTCAGCGACAGCACGTCGGCCGGTCGCTGGCCGATCAGGTAGGCAAGATCCATTGCGTCCTGCACGACCACGTCGGCGGCCGCACGGATCGCCTGGTACTGGTCGTCCTCGATGTAGACGTCACGCCCGGTTTCCTTGAAGCCCTTGATGCCGGCGCAGGGGTTGGGCAGGGAGGTGTAGCCCTTGTCGCGGGCGAAGTTCCAGATGTGCGAGAGCAGCGCCTTCTCGCGGTTGGCGCGCACCATGCCCTTGCCGCCCTTCGTGCGCCAGGTGAGATACTGCCGAACCGTCACAGGCTGGATGGCATCCAGCGGCGCCGGCGGGTCGTCGAAGTATTCCAGCAGCTTGGCCAGCTCATGGCCGTTGTCGATCTGGGTCCGGGGAGCCTTGCGGATGATGACCTCCTTTCTGTACGCATCGGTCACGTGGCGGAAGGTAATGACCGCCACGGCCTGGGCCTCGCGGGTGCCCTCCAGCTCGGCCCACTTCTTGATTGCCAGCGCGTAGTTGCTGCCCAGCGGCAGCTCCTTGCGCGGCTTCCCGCCCAGGTCGTAGTAGTAGTGCACCACGCCCGACTTCTGCTTGCGCGGCCGGAATCGCGGAATCGCGCCCGGTTTGTTCGGCTTGCGCCCCATCGTCATGCCACCTTGTTCGATTGCCAGCCAGCGACGGGCGTGACCTTCTCGGTCTCCACGTCGTCGCCCCCTTCGAGCGCGGCCCACAGCACGCGCGGCCACCCGTCCAAGCCCTTGTAGTGCGGAATCCCGTTCAGCACCAGGAACGCAAGCTGACGATCCTTGTACGGGGTGTCGCACAGTTCCCGCATCGTTTCCCGGGACAGGCACAGCGCCCCCGCGCCCGGGGCGGCCTTGTTCTTCTTGGCCATAGCTTTCTCCTTCAGTTTGCAGCCAGAGCCGCGCGCTGGTTCTTGGGTTTGCGATCGTCCAGGCCGAGCTGGAACTGCAGGACGTTGTCGGCTCCAGCAGCCACTGCAGCCGGGCGCGCGCTGCGTGCCGGCCGGTTGAGCCGGCGCCATGCGGCAATGGCTGCGTCGGGATCAGCATGCTTGCTGGTCGACCTGCAGGCACACTCGATCAGGTGACCACCCCCTGCTGACGCGCAGCGCTTGTCGTGGATGTGGCGCGCCCGATGGCCTGCGGCGCAGTACGGCAACCCTTCCGGGTGGCTGATATGTTCCTGGGTCATGGCTTCTTGCACTCCTCGATGTGGGCCTGCAGCTTTTCCAGAAGGAAGGCCGCTTGCGATGCACGGTGGCGGCGGTCGTAGACGTTGAGATTGGCCGGCGCATCCCTGAGCCACTGCAGTGGCTGGATCAGCCAGGCGGGGTCGAATGGGAGCAGGGTGCGCGGGTCAACCGGCTTGTCGGGCGGGAAGCAGTCCGGGCCAGCCCAGTCCTCACTCTCGCCGCAGCGGACGCATACGCGCCGCTCGAAGTGGTGGATCTTCTCGGGCTGGATTACGCGTGGGGTTTCCCACAGAGCGCGCACGACCCAGCCGCGCTTCGCGGCGTGATAGAAGTGCTCAGGGGTGGCAGTCACCCAGCACCCGGGCCCCACGTCGTTCTGGTTGCGGTACTCCCAGCGCACGGGAGGTTGCGAGTACAGCTCCTGCAGGAGGGTGTCGCTCCACTCGCGAACCTTGTCGGCAGAGATTGGCGCGCCGGAGGCGCCCAGGCGGCGCATGGTGGTGACGACCGCTGCGACAGGCGACGATGCTTTGGTGGCCTCGACAACGGTGGCCGGGGAAGCGGGCAGTGGTGCGATCATGCTGTAATCCTTCAGTTCGTGGCCAGCGCAGCGCGCAGCTGCACGTCTGGATCCGGGTAGCAATCCATGTAGGCGCCGATCACTTCGGCCGCGACCTGCGGGACGATGGCATTGCCGCCGGCGCGCAACTTACCCACTCGGGCGGGAACCCCATGAGCCAGAAGACGAATGCTGGGTTCAAAGCGCCGGGCTTTTCCGTCGTGTCCGATGAGCCATCCCGCCCCGTCCCAATGGGAGCGTGCTGCACGTAATCCGGCAGCACTGCCATTCCATGCCCTTGCGCCTTCTTCTCCGCGACGTACTCCGGGGAATGCGCTGGCATGTGATCCCTGGCGCAAGGCGTCGGCCACAATGCCGCCACCTGGTCCGCCAGCCCAACTTGGGGGTCGGATGGCTTCCGGCCTTCTAGCTTCACCACGTTCGACTTCGCATCCACCACATGGGCGTTTGGCGTTCTCCACAGTGCATGAGGGGTGTTCTGAGCGATCCAGTACACCTGCCTCGGGACAAGATCTAGACGGCTCGCACCATCCTTGCGCGGCGCGAACGACATGCCCGGGCTGTCCTTCCAGTCCCGTGTTGTCGGTGTGGGCCACAAACCAGAGCCGATCCCTTCGGTGGGGCGCGTCGACCGCCCGGCAGGCGTAGTCCTCTGCTTCCAGGTCAGCAGACACTCCGTCGAGCCAGTTCTTGCCAACCGCCGCCGCAACCTGTTCTCCCATGACGACAGCGGGCCGTCGGGCACGGATGAGGCGAAGGAAGTGGGGCCACAGGTGCCGATCGTCATCCTGGGCTTTTCCTTTACCCGCGACGGAGAACGGCTGGCACGGTGCGCTGCCTGTCCACAGCTCGCGGTCGTCGGGCCACCCAGCAAGTCGAGCTGCAAGGGACCAGCCGGCGATGCCGGCGAAGAAGTGGCATTGCCGGTATCCGGCGAGGTCTGAGGGTTGAACATCGGTGATGCTCCTGGTGTCGACGTGGCCGGGCGGGATCAGCCCGGCATCGATGAGGTTGCGGATCCACTGTGCTGCGTAGGGATCCCATTCGCTGTAGTAGTTCACGCTGCGCACCTCGGCCAGCACCAGCGCAGCCCTGCGCGCGCGGCGCGGTAGCCCTGCAGCTCGATCCAGAGGGCGCCCAGCACCAGCAGGACCCCGACCAGGGCGAGCAGGTGGACCGTTGCAGCGGTGAGCAGCTGGTCAGCCATGGGCCAGTTCCTCCGCGCGATCCTTGTCTGCGGTGGCGAAGAGCTTTCGGCAGGCTGGCGCATTGCACCTATCGGCAGGAGGGATAGACGCTGCGGCGAACGGCTGGTGGACAACAGGGATGTAGCTGCTGCATGCGGCAGTACCGTCTGCACGGATCGCGTGGAACTTCAGGTTCGACCTGCCCTGTTGAACCAGTCCGCAGCGGATGGTGGGCCGGCTCATTTGCCCACCACCTGGTTGTCGATCAGTCGCTTTCCAGCTGCACGGATTGCCGCTCCAACGTCGATGGTTTCGCCCACCGCGTCGTAGGCGCAGCCGTCCCACTGCTGGGCGATCTGCTCGATGATCTGCCCCAGGTCAACGGCCTGCGCGGGCGGGGCGGCGTAGAGGGCGTGGATCGTCGGAAGTGGCCCGACATTGCAGGTACGCAGGAACGCTTCGGCATGATCCCCCTTCATCACGCGCGGGAACGTCCGGTCGCCTTCCCGACGAATCTCTACCCACATGGATTCCCCCACCAGCTGGAGGGCGGCGAGGGCGGCACGCGCGTAGTCCTGCATCTGCGAAGCGGTGTAAAGGTTGTTCTGCAAGCCCGTCTTGCTGACCGGGTAATTCGGGTACGGCAAAGCGGGCAGCGCATCCCCCTGACCACCCGGGGAGGGATGGGCGGAGAGGGCGGCCACAGCCGCACGCGCCGCTGCACGCCGGGCGATCCCACCGAACGGTAGACCCACAGCGCCTGCGGAATAGGCATTGGCCAGGATGGCGTCGATCTCTGGCCAAGGCCCATCTGCCACCTGCACCTCGCTGCCGTGGCTCCCGCCCACCAGCAGCGCCGGCCCATCCCCGCGCAGCTCGCGCACGCGGTTGGCTACGTCCATCTTGCTCATGCCCGGCTGACCGAAGAGCGCTTCGGCGATCTGTGCGTCGAGGCGATCATGGGCGCCGTCTGCCAGTTCGTGATTCATGCTCGTGTGTCCTTGCTGTTGTTGGAGCGAGCGCCGCGCGCTCTGGCTTCGAGTTCTTCGGCCTTGCCGATGTAGTAGGCGTGCCGTTCCAGTCGGATCGATTCGGGGAACTGGTAGTGTTTGAGCGACTCTTCCGCCTGCGCTCGCCACGCCACCGCCTCGCGCGCTGCCCGCAGGGCAGGGTCGTCATCGAAAATGTCCATCTGGACCGGCACGGCCATGGGTCAGTGCTTGTCCACGGCGCGGTGGCGGCTGTAGCCGACGCTTTCGATTGGGATTCCGGCCCAGGTCAGGCTAGCGGCGGTGATCGGCTCGGGCTTGGCGTCGCGCCACTTCTCCTTCGAACCAGCCTTGCGGCGTTCCTGCCATGCGGCCTTGGCCTGGTCGCGGTGCGGTTTCTGCATGCGGGCGAGGATCCGACGCAGGCAGTGTTTGAAGTCGCTGGCCTGCAGCACGATGCGGGCTGGTGTGGCCTTTCGCGCCAACTGGTAGCCCTCGACGTAGGAGGCCAGCTGTTCGCGTACCAGTTCGACTTTCGGCGTTTCCCCGGAGGGCTTCTTGGGGAACTCGGGTTCTTTGGAGAAATCGACAACGACGGTGCTGGTCATGGCGGATCTCGGATAGGGAATGGGTTGCCGGCTGGTGGACCCCGGCCGGGGTCCCTGCGCTACAGAGGGCGAGCGCAGGGCAGGGGCTCAGTGCAGGTCGTCGGTGACCGGGTGGCGGTTCCGCTGCGCTTCGCGCCGCCGCCGCTCTGCGGCTCGCTCGCGGTCGGCGCGCATCAGGGGCCACACGCGTTTCGTGTCCTCGAACCCGCGCCAGGCGAAGAAGCCGATACCGATGGAGGCGCCGAGGGCGAAGCTGTCGGCACCGGTGCGCAGGGCGCACACGAGCAGGGCGAGCAGGAGGCCGACGACGACGGCGCAGAAGAAGGGCAGGATGAGGTGGCGCATTACTCGGTCTCCGGTTCGGCGACGGGTTCGGCCGGCGCGGGCGCCGGGCCGACAGGCGGGGTGATGGGCGGGATGCCGACGGCCATGGCGGCGAAGAAGTCGTTGTCGGTCACGGCTGGCCGCCTTTAACGCGAACGCTCGGCTTGCCAGCGACTTCGACGGACGGGTAGAACACGCGGTACTTCCCGGTTTTCAGGTTCTTCGTGCGCACATTGATCGAAGCCCACGGCCTGCCGTTGACGCCCATGTGCAGGTGGACAGTGGTGCTAACGATCAACGCCTCCCGTTCGACCGGTGGGTGGCCATAGCGCTGTGAGCGAACGATGCAGCGCGCACCTGGCGGGTATGCGTCCCAGCCGGCGTCAAACGCATCCATTGCCGCGCCTTCCAGCGTCGAGAGATGAGTGTCCAGAGCCGGGTGATCCTCGCGGTACTGACGGCTCATGCGGCACCGCCTTTGACGCGGGCGAGAGCTTTTGCGGCGCGTCGTTCGGCCCTCCTGATGGCCGATTCCAGAATGGTCGAGGGGAATGCACGCATCCGCGCCAGCAGGTCGTGAAAGACGGCGTCTGCCTCGATCAGTTCGGCGACTGCTGACAGAGTGGCGGCGTCCTGGTTATCCGGCCCCCACTTCTTCGTTGCCTCCCTCGCGTTGTAGCGAAGGACAGCCAGCACATCGACAGGGGCGCTCATGCCGCACCGCCTTTCACGCGCATCTGGCGCATGGCGGCCGCGAGCTGGTCGACCATTTCGCTGACGGCGCGCGCGGCGCTGTAGCGGCCGCTGACGAAGTCCCTGCGGGCGATGGCGGCGGCAGAGTCGGCGTTGTGCTGGTGGTAGCCGAGGCGGAGGGCGGCGAGGCGCACGGCGTCGGCCACGGCCTTGGCGCGCGCGCGCTGGGTTGGGAACTGGAGGATGATGGCGCTCACGCGGCCACCGCCTGCTGGAGAGCCAGCGGCTTGGAGCGGGCGATGGTGGCGACTTCGGTCGCGCCTTCGTCGATCGCGTCGGCGCAGACGGCCAGGTGTTCGGCCAGGTCACGCGCTTCGGCCGAGGTCAGGCTCATCAGGGCTTCATTGCCGACCTTGACGACAACGGTCCCGGCGGCAGGCCGCGCTTCGGCGCGGGCGGTGCCGCGGCTGGTGATGGTGAGTGCGGCCATGGGTCAGCACCCCTGCCCGAAGAGGCGCTGGCCGTAGCCAACGCCCGCGCCGAGGGCGAGGGCGCCGAGCGCATAGATGCTGAGGATGAATGCCCACATGGGCTGTTTGCGGCGCTGCATGGATCTCCTCCTGCCATCACCCCGGGGCGGGGTTTCATACTTGGCGTTGAGGAAATTAGCGTAAAGCTATCCATCGCGCAATAGCGCGAAGCTAATGTCAGCGTTACATCATGAACGAACCTGATTCCGTTCAGGTACGAAGCTCGGTCACTGTGCTTTCGCACTTCAAGAATCGACGAGTCGCTCGCTTAAACTCTTCAGACGTGGCCGGACGCGGCGAGTTCCTGCCGTAGGGGCGTGGGCAACACTAGGTAGCGTCCGCCCCAGGGTGCGGGGGACGCTGTCACCGTTTGATGCACTTTCCCGCTAAAGTTACGGGTCAGAAGGAGATGATCACTTGAATTGGGACAAGCCAGCATCAGTGGCAATGCTCGTTGCCATCATGGGCGCATTCGGCGTCTATGCGTTCAACGCGTATCACCAGCGTTCGGCGTATAAGGCTGGCGTGCCCGTGTGCGTCAGCGACGCGGAATGCGAGGCGGCTCGGATGGCTGCGCGGTCGTGGGTGCTCGCGAATAGCCCTTTCGATATTGAGTATGAATCCGCTTCAACCATCCGAACGAAGCGAGAAGATCCTCAAGAATTCGTGAGCAAAAGGATGGCGATCGAAGTGAATTTCGAACGCGCGCCGCATGGTCAACGGATTACGTTTGTAGGACGCTGCAACTACCTGTATGGATGTGACCAATGGGTGCGCGGCGCTGAGTTCAACGATGCTATTTCACGAGCTATCGAAGCGGCGGCAAAATGAATGGTCCCGGTGCTTCCTTCACAACGAAGCACCGGACGTTGAAGGTCTCTCCGCTCCGGAGCGTTAGAACTTTCGAAGCCCCGCGTGGATAAGGGCCTTGCCGAGGATGGAGATCTCATCCGGATCTGGCTTGTAGGCAGGGAAGTCGGTGTTCACGCTCACAACGTAGAGACCGTCACCACGCTTCTGTAGCATCTTGATCTGCGTTTCGCCGCCCACGTTGATCAGGTAGTAGTCATCGCCGTCGAAGTAGTTGCACGTGGTGTCGATCCAGACAATATCGCCGTCCTCGAGCTTTGGCCGCATCGAGGGACCTCGCCCCGTGATGATCTTGATGCGGCCAGGCCGCGGCAGGTATCCCAGTTTCCGGCGGACCTCCCATTCGGCCACCTCGATGGTCTTCACCACTTCCGGGTAGTCCTGGTTCACCATCCCAACGCCCATCCCTGCACCCCCTTCGAACAGTTCGAAGCGAACGTATCCCGGGGGCGTCTCATTAGTTGGGACGGTGGACGCTTCGATGCCATCCGACTGATGGTCGGTATCGATCCAGCCATTGGGCAGGCTGAGAGCTTCCTCGATCGCGCGGGCCGTAGCCCCTGACATCACACGAGGCTTTCCCGTCTTCGAGTTCTTCGAGGCGTTCACCCACTGGCTGATCTGGGCTGGATTCTTGACGCCAGCGGCCTCGCCGAACGGGCGCTGGCCTCCATGACGGGCGATGAGAGTGCGCAGGTTCTCCCTGCGTATTTCGTCTACTGGGCGCATAGATGTATTGAAAAGCCGAAGGCTAATTTCGCCAACTAGCCGGAGGCTATTGCGCAACGGATAGCTTTAGGCTAATTTGCGGGTCATGGACATGACCGCTCTCGACAAAGCTGTTTCCGTGGCCGGCAGCCAACTCGCGCTCGCCAGCCTCCTGGGCATCAAGGCACCGTCCGTTTTCGGCTGGTACGCCCGTAAGCAAGTGCCGGCTGAGCGCTGCATTGCCATCGAGATGGCAACGGGCGTCTCGCGGCATGAACTCCGGCCCGACGTGTTCGGTCCTGGCGCTGCTGTTCAGCGGCTGGAGCAGCCGCAGCCGACGGTGGCCGAACAGATCCGCAGCGAGGTGGACACCCGGATGAGCAAGCGCGCGCTGCGCGCGAAGCTCGGCCTGCAGTCCGACAAGCAGCTGGCCAAGGTGCTGGGCCTGCCCCTGGAGCAGGTCGAGGGCTGGCCGGAGGAGGGCGTCTTGCCGGCGCTGCCGCAGATCCAGCGCCTGCTGGGCGTCCAGGAAGCGCCGCAGGCGCCGAGCGCACCGCAGGACCCGGACGAGAACCGAATCATCCCCGTGGAGGCTGCCTGATATGCGCTCTTTGCCCGATAAGTGGAATCCGCGCCTGTGGCTGCGGAACTGGATCAATCGTCCGTCGCTGGAAGAACTGGAAGCGCGTGCCCGTGGTGAGCGCGCTTCCCGGGAGTTCTTCGAAGAACTCTCGAAGAACTCCCGGGCCGAAGTGGTTACCCGTAGATGAGGTTCTTGACCGACTCGGTGAGCAGTTCGCGTTGCCGGTCGTCTGCGGCGAATGCGCTCAGGCGCTTCAACTCCGCCTTTGCCGTCGCAATGAACTCGTCGTCGTGATTCAGCCGGGTGGCCAGAGCCGTAACGACCACCTTCAGTGCCAGAACGTCCGTGTGCAGTTCCTTGATATCGATCATGTCGCCCTCCCTGCGGGCTGTTCGTGTGGAAACGCCAGCGTAGCGCAAGGAGGGCGACGCCCGTCGTCCGTGAGTTGTTGATCTCCATGGCGCACATGATGCGCCGCCGCAATTCTCTGAAAAACCTTGAAACACCAGTCATCCCAAGGTGACCCATGACTTGCCGAACCTCCTCATTGAACTGGCTGGACGTGCTCTACAACTCCGTGCGCAAGACGCCCGGCGGTGTGGCCGACGCGGCTGCCTACCTGGCCGACCGCCGCGGCAAGTCGATGCACCCGGAGACGCTGCGCGCGAAGCTGCGCGGCCTGGAGGGCGAATCGCTGACGATCGAACACGCCGAACTGCTGACCGAGTGGATGCAGGAGAAGGCGGGCGGCTGCGAGTACGCACTAGAGTGGATGCAGGCGCTGGCCGGCCAGTTCGGCATGGCCGTCGACGCGGTTCCGCCGCCGCCGGAGGGTGGCTGGTCGGATGAGATCGGCGCCATCCAGACGAAGCTGCTGGAGATCACTTCTCGCGTTGGCCGTCTGTCGGGGACTGCCGTCGAGGCGATGCTGGACCGCCGGATCGATAGCGACGAAGCCGAGCTGATGGTGAGCGAGGTGCGGGCTCTGCGCACGATGGCGCACCGGTTGGAGCGGAACGTCGCTCGCGCGGCCTCGAAGGGTCGGAAGGGGAGGGGCCGCTGATGTCTAACCCCGGTCCAATTCGAGCCAGTTACGCGACAAACGAAGCGTTCTCTGTCCTCATCATCGACAGCCTCTTCCTCGAGGCTAGCCAATGAACACCCCTGCTCGCTCCACCGATATCGAGACCAGCCACGCCGCCGCTGCATACGTGGTAAGGAGCGGCCTGCAGGCCGCCCAGCAGGACCAGGCTGCCGGCGCGGTCACTGCCCATCCTGGCATGACCAGCAACGAGCTGTCTCAGGCCACGAGCCTTGACCGCTACATGCTCGCCCGCCGCTTGCCGGAGCTGATGAAAGAGGGGCGCGTCTGGCGCGGCCCGAACAAGCCGTGCTCGGTCAGTGGCCGCACTGCGTGCACCTGGTGGCCGGTGGCTCCGGGTCAGAACCTTCAGCTGGCGGTATGAGATGAGCTTCGAAGCGTTCGCCTGGGCCGCACGTCAGAAGGTGACCAGCACCCAGAAGCTGGTGCTGCTGATGTTGGCCGAGCGCCACAACAAGGACACGGGGCATTGCCGACCGAGCCACGACAAGCTGGCTGAGGACTGCGGGCTTTCCCGACGTTCGGTGATTGACCAGATCCAGAAGCTGGCCGAGGCCGGTTACATCACGATCCTGGCGCGAGCCAACGGCAACGTGCGGCTGGCGAATCAGTACCTGCTCAACTTCCACTTTGGCGTGCAAGCCCAGCCGAAGGAGCCAGAGAACGACCCCTATCTGGTGGTGAAGGACGTTCACCACGGGGTAGTGAAGGACGTTCCTCCGGTGGTGAACGAGGTGCACCAGGGTAGTGCACCAGCTGCACACGAACCAGGAATAGAACCAGGAAAGGAACCTAAGAAGCAAAAGCGGCGCGCAAGCGCGTCTGCCGCCAGCGCCGCGCCGCTGGACTTCACCACCTGGCCGTCCGAGCCGTCGCCGCAGGTTCTGGCCGACTGGCTGCACCACCGTCGGACCTGCCGCGCGTCGGTGACCCCGACGGTGCTGGCCAACTTCGGCCGCGAACTGCATCGGGCAGCCGCCATGGGGTTCACCGTCGACGACTGCCTCAGCAAGTGCTGCACCCGCGGCTGGCGAGGCTTCGAGGCGTCTTGGCTTCAACGCGATCTGTCGACCACAACCCGCAACTCCGGAGCAACCCATGCAAGCCCTCAACACGGTTCTGCCGACCGCACCGAGCAGCTCGAGCAGCAGTTCTACGCCCAACGCGGAGACGGTGGCCACGGTGGCGGCGCTGGGTTCGGGTCAGGCGATGTTGTCGACGCCGAGTTCGCTGTCGTCGGCTGAGCCGTTGAGCGAGCAGCAGTCGGCCTACCTGTGGGAGTTCTGGAAGCAGATGACGGCCATGTTCCCGGGGAAGTGGGAGCGCGAGAACGGCGCGGCGCCGTTCAAGAAGGACGGCAGCCTGACCATCGCCGCTGGTACGTGGTTCCAGGTGTTGAAGGGCCGCAGCCGGGCACAGCACGCGCGTGGCATGGCCTGCTGCCTGACCGAGGGCCGCGAGTGGCCGCCTAACCCGCCGAGGTTCCTGACGATGTGTCTGGACATTCCGGTCATGGCGGCCGTGGAGCGGGAGATGGCGCCGGGCCGGCCGCAGAGCGGCTTCACCGTGCTGGTGCGTTCGCTGCTGGACCTGCACGTCTACGCATCGGCCGACCACGGATCGCAGCAGCGGCGGATGCTGGAGGAGGCCTACACGCGCGCTGTGCAGCACGTCGTGGATGGCAAGCCGGTGCCGGAACCGGTGCTGGCTATCGAGCAGGAGAAGCACGGCGTGCGGCCGGTGCGTGATCGGGAATCGGCGCGCGCTGCGATGGAGCGAGCGGCGGCTGAGCTGGACTTCGATGGTGACTGAAGCGGAGTTGGCCCAGGCCGAGCAGGCCGGCCGCTGGGCGCGGTGCGCCTGCCGCGGCCGGGAGTCAGCGCCACGGTACGAGATGGGGATCGATGGCCTGACGCGGCGGCGCCGCTGGCAGACCGGGTGGGACAAGCAGGATCAAGAACTGAGCGCGGCACGCCGCGGCACGACGAGGAACAAACGCTGATGGACTTTTCCAACTACAGCACGCGCAGCAGGTTCGCCAAGGAGATCAACGCCGGTTACTCGGCGCGGCTCAACGGCCTGCGCCTGAGCGACAACCCGCACCTGGTCTGGCATGACCAGCCGGAGGGCGGTCTTGCCAAGCAGATCGGCCACTTCACCGAGAAGGCCGAGGCATGGCAGCACGGCTGGCGCCTGGCCGACCAAGGCGAGAAGGGAGCGCGCTGATGTGGTCGAACGCACCGCCGCCGACGAAGGCCGAGGCTGCACGCATCGAACTGGCGAAGACCGGGCCGTGCATGGCCTGCCTGGCGCTGCAGATGCAGGGGCTGCTGGAGCCGGAGCTGGTGGTTTACGGCTGCGACTACAACCACGCCAAGAACGGGAACGTGCGGCGCGGCCACATGGAGGGCTACGGCCTCTGCAAGTGGCACCACATGCGGCATCCGATGGAGGGAAACACCTTCGCGACGATGCGCCAGATCTACGGCCCGAGCCTGATGGATGGCTCGCGCACCTTCCACGAGACGTACGGTTCCGACGACGAGCTGATCGCGAATCAGACCTACGTGAACGAACTGAGGGCATGACGATGATGGACAGGAGCAAGACATACGCCGGCCGCTCGAGAGCGCTGTTCGAAGCCGATCCCGGCCTGCAGATCACCGGAGTCCAGGTAGCCGACCGTCTGGGCGTGGTGGGCCATGTCGAGCGGGGCAAGGTCCGCCGCACACTGCTGGATCTGGTCGACGCTGGCTACCTGCGCAAGATCGGGGAGGGCAGGACCGGGGTCTATGAGCGCACCGGCGCCGAGATGCGGCGACTGCCAATGAGCCCGGAGCGCCGAAGGGAGCGGGATCGGGAGATCGCCAAGGCGTACAAGGAGCGGCTGCGGGCCGCCGAGTCCGCGGGGCCGCGAGCGCCGGACAAGATGACCATCAACCGCTCGCGTGTGGCGCTCCTGGCGGACCTGGCCCCGGCGAAGCCGTGGGGGAAGGAGAAGGCTGGCCAGCGGCCGGCCGAGACGGTGGAGCAGTTCGTTGCGCGCGGCGGGCAGGTGCAGCGCCTGGCGGCCAGCTGGGAGCGGGCAGCATGAACCCCGAACAGATCGACACCAGCACGACGGCTGGGAAGGCACGGGTACTGCTGGCCATGACCTTGGATGAGCGCGGATACCCCTGCGAGGCAGAGAACGTCCGCGATGGGTCGGACCTGGAGAGCTACGAAGGCGAGCTGCAGGCTATTGGCTGCCTCATTGATTGGGGCCTGATTGCTTCAATCCCCGGCGTATCAGACGGGGGAGAGTGATGGACGCCATCGAGAAGCGGGCGCTTCATTTGCTTTGCGGTGAAATCGACCTCGACCCCGAGGACTACGACGAGGGCGAAAGGATCGAGGCTGGAGAGGCTCTGCGCGCCGTCATCGCCGCCCTCACGCCGCCCGAGGGCTACGTGCTGGTGCAGGAGGCCAAACTGCGCCATCTCCTGAGCGATGCAATCACCTCGGTCGAGTTCATCGCCGGGCGTGGGCAGTCCAAACCCCTGTCGCGTCGTGTCAGCGACCAGGCGTGGGCACTCGTCGAGTCGATTCCCGCGAGAAGGAAGGTGCCGTGATGGCGAGATCTTCGGACCACGTGTGCGAGCAGGCAGGCTGGCCAAGCCCGAACACGCAGAACGCCTCCCTGACGCTGGCTCTGCTGCTGGTGTCCAAATATGGGCAAGGAATCCCATCGGTCGAGACGTTGCGAGCAGATTTCGGGATCAGCAGGGCAACGGCGTACCGGTGGCGCCGGGCATTCGTCGAAGCGGTGCAGGCCCATGCAGGCTGACCGCGCGCTGGAGCTGGTGCTGCCCTGGCCGAGCAAGGACCTGTCTCCGAATGGACGGGTGCACTGGGACCGGAAGGCCAAGGCGACGAAGCACGCCCGACAGACGGCGGTGGTGCTGGCGCACGAGGCCGGGTGGCGCGCGCTGCAGCTGCCCGCGGGGAAGCTGCACCTGTGGGTGAGCTTCCACCAGGCGCCGGGGAAGGCGCTGCCGGACGACGACAACATGCTGGGGCGGTTCAAGGCGTACCGGGACGGCATCGCCCAGGTTCTGGGCATCGACGACAAGCGTTTCATCAGCCACCCGGTCGTCAGCAGTGAGCGCCGGCCGGGCGGCCAGGTGGTGGTTCGGATTACGGGAGGGCCGGAGGCGGCCGATTGCGGACGAGGAGGCGTGGAAAATGCAGGTTGATACATTTGGCGCATACGTGCGCGCAGAGTTAGAACACTGGGGCAGAGAGTTCGCGCTGCATCGGGATTGCGACTACCTTGGTCACCAGTCTAAGAACCTCTTAGCCGTTCTGATTGAGCACCGCGGGGACATGCCGAGTAGATCTCAAGGATACAAACCGTTGGAGTCCGATAGTCGCGCGCAGATGATTGAGGATATCGTCGCTAGCATCGCCCGAGACAACGTGTCGATGGCTTGCGCTATGCGTGCCTACCACTGTGGGGTAGGGCGTCGGAAGGTCGAGCGCTTCGAGACGGCGAATCTACTGATGGCGAATTGTGGCGAGAGGCCGGTTTCAGGTAGGCACTACCTGGCCTTGGTAGAACTTGGGTTTCAACGGGTCAGGGGCAGGTTGGAGGGAATAGCTCTCGCGGCATAGAATCCCAAAATTCATTCTGGATGGGGGGGGCATCCATGGCCGACTTGGGCTGGATCACAGGGTCAATCAGATTCGTCGCAAGATTTCTGCGTGCCTATCCATTAGTGCAGATTTCCACAGCAGCCGCTCTGTGGGTCCCTGTAAGTACTGTGATGAAGTACTCCATTGAAAAGGCAGGATGGTTGGAGCGCGTTGACAGTGCCACTGGGGCGTTGGGGATTCCAATCTCCAGCGCAGGAGTAGCTGGAATTGTCGGGTTCTTGCTCGTGGGTCTGCTGCAGATCTTCAAGCGCCGTTCCTATCGTTCGCAGCGGAAGAATGCGGCAGCGGCTCGTGACAAGCGGGTTTCGGAGAACGCGACAAAAGAGAAGCTGAGGTTGGAGCAAGCTGCAAAAGCCGAATATGAAAAGCAAGTTGAAGCCTTTGCAGCAATGAGCCCCGCGATGAGGACAGTGTTACGTCGAGCTGTGGAGGCCCGCAGGGATACGGTTGGCGTCGGCGGCACCGATACTGAGGTGACTGTCGCCGCCCGTCAGCTTGATGATCTCGGTTACGTCTCATTTGCCCATGATTACAACGGTGGTCGTCACTCCGCCACGCTTAAACCAAGCGTTTTCAAGTTTCTCTTGGCCAATCCAGAACTGGTCGGAGCTGACGCTGGGAAGTTCGTTCACCGGGACAACCTAAAATTACCTTGACAGGTGCGCACCTCTTGTATAGATTTGCTGTCACGATGACATAGAAGCCTCCGGAAATTCCGGGGGCTTTTCCATTTCCGGGCCCGCTATGATCCTGACCGCCTCGACAATTCAGCAGGCGGTCGGCTGCAGTGAGGCCGTGGCCGCCCAGTGGGCCCAGCCCCTGACAGACGCTTGCACTGCGTTCGGCATCAGCACCCCGAAGCGGGTGGCAGCGTTCCTGGCGCAGGTCGGTCACGAGTCGGCGAGCCTGACCCGGACCGTCGAGAACCTGAACTACAGTGCGCAAGGCATGGCAGAAACCTGGCCCAGCCGCTATGCCGTTGACCTGAAGGCCAAGCCGAGGAAGCCGAACGACCTGGCGCGCGCGCTGGAGCGGAAGCCGGTAGCGATCGGCAACAACGCCTACGCCAACCGCCTGGGCAACGGCTCCGAGGCGAGCGGCGATGGCTACCGATTCCGTGGCCGTGGCCCGATCCAGAACACTGGTCGCGCGAACTATGCAGCTATCCGGGACGCTCTGCGTGTCAAGGGCATCAAGGGTGTGCCCGATTTCGAGGCCCAGCCCGAGGCGCTGGAGCAGCCCAAGTGGGGCGCGCTGGCGGCCGGTGCCTTCTGGGATGCCCGATCCCTGAACAAGCTGGCTGACGCCGGCCGATTCGACGAAATCACCGAACGAGTGAACGGCGGCCAGACCGGTTCCGCTGATCGCAGGGCGCGATATGCGCGCGCGCTGAAGGTGCTGGCCGCGTGACTGAGCCCGTGAGCACCCTCAAGATCATCGTCGGCACCTTCACGGCAGCAGTCGTGGCGCCGGCTACCGCCGATGCCTTGCGTGCAGCCGAGCGCATCATCCTGGGCGTACCCCAGTCTATTCTCTTGGTCGCCATCGCTGGCGCATTGATCGGTGTTCTGCTGCTGCCAGAGAAGGATGCGGAGCGCGTTGCAGCGGATGCGGGGCGCAAGCGCGGACACCGCTGGCTGCAGACGGCAGCGCGCTGGGTGGCGCTGGGTGTAGCGGTAGTCGCCTACGCGGTCGTGGCCGCATGGGTCATCGCCATCGCCGGCTATATCTGGGACAAGCTTGCAGGCGCGCCGCAGCTGCCGCTTGCTGGCCTTTCCGGCGTTCTGATTCGCCGGTTGCTACCCAGCTATGTTCGCCTGGTAGAGAAGGCCACTGGCGCAATCGGAGGCGACAAGCCATGAGCGTGCTGCTGAGGTTTCTCCGTTCGGTGTGGGAGCTGGTCATCGGCGCTGCAGCTGATGCGTTCCAGTGGCTGAGAAAGCCGGGCAGCAAGATCAAGCTCGTCTGCGCGGTGCTGGCCTTCGGCTGCCTGGTCTCTGGCCTTTCGGCCTATGAGAAGGAGCAGCGCATCCGCGACCTGAGCGCGCAGGTGGTCAAGGTCAAGGCTGACTGGAAGGCAGATGCCGAGCGCCTGCAGGCCGATGTGGACAGCCGGGACCAGCGACTGGCCGAGGTCGCTGATGCTCTCCGCGCCGAGGCCGTGAAGCTGGAGGCGTTGAAGGCTGAAAGCGCGGCCGCTCTGCAGGCTCTGGCTGGCCGCATCGAATCATCCGAGAAGGACGCAGCCACTTGGCGCGGACGTTACGAGCAGCGGCCTGATACATGCAAGGCCGCGCTGGAATTGCTCGACTCTGCCTGCCCAGCCTTGAAGGGGTACTGACGTGCGAATGATGGTCCTGGCTGCGGCCTTCTTTCTGGCGTCCTGCCATTCGTCGACGCCGAAACCCAACCCCCCAGCACCAGCTGTCATCCGTGTCCCTGTGGCCACGTTCGTTCCCATCGATGCGGCGCTGACAAAGCGGTGCAGCTGGACCCGTGCCGGCAAGCCGTCTGCTGTGTTCGAAGTGAGTAACGGCCGCAAGCGTTGCCTCGATCTGTACGAGGCCCAGTTCGATGCCATCGAGCAGGTGCAGGGCAAACCCATCCCTTCGGACGGAAGCTGATGCCGCGCCGGGCCCCGAAGCACAACGCCATGCCGAGGCAGGCGGTCGTGCACGTGCCGGCCGCAGCAATGAGGCAGACCACGGCTGAGCGTGGCTATGGCGGCCGATGGCAGCGAGCCCGAGCGACCTACCTGCTGAGGCACCCGCTGTGCGCCGAGTGCCAGCGAGCCGGCCACGTCACGGTTGCGACGGTGGTCGATCACATCAGGCCTCACAAGGGCAGCCAGGCGCTGTTCTGGGACACGGACAACTGGCAGCCCCTCTGCAAGCCCTGCCACGACCGCAAGACTGCGACCGAGGACGGCGGGTTCGGCAACTGGCACCGAGGTGCCACGGCGCCCCCGAAATGCGCGCGTGGACGCGAATGAATCGCAACAACGGCAGATAGGGCGGGGGGAGGGTCAAAAGTTGGGGCGGTTCGCCTCCCTGACCGTGCGCCCAACCTTTTTTTCGCACCGTCAAAATTGAGATTTGAAAAATGAGAGGACGGAAGCCGACCGCTCCGGCCCTCAAGGTGATTGCCGGAACCGCCCGGCCGGACCGTGAGGCGCCGGACGCTCCCGAGTTCGACCTGATCGACGTGTTCCCCGACCCGCCGCAGCACCTGAACGTCAACGGGGCTGCAATGTGGAATGACCTGGGACCCCAGCTGGTGGCAGCCAAGGTTCTCCAGACCGTGGACCTGTATGCACTGCAGCAGCTCTGCTACGCCTGGCAGGTCCAAGTCGCCAAGCAGATGGCAGGGGTGGATATCACAGCCGCTGAACAGACCGCGCTGAAGGCGCTGATGTCTGAGTTCGGGATGACGCCGGCGAGCAGACGCAAGGTGAGTTCTGGTGGTGTCGAGAAAAAGCCCGGCAACAAGTTCGGCGCCCTCGCGCCGCCTGGCAAGTAGGAAGAAGCCGGCGAAGCCGACCGCGGCCGCGCGCCCTCGGCGTCGGCCAAGGCCGGACCCGTCTGACTACGTAGCGGTGGCCATCGACTATGCACAGGAGGCAGTGGAGGACCGAAAGGGTAAAGCGTTCGGGCTGCTGATTCGTCAAGCAGCCAAGCGGTTTCTGGATGACCTGAACCGAGCGAAGAAGCGAGGGGCTCCGTTCACGTTTTCACCGGAGCATGCAGCCCATGCCTGCGGCTTCATTGAGCTACTGCCTCACGTAGAGGGATCGTGGGAGACGGCAGAGATCCGGTTGCACAGGTCGCATGTCTTCTTCGTGGTCCAGCTATTCGGCTTCAGGAAGCTTGATGGCACGCGACGCTTCACGTCGGCGCTGTTCGCGGTGGCACGAAAGAATGCCAAGTCCACCCTGGCATCGGCGATTCTCCTGTACTGCCAGTGCTGCGAGAACGAGGAAGGCGCGCAGGTCATTTCGGCCGCGACGACCTTTCCGCAGGCATCGATCATCTTCAACGTTGCCAAGCGGATGGTTGAGAAGACGCCGGACCTTCGGGAGGCCTATGGCCTTGAGACCTGGGCCAAGTCGATCAGCCGCATGGAGATTGGCGCCAGCTTCAAGCCTATCCACGCGAAGGCAAGCACGCAGGACGGATTGAACCCATCCCACGTTGGACTGGACGAGATCCACGCTCACAAGACGCCGGACCTGCTGAACGTTCTCCAGTCTGCAGCGGGTGCACGCCGCAATCCGCTTTGGCTGTTCACCACGACTGAGGGCTACACCAATCCCGGCCCTTGGGCAGAGATCAGGCAGTTCGTGAAGCAGCTGCTCGCCGGCGTGTTCAAGCACACCGCCGATCACTATCTGGCTGTCTTCTACGCGGTCGACGAAGAGGACGAGGATTTCGACGAGGCGAGTTGGCGAAAGGCCAACCCTCTGATGGAGGTAAATCCTCACCTCTTGGGCGCGATCCGAAAGGAGGCGGTCGAGGCAAAGGCCATGCCTTCCAAGCTGGCTGAGTTCCAGATCAAGCGGCTGAATCGGCCGGCCTCCGCGGCAAACGGCTGGGTGGCGCTCCGCAAGTGGGCGTCCTGCACTGGAGTTGTCGACCTAGACGCGCTGAAGGACGTTCCATGCTGGGGCGGCCTGGACTTGGCCAGCACCAGCGACCTGACATCGTTCCGGCTGGTCTGGCGCGTGGATGGAAAGATCATCACCTGGGGCCGTCGCTGGGTTCCAGAGGAGGCGGTTAAGCAGCGGACTGAGCGAGGGACTGTCCCCTACGCGGGCTGGGTCGCCTCGGGGCACCTCGAAACCACTGAGGGAGAGGTCACCGATTACGCTCACATCGAAAGGTCGATCCTGGACGTTGTTGCTCGCTTCAACGTGCAGTCGATCGCCTTCGATAGCTGGAACGCGACAGAGGTTGTCGGCCGGCTGCTAGCCGCCGGTGTTCCGATGGTCCAGTTCATTCAGGGGCCGAAGTCATACCACCCAGCCATGCAGGAGCTTGAGCGCGCCTATGTGAGCAAGCGCCTGGTCCATGACGGAGACCCGGTGCTGACCTGGTGTGCGTCGAACCTGGTGGCGCGGCGGGACCAGAACATGAATATGGCCCCCGACAAGAAGCGATCGAGCGAAAAGATCGACGACATGACCGCGCTGCTGATGGCGATTGGCTTATCCATTACTCCTGAAGATGGCCAGGGCGACCTGGACGGCTTCTTCTCAAATCCAATCGTGGTGTGAAGATGACGAAGGACGCAAAGCAGAAGGGTCCCGGCAGGATCAAGTCATCGGTTCTCCGGTGGCTCGGGGTGCCTATCGGCCTCGCCGATGAAGCGTTCTGGGCTGCATGGTCCGGCGGTGGTTCAAGCGCTGGAAAGACCGTGAACCAGCGCACGGTTCTGCAGCTGTCTGCGGCCATGGCATGTGTGCGGCTGCTCGCCCAGGTCATCGCAACACTTCCGGTTGGGTTCTTTGAACGAAAGCCCGATGGCACCAGGGTGGCAGCCAACAACCACCCCCTCTACGAGATCCTGCACAACCAGCCAAATGCTGACATGACAGCTGTGCAGTTCTGGGAGGTCGTCATGGTGAGCCTGCTCCTTTGGGGAAATGCTTACGCAGAGAAGACGCTCAGCTCCGGACGCTTGGTGAATCTGGAGTTTCTGCAGCCACAGCGAATGGCTGTTAGGCGACTTTCAACCGGTGAGCTTGAGTATCGGTACTCGGGCACCGATGGTCGTCAGCGCGTGATCTCCGAAGAAAGAATGTGGCACATCCGTGGTTTCAGTACGGACGGGTCGATGGGGATCTCTTCCATCCAAGCCGGCGCCCAAGTTTTCGGCGCGGCCATGGCCGCAGACGAGGCGTCGTCGAAGGTGTTCGCCAACGGGATGAACGTTGGGGGCGTGCTGACCACCGATCAGATCCTAAGCGAAAAGAACAGGGCCACCTTCCGCGAGAACATGCAAGCCGAGTTTGCGGGGGCGATGAATGCCGGTAAGACCATGCTGCTTGAGGCTGGCATGAAGTACCAGCAGGTTCCCATGAATCCGGAAGATGCTCAGCTACTGGCTACCCGGGCTTTCAACGTTGAGGAAATCTGCAGGTGGTTTGGCGTTCCCCCGTTCATGGTAGGGCACGCGGAGAAATCCACCAGCTGGGGCACGGGAATCGAGCAACAGATGATCGGGTTCTTGACCTTCTCCCTTGCGCCGTGGCTGCGGCGCATCGAACAGTCGATTCGCAAGGATCTGATGGCTCCTGTCGAACGAGCCAAGTACTTCGCCGAGTTCGCGGTGGAGGGCCTCCTGCGGGCCGATAGTGCGGCCAGGGCCTCCTTCTACAGCACGATGGTACAGAACGGCATCTACTCGCGAGACGACTGTCGTGAGCGCGAGAACCTCGAGCGTAAGGGTGGCAAGGCCGCTGAACTGACTGTGCAATCCAACCTCCTGCCCATCGACATGCTGGGCTCCAACACAGGTGACCAGCAGGCCCGATCGGCACTGATGGCTTGGCTGCAATCTGACGACGGGAAGACGACATGAATCGAAAAAGCGCAGCACTGAAGATCAGGGACTTTGATCTCTCCGTGAAGGCCGTCAGCGATGACGGCCTTTTCTCTGGCTACGGCTCGGTGTTCGGCACGGTCGATTCCTACCGCGAGGTGGTTGCGCCTGGAGCATTCAGCGAGAGCCTGGCAGAGATCAAATCCAAGGGCCGGCCGGTGCCGGTGCTGTGGCAGCACCGCAGCGGTGAGCCAATCGGGGTGTACACCGGCCTGGTGGAGGATGCGCACGGGCTCAAGGTCGAGGGCCAGCTCATCATCGACGGGGTGGCCCGCGCCAAGGAGGCGCACGCGCTAATGAAGGCCGGCGCGGTGTCGGGCCTGTCCATCGGCTACTACGTCCGTGAGGACAGCTGGGATGAAAAGGAGCGCGTGCGCACGCTCAAGAAGGTTGATTTGGTGGAAATCAGCCTGGTCACCTTCCCGGCAAACGATGACGCCCGCATCGATGCCATCAAGTCGAAGCTGGCACATGGGTCGCTGCCGACCATGCCTGAGTTTGAGCAGATCCTGCGTGAGGCAGGGTTCTCGAAAAGCCAATCTGCGGTGATCGCCAACCGCGGGTTGAAGCATCTGCTGGACCGGAGCGAGTCCGGGAGCAAGGCGACTGAAGACTACACGGCTGTCCCGGTTCTGGGGCGGCTCACCCTCCCGACTTTCTGAGGAACACACATATGTCCCGCTACACCGCACTGGCCAACTCGATTGGCCGCGAAATGAAGAACGCCCAGACCCTGGACGACACGCTGGAACTGAAGGGCCTCATCAACCAGCTGAACGAACGTGACAACGAGATCAAGGTGTTCGCCGAGAAGGCCAGCAACGAGATCAAGGAGCACGGCAAGATCCTGGACGACACCAAGGGCGTGCTGGAACTGCTTTCCAAGGGGGGCATCGAGATCAATGCTCGCCTGCTCGAAGTGGAACAGAAGCTGGCGCGTCGCCTCTCGGCCAACGATCCCGTTGACCTCAAGAGCATCGGTGAGCAGTTCACCGAGCAGGAGGGCTTCAACGACCTGGTTGCCAAGGGGCGTGGCATCGCCCGTATGAACCTGAAGGCGGTAACCGCGATCACCAGCGCCACCACTGGCACTGGTGGCGTGGGCGCCGCCATTCAGCCGACGCGGGTTCCGGGAGTCATTGCCGGCCCGGATCGCCCCTTCACCATCCGCGACCTCATCATGCCGGGTCGCACGGGCTCCAACGCGATCGAGTTCGTGCAGGAATCGGGCTTCCAGAACATGGCGGCACCGGTGGCGGAAACCGCGCTGAAGCCGCAGTCCGACCTGTCGTTCGAGCTGAAGACCACCACGGTCAAGACCCTGGCCCACTGGTTCCTGGCTTCCAAGCAGGTTCTGGCCGATGTTCCGCTGCTGCAGAGCTACATCAACGGCCGGGCCATCTACGGCCTGAAGTACGTGGAAGAAGCCCAGCTGCTGGCAGGCGACGGCACCGGCCAGAACCTGCTCGGCTTGATCCCCCAGGCGACGGCGTTCAACGAGGCCCTGCGCAAGGCTGGCGACACCAAGATTGACATCCTGCGTCGCGCGATCCTGCAGGTCCGCGTGGCGGAGTACCGCGCCAGCGGTATCGCCTTGAACCCGGTGGACTGGGCGGACATCGAGCTGCAGAAGGACGAGCAGGGTCGCTACATCTGGGTGAACGTGGTGGAGGGTGGTCAGCCGCGCATGTGGAAGCTTCCGGTGGTGGACTCCACCGCAGTGCCGGAGGGCGAATTCCTGGTTGGTGCGTTCGATATCGCAGCCCAGGTCTTCGACCGTGAGGATGCTGCCGTCGAAGTCTCCACCGAGGACGGCGACAACTTCCGCAAGAACATGGTGACCATCCGCGCTGAGGAGCGCCTGGCCTTGGCTGTCTATCGCCCGGAATCCTTCGTGCACGGCACCTTCGAAGATCCGACCCCGTAAATAGGGCCCTCTGCTGGTGCAAGTAAGTAGCGGGTCTTCTGGCCCGCCACAGGAGAATTCCATGAAGTACATCGCCAAGAAGGGGTTCAATGACCCCAACGCCGAGGGGGGATACCAGAAGCGCGGTAAGCCCTGGACCGGGCCGGATACGCGTGCAAAGGAGCTGCTGATACTGGGCTTGATCGCTCCGCAAGGAGCCGAAGGGAAGGCCGCACCGCTGCCGTCGAACAAGATGGCTCCCGCGCCGGACAACAAGGTGGCTCCGACGGCACCCGAACCTGGCGCAGCCCTGGTGCGGCAGAAGGTCGAGAAGGTCATCGCCGCGCTGGCCGATGTTACTGATCGTGCCACCCTCGAAGCCGCGCTAGCTGCTGAGCGCGCCAAAGGCGAAAAGGCCCGTGCCACCGTGATCGATGCCATCGAAACCGCCATCAAGGCGGCGACGCCAGCCCAGGCCTGAGCCATGCAGCTGATCACCATCGAGAAGGCCCGGCAGCACTGCCGGGCCGATAGCGCCGACGACGCAATGCTGGAGCTATACGGCGGCGCGGCTGAGGAGGCGGCGCAGGAGTTCATGAACCGGAAGGTGTTCCCTGACGCCGCCAGCATGGCGGCCGCAGTTCTGGCCGGTACGGCCGGTTGTGAGCCCATGGTGGTGAACGACTCAATTCGTGCAGCGATCCTGCTTACGCTCGGCCATCTCTACGCCAACCGAGAAAGCGTCATCACCGGGACGATCGTCTCCGAGATGAAGGATGGTCCCCGGAGCCTGCTGTGGCCGTACCGGGTCGGGCTCGGCGTCTGAAGTGGCCTGCTCCGGCTGCGCGCGGCGTCGCGCCTGGCTCATGAAATGGATGCGAGAAGCGAATGAACGAGCAAAGCGAATTGCTGGCCGCGCTGCGAGCCCAGACCGAGGCGACGCACCAGTTGGTGGCGGCGCTGCAGGAAAAGACCAAGGCCGACATGGAGAACGCCAAGGCGGTTAATCGGCTGGTGGACTACCTCTGCGACAGCGAGGGCGCCGAGGCGGAACAGGCGGGGTCGGGCAACTACCTGAGCGGGAAGCCGCGATGATCGCCGCCGGCCGGCTGCGCCACCGGGTGCAGCTGCAGCGTCAGGTCTACGGGCAGTCGAGTGCGACCGGCGCGCAGACCGTCAGCTGGGAGCCGCTGGCCGATGTGTGGGCAGAAGTGGCGCCGCTGTCGGCCCGCGAGTTCGTGGCAGCCAAGGCGGTGGACAGCGAGGTCACGTTGCGGGTGACCATCCGCCACCGCGAAGGCGTGACCGACAAGTGCCGGGTGCTGTTCCGAGGCAAGGTGCTGAACATCCATGGCGTGTTGCCCGACCCGGTCAGTGGCCTGGAGTACCTCACGCTTCCGTGCAGCGAGGGTGTCAACGATGGCTGATGGCATCCGATTCGACGTGAGCGGCCTGGACGGCATCCGCAACAAGATGGCGCAGGTAAAGCGAGAGGTGAATTACAAGGGGGGGCGTGCGGCCCTGCGCCGCGCGGCCAACGTGCTGCGCGACCAGGCGCAGAGCAACGCCCGCCGCGTGGATGACCACGAGACCGAGACCGCAATCTGGAAGAACGTCGCGGTGCGCTGGAATGGACGCGCGTTCAAGCAGGACGGTGTGCTGGCGTTCCGTGTCGGCGTTCTCGGTGGCGCCCAGGCCGGCCGCGCCGCTCAGCAGGGGACGAGTAACCCTGGTGGTATCACCTGGTACTGGCGCTTGCTGGAGTTCGGCACCTCGAAGATGCCTGCGCAGCCGATCTTCAGGCCAGTGCCGGATCAGGCCGGCCAGAAGGCAGTCGACGTATTCGCGCGGAGCTTCAACCAGGCGCTGGACCGCGTGCTGGCCAAGCAGGGGGCGACATGATCCCCCCGATCTTCCCGCTGTGCATCGCCTCCACACCGGTGCGGCTGGCCTTCGGCGACGCACCGACCCGCGTCTATCCGTTCGGCCTGATCGAAAATCCGCCTGCGCTGCCCTATGCGGTATGGCAGACAGTCAGTGGTAGCCCAGAGAACTACTTGGCCCAGCGCCCTGACGTGGACGCGCTGACCACGCAGGTCGACGTGTATGCGAAGGACGAAGCATCACTGGTCCAGGGCGCCACCGCACTGCGCGATGCCTTCGAACCTCGCGGGTACATCACGCGCTGGGGCAGCCAGATGCTTGATCCCGAAACGAAGCTGTTGCGCCTGTCATTCGATGTGGACTGGCTGGTCCCTCGGTAACGCCCGCTACATCCCCACCCACGCCCCGCACTGCGGGGCTTTTTATTGCCCGCAGGAGAAACGATGAGCATCCTGACCCAAGGAACCCAGCTGTACGGCCTGATCAACGGCACTGTCCGCGAGATCGAGTGCATCACGGCGTTCAACCCTGGCACCGCGCCGGCCGACAACATCGACGACACCTGTCTGTCCGAGACCAATACTCGCACCTACAAGAAGGGGCTGCGAACTCCCGGCCAGGCCTCGGTGACCATCAACGCCGACCCGAAGAACGAGAGCCACTATCTGATGTGGCAGCTGGCGGAACAGGAGGACGGCGGCGATCCGATCCAGTGGGCCATCGGCTGGTCCGATGGGGTGGACATCGAACCCACCGTCCAGCAGGTCGGCAGCATCTCGAACATCGAAGTGACCAACGGCGGCACCGGCTACACGTCGGCGCCGACCGTGACCATCACCGGTGGTGGCGGCAGCGGCGCGACGGCCACGGCCATCGTTGATTCCGGCTCGGTGATCGGCGTCAACATCACCAACCCCGGCACCGGGTACACCAGTGTTCCCACCGTTGCATTCAGCGGCGGCGCTGGCACAGGTGCCGCGGCGACGGCAGAGCGCTCGACCGTGGCCGAGCTGGTCCTGCCCAACACCCGCACCTGGTACACCTTCCAGGCCTACGTGAGCGACTTCCCGTTCGACTTCCAGGGCAATGCGGTGGTCACCACCGCGGCGACCATGCAGCGCAGCGGCTCGGGCGTCTGGCTGCGTAAGGCCGAAACGCCGTGAGCCGGGGAGCCAAGAAGCCGGCCACCGCCCGCGCGGTCAACCTGAGCGTGGCAGGCCTGCAGAAGGTCGGCGCGTTCACCGGCCGCCCGGTGGAGAAGGAAATCCGCTGGAAGCAGGGCGACGAGGAGCTGACCGCTACGGTGTACGTGCGGCCGCTGGGCTTCCAGGCGGCCGTGTCGGACGTGCTGTCGGCCACGAACAAGCACGACGGCGTTGCCGGCCGCATCGCGGCCAGCATCTGCGACCAGGACGGCAAGGCAGTGTTCACCGTTGCCGATATCACCGGCGAGGCCGATCCGGAGCGCGGCGCCCTGGACGGCAACCTGTCGGTGGCACTGCTGATGGCCATCGGCGAGGTGAACAACCTGGGAAAAGCTACGAGCTGACCCCGGAGGATGAGCTGTGGTGCGAGCTGGTCCTGAACGGGATTGGCGGCCGCAGCATCGGGGAGGCGAAGGAGCGCCTCTCCATCCGGGAGTTCCAGCTCTGGAGCGTTTATCGAGCCCGTCGCGGCAGCCTGAACCTGGGCAGCCGGATGGATGCAGCGACAGGGATGCTGGCCGCGCTGTTCGCCAACTCGAACCGCAAGCCAGGCAGCGCGGCGTTCAAGCCCACCGACTTCATGCCCCACGTGGATGCCGAGCCCATCAGCCTCGAGGAGGCGATGAAGCAGTGGTAGCCCCGCCATAGGGTGCACATCAACCTGGCTGGCCGCCGGCCAGCCCCCGCTGTAGAGAGAGCTATGTCCCGGTCCCTTGGTACGCTGACCATCGACGTGATCGCCGAGGTCGGCGGCTTTGCGTCTGGCCTGGACAAGTCCGAGCGCCGGGCAGAGAAGTGGCGCAAGAAGGTCGAAGCAGAGGCGAAGCTCGCTGGCATTGCGCTGGGCACGGCGATCGCAGCGGCGGTCGTGATGATCGGTCGCAATACCATTGCGGCCGAGCGAGAAGTGGCACAGCTTGACGCCATCATCCGTTCAACGGGAGGAGCGGCCGGATACACCCGCCAGCAGTTGCTGGACATGGCTGATACCTTGTCCAGCAAGTCCACGTTCAGTGGTGGCGAGATCGTGGAGGCGCAGACCCGCCTGTTGTCCTACTCGGGCATCCTGGCCTCCAACATCCCCCGCGCCATGCAGGCGGTCATCGATCAGTCAGCACGACTCGGCATCAGCGTTACCCAGTCGGCGGAGACCATCGGCCGTGCACTGGAATCGCCCAGCAAGGCTGCCGCCGCTCTGGCGCAGCAGGGGTTCGGCGCCGCCTTCACAAAGGAAGTGCGCGGCACGATCGACGAGCTGGTGAAGGCCGGCAAGGAAGGCGAGGCCCAGGTGATGATCCTGGAGATCCTCGAAGAGTCCTACGCTGGCGCCGCGCAGGCCGCTCGGGACACCTTCGGAGGCGCCCTGCAGGCGCTCGGGAATACTCTCAACGACATCACTACTGCCGGCGACGGCAGTCTCCGTGGCGCAACCGATGCGGTCAACGAGCTGATCGCCACGCTGAACGATCCCGCCACGAGGGAGGGATTCAACAACCTGATCTCCGGCGCGGTCGAGGCAATCGGAACGCTGGCGCAGTTCGCGGCCACCACCGGCAACGTGGCGAAATTCGTCGCCGAAGAGCTGTCGGCCCGCTTCAACGGCCCAGACGCCACCGATGTGATTCGCGTTCAGGAGCGTATCGAGCGCCTGCAGCGGACGATCGATGCCGTGCAGAACGGTCGGCGTACGCTTGGCCTCTCGACGCTCAACGCCAGTGAGCTGATCCCATCGGACCTCTTGTCGCGTCCAGAGACGGTGATTCAGCGCCTGCGTGGCGAGATTGAGGCGGAGCAGAGGAAGCTGGCCGAGGGCCAGCGAATGATGGAGCAGGCCGCTAAAGCAGCCACTGCTGCTGCGTCTGTTCCGGATGGAGTCACCGGCGACGCCGCCGCTCGCGCTGCGGCCACTGCGGCCGCTGCCGACGCTGAGAACGCGAAGAAGCGTCTTGCCGCTCAGAAGCAGCTGCAGCAGGCCTATGAATCGGCCGGGCTGCAGTTGCGGCGTCAGATCGAGCTGTTCGATACCAGTGCAGATCGGTCGGGGAGGGCCACCGAGCTGCAGCGCCTGAACTTTGAAATGGTCCAGGGCAGCCTCCAGGGCCTGAACGCAGCCCAGCAGGAGCGACTGCGCGCGCTGGCGACGGAGATCGATAGGCTGGCAGGGGTGAAGTCAGCGAACGAGGAAGCTGCTAAGGCAACTGAGGCGTTCGTCAAGCTGAAGGAAGAGCTCAACAAGAAGGATTCCTTGGGCGTTGAGTTGGCGCGCGACAGACTGAAGGTTCTGCAGGCTGCCGCTGCCGTGGGCGCCGCAAACGACCCAGAGTTCGCGAAGGTAGCCGGGAAGGCGATCGAGCAGGTGGGCGGATCGATGGGTAGCGAGTACCGCGGCCCGGACGCTCTGTACGGTGGCGCCAGCGGTGAGTTCTCCAAGATCGACAAGGCTGTCGAGGAGGAGAACAAGCGGTACGCTGCGCAGCTTGAGGCCTTGGATGAGTACAGGAAGGCCCGTGCTGATCTGAATGATCAATGGGACAGCCAGGAGGCGGCGTTGGCCGCCACGCATCAGGCGAGGCTAGACGAACTGGACAAGGCTAGGTGGCAGGTGGGCCTGACAGCTGCGGAGCAGGGCTTGTCTGCCGTCGCGGGTGTAATGCGCGCTGGATTCGGCGAGCAGTCTGGCATCTACCGGGCTGCTTTCGCGATCAGCAAGGCGTTCTCGGTGGCCAAGGCTGCCCTCGCCGCAAAGGATGCTGTCAGCTCGGCGCTTTCGAGCGGCCTGCCGTTCCCCGCAAACCTGGCTGCAATGGCCGCCGCAGCTGCGGCTGTTGCCAATCTCGTCGGTGAGGTATCTGCCGTGGGTATGGCTCACGACGGTATTGATAGCGTGCCCGAGACAGGCACCTGGTTGCTGCAGAAGGGCGAGCGGGTAACCACCGCAGCGACCAGCGCGAAGCTGGATGCGACCTTGGATCGGGTCTCGCGAGATTCGGTCAGCGGCGGGCGCGGCGACAACTACGAGTTCAACTTCAATGTGAACGGCTCCATCAGCGAGCGGGAGAGGTTGATGCAGGAGCAGACCGTAACCCGGGCGGTGATGCTGGCACGTCAGGACCGCGTTGCCGACACCACGTCAGGCACAGGGCCACAGTCACGTGCGATGCGGTCGAACTGGAACGTCAGAAGGAAGGTCGGCTAATGGCGTTGATCATGCAGCCGAAGTGGCTGCCGGAGCCTCTGCGCGAGGGGTATGGCCTGCGCCACGTGTCGCCACTGATCCGATCAACCTTTGTGAGCGGGCGCTCGCTGGCACGGCGCGCCTATACAGCCACGCCAAGCCAGACGGAGGTGCGATGGCTGCTCAACGACCAGCAGGCTGCGCTGTTCGAGAAGTGGTTTCAGGAACAGCTGTCGGATGGTGTCGCGTGGTTCGCGTGCCGGCTTCGCAGTCCTCTGGGCATGGATTACTACAAAGCCCGGTTCACCGACATCTACGACGGGCCCACGCTGACCAACGGCAACCTGTGGATGTTCACTGCGCCGCTTGAGCTGTACCTGCGTCCGCTTCTTGCGGACGGGTGGACGGAGTTCCCGGACGGCTTCCTGCGGGCCAGCGTGATCGATCTGGCAGCAAACAGGGAGTGGCCGCAGCCATGAGCATTCTGGAACGGCTGTATGTCTCCGGGGGCAGCGAGATCGAGCACGAGACGCTGGCTATCTCGGCCGGCAGCGACACCTACTACCTGACAAAGGGCTGGGAGGATCTGCGGGCGGTGCTGGAGACAGGCGAGACAGTCACTTTCAAGGCCTGCGGCATGGACGTGGCAAAGCCCGCCCGAAACGCGGACGGCGTCCAGGATCTGCGTTTTGCGCTGACCAACATCGACGGTGTGGTGAGCAGCAGAATCCGTGCAGCACTGGCGTCGAAGCAAGCGATGACAGTCACCCTGCGGGTTTACCTCAGCAGCGATCTGCTGGCTCCCATCAAGCGCCCTCTGTCCATGGTCATCAAGGGCGGGCAGTGGTCGGCCACGGAGGTCCAGGTGACCGCCGGGTTCATGAACATCCTCGACACCGCGTGGCCTCGCGATCGCTTCAACCTTTCCCAACATCCTGGGCTTCGCTACATCTCATGAGCATCGATCTGGAAAAGTACCTGGACGTGGTCTGGGTCAGCGGTGGCCGCGTGTTCCCCGAGCTGGACTGCTATGGCGTGGTCAACGAGGTCCGCCGCGACCTGGGCCTCCCGGCCTGGGACGAGCATCCCGGCGCCACCCGTGAGGACCTGCCTGAGCTGGCGCAGCAGGCCGTCCTGCAGCACGCCGGCAGCGACCTTGTGGAGGGCGCTGTGGCGTTCTGCTACGAAGGCAGCATGGTGACGCATGTGGCCGTGCTGGTGGAGGTTGAGGGCCGGATGTGCACGCTGGAGTGCAACGATGGCCGGAACGTGACCGTGCTGCCGGTGGCGCGCTTCGAACGCCGTTTCAACCGGGTGGAGTATTACGCGTGATCCGGGTGTTCCCTTCGCGGATGCCCGGCGAGGCGCTGGAAACGCACCAACACGGCCGGGTAACCGTCGACAGCTGGCTGCGGTCAAAGGTGCGCGGATACACCGGCGATGGTGAGCAGCCAATCGAGGTAGAAGTTGACGGTGCTACCGTACCCGTAGAGGCATGGGGCTCGACATGGATCGATGCGGATGCAGATGTCCGTATCTACCCAGTCCCTCACTACGAGGGTGCCGCCGCAGTGGTGTACTGGGTCGTGGTTGCCGTCGTCGCGGCCTACGCCATCTACATGGCGTCAAACCTGCCATCAGGAAGCCGGTTCGGGCAAGGCGATAGCCTCAGCCTCGACACCGCGCGGGCGAATTCTGCGCGGTTGGGTAGCCCCATCCGCGAGGTGATGGGCCGTTGCCGGGTGTGGGCCGACTATCTGGTGCAGCCGGTCTCACGGTTCGTCGGCGGCAACACCTACCGAACCCATATGTTCGTCTGCGTCGGCAAGGGCAGGCACATCATTCCGGTGGGTTCCGCGCGGCTTGGGAATACGCCGATCAGCTCCTTCGGGAGCGATGTCGAGATGACCATCTATCCACCGGGCACCGACGTCGGCGGAGACGCTCGCTCCGAGAACTGGGTCAACTCAACCGAGGTTGGCGCGACGGCTTCGGGAACGGCGGGTCTGGATCTGAGCGAAACGGCGGACGTGGCTACAGGCATCAACGCGGACTCGGCAACGGTGTCCGGCAATGTGATCACGCTGAACAACGCGACCGTCACCGACGCAGATGGGAAGGAGCGCCCTGCGACGTCCGTGCCTGCCAGCTGGACGGTTGGCGCGGTGCTGACCCTGAAGGTGGCTGCCACGTTCACGGCAACCACAAGCGGCCTGTACTCGATCATCGCCGGCAGTGCGGTGGATGAGCTCGCTCCCTACGTGGGAATGCCGGTGCTGCTGACCTACAACAGCGCGGACTATGCGCTCTTCGTAGCGACCTACGTTCCCGGGTCTCCGGCGGTGCCTGGTGAGGGCGGCAGTCCGGCGCGGGTGACTGGATCTGCGGCAGCCACCAGCTTCGATTTCAGCGGCTCTCCTGTCACCTTCGGGATCACCTGGCGCGGGACGACCTACAGCATCGCCCTGGTGGCCGACTACATCGCCATCGGCGTGCTGCTGACTGCAATCAACGACCAGCTCGTGGACAGTGGCCTGGTGGCAACCCAGTCTGGCGGTGTGGTGACCATTGCCGAGGCGTCGAGCCCCTATGTCGGCGGCAGCATCACCTACAGCGGCCTGCCGGCGGCCGTGTTCGGCAGCAGCCCGACCGCCACGCCAGGCGAGGCAACCACGGGCGGGACGCCGGCAACGTTCCCGCGGGTGACGCTGGCGTATGACAGCGCCACCGGCACCGCGTTCGGTGGTCTGCCCCCGGGCACTGTGTCTTTGGCAATGTCGCGCGGTCAGAGTGAGTACCGCATCGACTCGGTGTCCGGCCTCACCTTGACAGTGCAGCGCCTGACCGAGGGGGGAGTAATCGATACCGGCTGGCCGGGCTGGACCACCCGCACGGCAACCGACTACCGGGCGACCGGATTCCAGGAGGGAGAGGAATGGCTCGGGCCGTTCCTGGTGTGCCCGAGTGGGGAGACCACCGACGCGTTTGAGTACGACTTCAACTTTCCGGGCGGCCTGATCTGGTACACGGACAAGGGCAACAAGCGCACGTTCACTGTGACGGTGCGGGTGGCCTGGCGGGTCTTCGGATCTGGCGACGCATGGTCTGTGCGCACTCACGTCTATACGGCAACGTCCGAGGACGCGCTGGGCTTCACTGAGCGGATCGAACTGGTGACGCCGGGGCAGATTGAGGTGCGCGTGCGGCGCGTCACCGAGCGTGGTGGCAACTCGGCCCGGGACGCGTGCTTCTGGCAGGGGCTGCGCGCACGACTCCCGCAGCGGCCGACACGCTACGACGACCTGACCACCATTGGCCTTACGGTGACCACCGGCACGAAGCTGGCTGCCCAGACGGACAGGCGGTTCAACGTCGAGGCCACGCGCCTGTACGACGAAGGTGCCGCGCGCAGCATCAGTGGCGCGATGATTCATGTGATGCGCTCCCTGGGCCTGCCGAGCGACCAGATCGACATGGATACTCTGCAGCACCTGGAGGAAACCTACTGGACGCCGCGGGGGGAGTTCTTCGACCTGAGCGCGGAGAAGTCCGGGACCAGCGCTCTGGACATGCTGCAGCTGGCAGCGCAGTCCGGCATGGGCTACTTCCTGCTGATCGACTCGATGTGCTCGGCTGGCAGGGAAGGGGTCAAGGCCTGGCGCGGCGGTATCTCGCCGCAGCGCCAGCTGGAGCCGCTGACCACGTCTTTCATCTCGCCTGGGCCGGATGACTATGACGGCGTGGACGTCACCTACATCGATGAGGTGACGTGGGCATCCGAGACGGTGCAATGCCGGCTACCCGGTGTGGCTGAGCCGTGGAAGGTGGAGACCTACGAGCTGCAGGGCGTTGGAACACGCGATCGCGCGTATCGGATCGGCATGCGACGCCTGATGAAGCACCAAGGCCAGCGGCTCACCTACAAGACCAAGACGGAAATGATGGGCCTGGTCTATCAGTACGGCGATCGGGTGAAGCTGTTCGACGACATTCCGGGATCGAGCACCATCAGCGCCATGATCGAATCGGCACGGCTTGACGGAACCCAGCTGCTGATCGAGGTGGGCGAGTACCTGGACTGGAGCCTGCCGGCGCCTCGTTGCCTGGTGCGCTTCCAGGACGGCACGCTGTCGAATGTGATCGTCCCGACGCGCGTGGATGACCACCGCCTCACCGTCGCTGCCTCCGCCTTGCCGGGTGAACACGCGTTCAACACCTGGATCATGGATGACCCGACGATTGACCCGCCGGAGCTGATCTTCTGCGACAGCACGCGCGCTGGGTACGACGCCGTTCTGGCCGACCTCACGCCCGGCGAGGACGGCTCGGTAGAGCTGACCGCCCTGCAATACGACCCCGCCTTCTACCAATACGACGACGCCACAGCGCCGTAGCACTCCTGGAGACGCACCCAGATGACCAAGTACAACACCGGCAATCCGGTGGGCTCGAACTCGCCCCTGGATCTGTACGACAACGCCGAGAACCTTGATGCGGGCATCAACGGCCCCGAAGTGGCGTGGGTAGACCGCAGGGGTCAGACACGAAAGAGCTGGACTGGGATCGAGACCGACTTCCAGAAGTTTCTGGCCGATGGCAGCACGATCGAGTTCCCGACGTGGGAGGCAGCAGCCGCTGCCGCCGGGGCAGGGCAGATTCCAGTGAACCGCCAGGTCGCTGTTATCGGTGACGTGGGCGTTCACATTGATCCCGTAACTGGAACTGAGGTCCCTAATCAGGGGCGGTATGTCATGACCGCGGGTGGGCTTCGGTGGAGGGCGCGTGACGTAGTGTCCTTGAAGGCCGATAACACCACCACCGGTGGGAAGACCGGCGCGACGGCAATTCTCGTGACGGAAGGCGGGGACGTGTTGGTAGCACTCGATGCTTCCGGTCGTCGGCGTATGCCCAACATGTCGATGAGCGACGGTATCGAGATGGCTGTCAGGGACGACATCTCGATTCCTGGAGTCGAGCAGGTGACGTTGCACGGAGGTCGCGTAACTGGATACCGTCATGCCCTCGGGGACGATATCGACTTTCTGTCCGAGCCCGTTCCGTCGGCTAGTCCCATGACCGTCCTCAGCGGCGCTGCGCACGATCGGCAACGAATCTTCGACGCCGCCTACAACCAGTGGGTCTTTCCAACCTTCTGCACAATGAACGGGCGCAAGTGGCTTGGATCAGTAGCGCAGGGCAGTGCATCGCCCGAATGGTTTGGCGGTCTATCGGTCAACGAGCGAATTGGATCCGCGGCATGGATGCAGTACGAATTTGGTCGCCAGCAATTCATCCAGTCCGGATATCAGACCGACGATCACAATGCACCAGCGGTTGCGCTTGACCCAAGGCCAAACGCCAAGAATCCGGTGTTGGTAATGCAGGCCGACCATTCCCTGGCAGGCAGTCGATTGCGCTGTTGGCGCTCCCCCACCACCAATGCTGCGGGTATTGGGGGTGTACGCACGGTATCGATGGCAGACACGATGAGCTACGCGCAGGTCCATCGCAATCCGTTCAACCCGAATGAGATCATAGCCTTCAGTCGCCAGGGAGGCTCATCGTCTGCAGTTTGGATGATCTATCGAAGCGCAGATGAGATGGATTCGGTACACGCTGCACGATTCATCGCCGGCGACGACCTGTACATGATGACGAAGCCGACGCTCGACGGCCTTGGTCTACACATCGGCATTCAGCAGCATCCGAACAACGGTCTGGACCAGCGCGTTCTTTACATGCGATACCTGTTTGCTGACAGAAGTCTTCGTGATTGGCAAGGAAACACGATTGCTGCGGACGCGTTCGCGACCGGTGCATTCGACCCGTATTCTCCAATGGGCCTGTCCGTGATCTACACGCCATCGGCTGGGCGATTCAAGCGCCTATTCGATATGCAAGAAACCAGCGAGGGCGTCCTCGAGTTTGCTGTAGTCGACTTCGAAAAGACGGAGTGGAGCGGGAATCTCAAACACATTCGCGTTGCGGATGGCGGCGCTCCTGTGGTTACGCAGATTGGAGCTGAGGGCTCTGCTGGAAACCCGATGGAGTTGACGAACCAGCAGGCGTACTTCGCAGGGATGTGCATTGCTGGCCCATACACGGTGATTGCTGCCGCCTGGAACCGAGGTCCTCAGTCTTCCGAGCTAACAAAGTTCGAGAGTACGGATGGCGGCGCCACATGGGTATCCACCCAGATCGCTTCTGGAGCTGGAAGTGACCAGAAGCTGGCGCGACCCACCGTGCTCATGGAGTACTTCTGGTCGGACGGTCGGATCCACTGGAAGGCGCGTCCGGAGTTCGTATACCTGGTTGGCCGCTACTACAACTTTCTCTCCTATTACTTTGACGCCGTGGAGGCTTCTCTGTGACGAGCATCATTTCTTTCCGCGATTCAGCGCTGCCTGGCGGCGGCATCACTCTCAACGACATCCCGTTTCCACGAGGCGGAATGATCACCCGGATCGGTGCAGAGGCCGTCGCCGACGCCGGTGGCAGTGTTTCAGCGTTGATCGATTACGAGACTCAAGCGGCCTATGGGCTTTCGTCCCCGGCGCTTCAGGGGTGCATGAAGCAGCAGTCCTTGCACGAGCAAGCCTATCTGGCCGGGGACCGGGCAACGCCGGCTGCAAATCTGACGGGATATGGGATTGTAGACGCGGCGACCGGGCTGACAGGAGCGACCCTGTTCGGAGGCCGCTCGGCGTTGACGATCGCTGCTCTTGTCGGTTCAGCGGCCGGTAGCGAGGGCGAGGATTACGGGGCAGGCAAGACGATTCTGGGCGGTAGCCCGACCGGGACCTCCACGCCAATGTTGAAGTTCATGCTTTCATCGGCCAACTCGCTGGTGCTGACGGCGCGTCATAGCGCAGTGAGTCAAGCGGCCTCACAGGTCGGCTTCTCCGGCCTTGTTCCGGGTAGGTTCTATCTAGCAATCGGAGAAATCGATTTCGTCAACAAGACGATGGCGCTTGAAGTCGACGGAGTTCGACGGTCAGTCTCCGCCTTCGCTGGCACTACGGGTAACTCAGTAGCGCCCAGTGGGCTAGGCATGGCCTGGTTCGTCCAGCGAGTAGGTTCTGGTCAGAACGGCGGATCCCAATTCACCGGCATCTGCCGAGAGGCATTCGTGTCAAGTGGACTGCTCAGCGACGTGGGCAAGCGCATGCTTCGAGAGTACTGGCGCCCCTACCAGCGCCAGTTGAATGGCTGATCGGCCTGTGTGGGCTACAGTGCGGCAGCGTTGGTAGAAGCTGCCGATCGCCGGCGCTGGTAGCGGTCGACCATCTTGCTGGCAACTGTCATGAATGCAGTCTCGTAGTACCGGTAGCTCAACCAAGCAAGGCCGAGTGTCACTGGCATTGTGATCGCCAGAGTTGTGCTGAAGTTGGCAACGGGGGGCATTTCGGGAAGGGCGCGTTGAACCAATTCAATCACTGCGAAATGGAAGATGTAGCACGAGAAGCTGACTTTGCCGATCCACGCGAGGATGCCGTTAACAAGAAGCGGCCACTGATACAGGTACATCGTGGTTGCGAGCAGAAGGAACCACATTATCCAAAGATGGTTCTCCTGCAGCGGCCCTTTTCGGGCGGGTAGGATGACTAACGGAAGGACTACCAATGCCAGTGCAAAGGCAGTTTTTGCGATGCGCGAGGTGAGTGCGGCCGGGATTGTCTTGACTTGCGAGAATAGATGATAGAAGACAAATCCCGCAGCGAAGCAGGAAAGCTGATTTGGTAGCCAGCGATAAGCGAAGTGCTCTGCCTGCTTCGGCATGGCCGTAGAGAACTCGGTATGGACCAGAAAGCGCGCCAGCAGTTCAGCAAGGGGGCTTAGAGCGACGCACGCTACAAAGAACAGAATTGCTCTACGCGGAGATTTAACCAACCCAAAGATGGCCGGGAAGATGGCGTAGAAGATGATCTCGTTGCTGATGGACCAACCGCCCGGCACGACCGTACTGGGCGTAAAGGGGTTTGTCATATTGAGGAAGAAGATGTGAAGGGGGTAATGCCATAGCTCCGGCCCCTCTTGCCAACCCCGGCTTCCAGTCAGTCCGTACAAGGCTGCATAGAGAACGATGCCGCCCCAATAGACCGGTGCGATCCGCATGATTCGCCGGATGTAGAACGAGCCCACAGGTGCGACCTCGGTGCCCACCCGCTTGGAGTACATAAGCATGATGGTGAAGGCGCTGACCAAGTAAAACAGCGGGACACCCATGCCTCCCAGTACGGTAATTTTGCGCAGCGAGGCGGCGACCCCTGGGTGGCCATTGAGGGTCATCGAGCCGATGTGAGTGACCATCACTCCCAGAATTGCCATGCCGCGCAGTGAGTCAACGAACTGGAACCGGTTGGTGCTGCTGGTGCTCATGGCGTGCCGTCCTTGGAAGGCGCGCATCATGCCACAAGTGGCAACCTGAAGGGTCAGCCTGTCGCCAGCTCCGCTGGCCGCAGAAGTTCGGCTCTATCGTTCCGGGGGGTGTTCACTGCCCGGCTGACGCGATAGGCCTCCATCGCCGGCGTCTCGCTGGCCAGCAGCATCGTCATGGCGTCGTCCGGGCTGGCTGCCATCCACTCATCGATCTGGCTGGCCTGCAGCCACACCGGCATGCGATCGTGGATGTCGGCCGACACGCCGCTGCTGTCCCCGGTGATGACGGTGAAGGTTCCCAGGTTGCCGTCGGGCAGCAGCGGGCTGCTGTCCTCCCAGAGGCCGGCCGCCAGCAGCGGCTCGGCCGCGTGGATGAACCATGGATCCTTCTTCCCGTCGATCGGGCTGACCGACCACTCGTAGTAGCCGGCCATCGGGATGACGCATCGGCGTTTCTTGAACGCCGTGCGGAATGCCGGCTTGGTGGCCACGGTCTCGATGCGGGCGTTGATGGTCGAGCCCTGCAGGCCCTTGGCCTTGGCCCAGAACGGCAGCAGGCCCCAGGCCAGCCGGGTGACCTGCCGGCCTTCGCCGCGGTCGAGGATCACCGACGCCCGCTGTGTCGGGGCCAGGTTGTAGCTGGGCTGGATCTCGGCCAGGCCCGGGGCAAGGTCAGCCAGCTCGGCCTGTCCGAAGTTGACGACGGGGAGCTGGACGAATCGGCCGCACATGGCCGGAGGGTAGCCCGGTCGGCCGTGCCCGGGGCGTGTATAGCCTTCAGCGCCTGCGTTATGGCTCCGTCTTGCGCGCATAACACTGTTGGTATGGGTGCGTTACAAGTCATTGAAAAATATAGCGAAATAATGAAATTTTCGTTGACTCGCGAGGCCGCTGGGTCTACGTTCCGCGCTCCCAACAACGGAGCATAGAGATGATCGAAAAGTTCGTAATCCACAGTCGCGAAATCGCTGACGAGTTCCTGGCAAGCCTGGTCGCGAACGAGGCCCGGTTGGCAGATGCCAGCTTCCACGCCGCTGACAAGATCCATGATCCTTCCGTCCGCGAATACTTCTTGGACCGTGCGCGACAGGTGCTGCAAGCCTGAGCCGCGCAAGCAGGGACGGATTACGGAGAGGGCCGAGCCTTGCTCGGCCCTGCAGTTCGGTCAAATTGACGATTTCGTCAAACTGACGATGCAGGCCTTAACAATCGAGTTCCGGCACAAAGTCGACTATGAATCGACTCTGCCCGAACGATTCAGCCAGGTCGCCGCCGCGTTCGCAGGATCTGCGACCACCGGTCGTATCCTTCCGGCCATGCTTCCTTCGCACGGCCACCACGGTTTCCGCACCACCCCGATCGCCTCTGGCTGGGTCCAGACCGGTGAGCGCTGGGCGCTCTGGTACAACGGCCGGGAGACGGCCGGCGTCGAACTCGATGGCGGTCCGGGGGTGCGCCTATGGCTGGAAGGCCAAAAGTTTTGGGAAGTGAAGGAAGTGCGCGCGGCGAGCGTCCGGCAGGCGAAGCGGTACGCCGAGCGCTGGTGCGCGGCCAGGCTCTATCCCGACCTGCCTCTGCGCGAGGCCGTCGCTCGGCTGACGGACAGCACGCGGTTCCAACTGCCGCCACCACTGCCCGGCCTGCCGCCTACGCGTGAGCAGCAGCAACAGGCGCGGCGCCTGGCTGAGTCTGGGGCGCTGGATCTGACACGGATCAAGGAAGCGCTGGAGCCGCGCAAGCCGCCGGCAGAGACCAAGCCCAGGACGAGGGATCCTCAGAAGGCGCGGGTGAGGGCGGCGCTGCAGCAGCTGCGGCGGGGTGTCTGATCTACCCGCGACATCCGGACGCATGCGTCATGCGCTGCTCGATTGGCATCATGCGTTTTGAGGCGGTTGCGGAGCGACGAGAAAATTGCGGAGCGAAATGGTAGATGCCGAATGTCGCAAAAGCCTTGGTGCCCGGAGCCGGAATCGAACCGGCATGACCTTGCGGTCGGCGGATTTTAAGTCCGATGCGTCTACCAGTTTCGCCATCCGGGCCTGCAGTGCGGCGCCGATTGTAGCCCAGCGGGGGCTCCAGCACCGGCGGCCGGGCATCGCACGGCGTGCTTAACTGTATCGCCCATTCATGCCATAGTCCCGACCATCGTTCCCAGGGGGGGAGCCACCTGATGTCGCTCTACGCGATCGCCTACGTCAGCGATGCCCGCGCCGATCTGCGGACATCCGATCTTGACCGCCTGCTGGCCGATGCCACGGCGTTCAATCGCGTGGCTGGCGTCACCGGGGTGCTGATGTTCGACGGTACACGCTTCCTGCAGTATCTCGAAGGTCCGCAGGATGGTATCGATTCGGTGTTCCCGCGCATCCTCAATGCCCGCAGCCATACCCAGTTGAAGGTGCTGTGCCGGGCGCCCGTGCCGCAGCGGGCGTTCCCCCGCTGGAACATGGGGACGCGACGCATCGAGGCGGAGCTGCTGGCACAGATCGTCGGTGAGGCGTGGCCGGGGTTGACGCTGGGCAGCGTGGGGTTCGAGCACCTGCTGCAGGCCTGGACCGGGGCCGATGGCGAGCTGGAGCCTGCCGCGGTCGCACTGGGCTCCTGACCTTGGCGACAAGGTCCTGACACCGTTACGCTGTAGCCCTCTTGCGAAGACTTCCCGGAGCGGGCAGCGAATGAGCGTGATGGCCGAAGCGGCGGCAGTGGGCGATCCGCCGCTGCCGGCATGGCGGGTACATTGATGAGCGTCCCGGTGTCGGCGTCGGAAGCGCCTCGGTTCGCGGTGATCGGTCTGGGTTACGTGGGCCTGCCACTGGCCGTGGCATTCGGCCGGGAACAGCCGACGCTCGGCTTCGACATCGACCCCGAACGCATCGCCGAGCTGCGCGCGGGCCAGGACCACACGCTGGAGGTGGAGGCCGGGGAACTCGCCGCTGCACGCCAGCTGGAGTACAGCAGCGACCCTGCGCGGCTGGACGAGTGCAACGTGTACATCGTCACCGTGCCGACGCCCATCGATGCCTACGAGCAGCCTGATCTGGAACCCCTGCGCTCGGCGACGCGGTTGATCGCCAGCCATCTGCGCGCCGGCGATCTGGTGATCTACGAGTCCACGGTCTATCCCGGCACGACCGAGGAAGTCTGCGTGCCCTTGCTGGAGCAGGGTTCGGGCCTGCGATTCAACGAAGATTTCTACTGCGGCTACAGTCCGGAGCGGGTCAGCCCGGGGGACCGCCAGCGCCGTCTGGCCGACATCCGCAAGATCACCTCGGGTTCGACACCGGAGGTGGCGTCGGTGGTCGATGGGCTGTACCGCCGCATCATCGACGCAGGCACCTTCCCGGCGCCATCGATGCGCGTGGCCGAAGCGGCCAAGGTGGTCGAGAACATCCAGCGCGACGTCAACATCGCCCTGGTCAACGAGCTGGCGCTGATTTTCGACCGTCTCGGCATCGATACCCAGGACGTGCTGGACGCCGCGGGCAGCAAGTGGAATTTCCTGCCGTTCCGTCCCGGTCTGGTCGGTGGCCACTGCATCGGCGTGGATCCCTACTACCTGCTGCACAAGTCGGAAAGTGTGGGTTACCACCCGGACCTCATCCACACCGCGCGGCAGGTCAACAACCGTGTCGGCGAACACGTGGCCATGCGCGTCCTGGCCATGTTGGCCGAGCGCGGGCGGACCGCGGCCCAGGCGCGCGTGCTGGTGCTGGGCGTCACCTTCAAGGAAGACTGCCCCGATCTGCGCAACAGTCGTGCGCTGGAGCTGGCGCAGCGCCTGGCAGAAGCAGGCGCCCAGGTCGATGTCAGCGATCCATGGGTGGGCCCGGCGGCCTTGGCCGATGCCGGTGTGCGGTGGCTGGCCGAGCCGAAGGCCGGCTGTTACGACGCGGTCGTATTGGCAGTGGCGCATGCCAGTTTCAAGGCGATGGATGAAGCCCGCATCCGCGGCCTGCTGGCGCCCGGCGGCCTGGTGTATGACGTGAAATCGGCCTGGCCGCGCAGCGTGGTCGACGATCGCCTGTAGGCGTTGATGATGGCGGGCGCGGTAGACTCGGCTGCAGTTGCAACCAAGGAACGCCATGCACCGGTATATCGTCTACCTGCTCGCCATCCTGATGTTCCCCGTCTGCCTGTGGCTGGCCACGATATGGCCTGCCTGGTACTGGGGCGTCGGTCTGACCGCCGCGATGGTGGCGCTGGGGACCTGGGATCTGCTGCAGAAGCGCAGCACCCTGCGCCGCAACTATCCGGTCATGGCGCACTTCAGATACGGGCTGGAATCGATCGGCCCGGAGATCCGCCAGTATTTCGTGCAGAGTGATCTGGAAGACGTGCCCTTCTCGCGCCAGCAGCGTGCACTGATCTACCAGCGTGCCAAGAACGAGATGGATACGGTGCCGTTCGGCACGCTGCGTAGTGCATATGCGGTGGACTACGAATGGATCAACCATTCGCTGGCACCGACCACCATCGCCCGGCACGATTTCCGTGTGCTGATCGGCGCAGGCTGCGCCAAGCCCTATTCGGCCAGTGTGTTCAACATCTCGGCGATGAGCTTCGGCTCGCTGTCGGCCAACGCGATCCGCGCGCTCAATGAAGGCGCACGCCGTGGCGGCTTCTATCACGATACGGGCGAAGGCTCGATCTCGCCCTACCACCGTGAGATGGGCGGCGATCTGGTCTGGGAAATCGGTTCGGGCTACTTCGGTTGCCGCGACGAGAAGGGCGGTTTCAGCGAAGAGCGGTTCGTCGCCAACGCCACCCATGACCAGGTGAAGATGATCGAGATCAAGCTGTCCCAGGGGGCCAAGCCCGGTCATGGCGGCGTATTGCCCGCGCCGAAGGTGACGGCCGAGATCTCCGTGACCCGGGGCGTGCCGATGGGGGTGGACTGTGTATCTCCGTCGCGGCACTCGGCGTTTTCCACGCCGGTCGAACTGCTGCAGTTCGTCGCCCGCCTGCGTGAACTGTCCGGTGGCAAACCGGTCGGCTTCAAGCTGGCCATCGGCCATCCCTGGGAGTGGTTCGGTATCGCCAAGGCGATGCAGGAGACCGGCCTGTTGCCAGACTTCATCGTTGTCGATGGCGCCGAGGGCGGCACGGGCGCGGCACCGGCCGAGTTTGTCGATCATGTCGGCGTGCCGATGCACGAGGCACTGCTGCTGGTCCACAACACCCTGGTCGGGCTGGACCTGCGCGAGCGCATCCGCATCGGTGCGGCCGGCAAGATCACCAGCGCATTCGACATTGCCCGGACCATCGCGCTCGGCGCGGACTGGTGCAATGCCGGTCGTGGCTTCATGTTCGCACTGGGGTGCATCCAGTCGTTGAGCTGCCACACCGACAAGTGCCCGACCGGCATCGCCACGCAGGACCCGGCGCGCTGGAAGCACCTCGACGCGCCTGACAAGGCCACGCGCGTGCACAGCTACCACGAGCACACGCTGCATGCCCTGAAGGAGCTGTTGTGCGCGGCCGGCCTGAATGATCCGGCCGAACTGGGGCCGGAGCACATCCTGCGCCGCGTGTCGCCGGTGGAGATCCGCTCGCTGGCGACGCTGTATCGCTATCTGGAGCCGGGAGAACTGCTGCGGCGGGTGCCGGATCACGCGGTATTCCATGCGTTCTGGGCAGACGCGCGCAGTGATTCATTCCAGCCGCCGGCCCGGATCCAGGCGCTGAGAGCCAGCAAGTCGCGGTGATGGGTTCCACACGGAGGTTGCATGCAGTTCAGGACCGGGACGATCGACGATGTCTCGCCGCTGTGGGCCCTGCGCACGCGGTGCGTGCGCGAGACCTGCAGCAGTCACTATCCGCCGGAGGTGATCGCACCCTGGGCGGCGTCGCCGCCGCCGGCGCAGTATCCGCGGCTGTTGTCGCAGGGCGGATGCGTGGTGGCCGAAGGCGGGCAGGGCGAGCTGCTCGGTTTTGGCGTGCTCGATATCGATGGCAATGAGGTGGATGCGCTGTTCGTCGATCCGGATCGTGGCGGACAGGGTATCGGCCAGGCGCTGATGCAGCGTCTGCTGGCGCTGGCCGATCCGGGGCGCGAGGTGGTGCTGTCGGCCTCGCTCAATGCCGTGTCCTTCTATCAGCGGCAGGGTTTCATCCGCGAACGCGAGGAAATCTATCCCCATCCCAGCGGGGTACCACTCGCCTCTGTACGCATGCGAAGGCCGTGGTGAGGCGCTGCTTCCGGTAGCGCCGAGCCCCGCCCGCTGCTACCACAGGCGATTCAGCGTGTGGCCAACCACTGGATCACGCCTTCGGCGGCGCGCAGGCCACTGGCATAGCAGGCCGTCAGCAGGTAGCCGCCGGTCGGCGCCTCCCAGTCCAGCATTTCGCCAGCGCAGAACACGCCGGGCAGGGCACGCAGCATCAGCCCTGCGTCGAGCGCGTCCAGCCTTACCCCTCCGGCCGTGCTGATCACCTCGGCCATCGGCCGCGGGCGCAGCAGTTTCAGCGGCAGGCGCTTGAGCGTCGCTGCGACCGCTGCAAGATCTTGGCCCGCATCCTTGCCGAGGTGCTCGAACACAAGTGCCGCTTTCACTGCGTCCACTCCGGCCTGGCGGCGCAGGTGTTCACCGAAGCTGCGGCCCTTGCGTGGACGCGACAGATCGGCCAGCAGGCGTGCTTCATCGCGACCCGGCGCCAGGTCCAGCCACAATGGCGCACAACCCTTGCGGTTGATGGTTTCGCGCAGGTCGGCCGCCAGCGCGTAGATCAGGCTGCCTTCGATGCCATAGTCGCTGGCGACGCATTCGCCCTGCAGTGACCGTGGTTGGCCTGTCAGGTCGATCCAGTGCGCCACCACTGGCTTCAAGGGGGCACCGGCATTGCGCTGGGCGAACAGGGGCGTCCAGTCAACATCGAACCCGCAGTTGGCGGCCTGCAACGGCGCGATGTCCACGCCGCGTGCCTGCAGCGGTGCCACCCAGGCACCGTCGCTGCCGAGGTGCGGCCAACTGCCGCCGCCCAGCGCCAGCACGGTGGCATCAGCGTGCACGTCGAGGTGGCCGTCTTCGGTGTTGAAGCGCAGCGCACCGTCGCTGGCCCATCCGCACCAGCGGTGATTCACGTGCAGGCGTACGCCCTGCTCCTTCAAGCGGCGCACCCAGCCGCGCAGCAGGGGCGCAGCCTTGCGATCGACCGGGAACACGCGGCCGGAACTGCCGACATAGGTCTCCACGCCGAGATCGGCGGCCCAGTCGCGCAGTGCCTGCGCGTCGAACCCGTCCAGCCAGCGGCCGACTTCACCGGCCTGCTCGCGGTAGCGGCTGTCGAACAGCGGGCGCGCATCGGAGTGGGTCAGGTTGAGCCCGCCCTTGCCGGCGATCAGGAACTTGCGACCGGGGGAACCCTTGGCTTCATAGAGATCCACGTCCAGGCCGGCAGCGCGCAGGCGCTCCGCGGCGAACAGCCCCGCGGGGCCGCCACCGACGACAGCCACGCGGCGCGGTGCATGTGGATCAGGGTTGGACATCGAGCAGCTCGACATCGAACACCAGCGAGGAGCCCGGCGGGATCGGGCCGGCGCGACGGCTGCCGTAGCCCAGGTCCGGGGGGATCATCAGGGTGCGCTTGCCGCCGACCTTCATGCCGGCCACGCCTTCATCCCAGCCGCGGATGACCTGGCCGGCACCGAGCACGAAGGTGAACGGCTGGCCGCGTCCGACCGAGCTGTCGAATGTCTTGCCATGCTTGCTCTCGGTGCGGTTGTCGTAGATCCAGCCGGTGTAGTGCACGGTGACCTTCCGTCCCGCCACCGCTTCGGCCCCGGTACCGGGCTGGATGTCGATGCGCTCGAAGGTGGTCAGCGAGCCTCCCGGTGGTGGGCCGGACGGCTCCATCGAGCAGCCGGCAGCAGCAAGGGACAGCAACAGGGGAAGCAGCAGTCGGCGCATCGGGCATCTCCGTCGGGCGCAGGGCGAGGGCGGCAAGGGTAGCGCATCGGCGCCGGGTATCATGGCGCCATGGCCAAACTCCTGCTCAATCTGCGCAATGTCGGCGATGACGAATACGCCGACGTCTGCACGCTCCTGGATCGCCACGGCATCGCCTGGTACCGCACCGAGCCCAGTCCCTGGGGCATTTCCAATGGCGGGCTGTGGCTCCGCGAGGACGGCGATCATGCGCGCGCCAAGGCATTGATGGCCGAGTACCAGGCCGAGCGCGCGCCACGCATCCGGGCCGAGCGTGAGCAGGCCCTGCGTGATGGCACGGCCGAGACCTTCGGCAGCCTGCTGCGGCGCCGGCCGCTGTATGTCGTGCTGGTACTGCTGGCGATGCTGGGCGCTGCTGCCCTGGTGCTGCTGCCGTTCATGCTGCTGCGGGGGTAGGGCGCTCCAGCCGCCGATCATTGACCCCGGGGCCTGACCCGATGGCGGCCAGGCGCTAAAATGCGCGGATGATCGCCAATACCGCCGCCTATCATTTCACCGCCATCGACGCCCCCGAGGTTCTGTGCGACCAGCTGCTGGCGCGTGCCGAAGCGGCTGGGCTGCGCGGCACGATCCTGGTGGCGGGCGAGGGCCTGAATCTGTTCCTGGCGGGCGCCCCGGCCGCCATCGAGGGCTTCTACGCGGCACTGCGTGAGGATCCGCGTCTGGCCGGAATGCGGGTCAAGACCAGCTTCAGCGAGCATCAGCCCTTCGCGCGGCTCAAGGCCAGAGTGAAGCCGGAGATCATCAGTTTCCGCCGCGATGACGGCCAGCCGCTGGCCTATCCACGCGCGCCGGCGGTCGATCCGGCCACCGTGCAACGTTGGCTGCGGCAGGGCCACGACGATGCGGGAAAGCCGGTGGTGATGCTCGATACCCGCAATCTGCAGGAGGTGGAGTACGGCACGTTCAAGGACGCGCTGGTGCTGCCGATCCACAAGTTCACCGATCTGCCGGAGGCCCTGGCGCCGCACCGCGACGCATTGAAGGACAGCACCGTGGTCAGCTTCTGCACGGGTGGCATCCGCTGCGAGAAGGCCGCACTGTGGATGCTCAATGACGGCATGGACAACGTGCTGCAGCTCGATGGCGGCATTCTTGGCTACTTCGAGGAGGTGGGCGGCGAGGGCTACGACGGGCGCTGTTTCGTGTTCGACGAACGGGTGGCGCTGGATGCGGAGCTCAGGCCGCTGGTGGATGAGCCGCTGCCGGAACCACGCCCCAGCGCCTTCTGAGCGGCTGTCCCGGGCGCCGGTCGTGCACGGCTGTCCGGTCCACCTGGGGAGCTGACCCGCCCGGCAGGAATCAGCGTCCCGCCACCGGCACTGGCCGCCGTGCCGGGCCGACCCCATGCAGAGGGGATCTTTTGACGGAAACCGCCTGATGATCCCGTTGTCGATCCTCGACCTGGCCCCGGTCTGCGAGGGCAGCGATACCACCGCCGCCTTCTCCAACATGCTGGAACTGGCCCAGCATGCCGATGCGCTGGGCTACCGCCGCTACTGGCTGGCCGAACACCACAACATGCCCGGTATCGCCAGCGCGGCCACCGCCGTGCTGATCGGGCACGTTGCCGGTGGCACGCAGCGCATCCGTGTCGGTGCAGGCGGCATCATGCTGCCCAACCATGCGCCGCTGCAGGTGGCCGAGCAGTTCGGCACGCTGGCCTCGCTCTATCCGGACCGCATCGATCTGGGGCTGGGGCGGGCGCCCGGCACCGACCAGCCGACCGCCCGCGCGCTGCGGCGCTATTTCGACAGCGCTGACCAGTTCCCGCAGGACGTGCGTGAGCTGCTGCATTACTTCGAGCCGGTCCAGCCCGGTCAGGCGGTGCAGGCCGTGCCTGGCGGAGGCCTGCGGGTGCCGACGTGGATCCTGGGTTCCAGCCTGTTCGGTGCGCGCATGGCGGCATCGATGGGGCTGCCGTACGCCTTCGCCTCGCACTTCGCCCCGGACGCGATGGATGAGGCGCTGGCAGTCTACCGCCGCGAATTCCGTCCTTCGGCCACGTTGAAGCAACCGCACGCGATGCTGGCATTGAACGTGGTGGCCAGCGACAGCGAAGCCGAATCGCGCCGCCTGTTCACCAGCCAGCAGCAGAGCTTCGTCAATCTGCGCCGGGGGCGTCCCGGCAAGATCCCGGCACCGATCGACGACATCGAATCGTTCTGGGAGCCGCACGAGAAACTGGGTGTCGAGCGGGCATTGGCGTGCACGGTGCTGGGTGATCCGCAGCAGGTGGCCGAGGGTATCGCCGCGTTCGTCGAACGCCATCGACCTGACGAACTGATGCTCACCGCCAATCTGTATGACCATCGCGCGAGGCTGCGCTCGTTCGAGCTGACCATGCGGGCGTGGCACGATCGCCACGCGGGCTGAACGATTGCATCACGGCGCATTGCAGACCTTCCGCGTCTGATGGGGGCTCCCTACCCCTGGAGCTCCCCATGTCGGATTCCCGCGCAGAACACATCGCCCAGCTGGCCGAACTGATCAAGGACGTGGAGGTGGCGATGTTCACCACGGTCGGTGTCGATGGTCGCCTGTACAGCCGTCCGCTTGGTACCCAGCAGGTCGCCTTCGATGGTGACCTCTGGTTCGCTACCGCAGCCGACAGCCCGAAGGTGGCGGAGATCGCACTCAATCCGCGGGTCAACGTGGCCTACGCCTCGACGTCGAAGAACACCTATGTGTCGGTGGCGGGCAACGCGCGCATCGTCGACGATCGAGCCAAGGTGGAAGCGCTGTGGTCGCCAGCGATGAAGCTGTTCTTCCCCGGCGGCAAGGACGATCCGAACCTTCGGCTCATCCACGTGCAGGCTGAATCGGCCGAGTACTGGGATGGACCGGGCACGCTGCTGGGCAGGGCGCTGACGTTCGTGCTGTCTGCGGTACAGGATGAGCCAGGCCAGCTTGCCGACAACGGTTTCGTCGACCTGCGTTGATGGGCCCGGTTCAGAACCAGCGCTGGAACAGTTCGACGGTGTAGCTCACCAGTTGGCCGGAACTGAAACCAAAGAACGCGATTGCCGCCAATGCTCCGATCCAGTTGACCAGCATCAGCGCGCCGTCGCGCTCGAGCAGGGCCAGGGAGAACAACAGCAGCTGGAAGCCGAACAGATAGTTGGTGAAAGGGATCGGCAGCGACAGCAGGATGCCCAGCAGGACCAGCAGTGCGCCGGTGAACGCGTGGGCCGGCAGCGGCTTGAGCAGCTGTGGCAGGCGTGGCTTGAGCATGCGGTCCAAGCGCCGCAGCGGGCGGTCGATGCGGTCCAGGAACCGGTGCATGGTGCCGCGCTTCGGCCCGCGGCGGGCGATGAAGCCCGGCAACCAGGGGCGCCGCATGCAGCACAGCATCTGCAGGCCGATGAGGATCACCAGGGGGCCACTGACCGCACCGCCCAGCCCCGGAATCGGGATGAACGATGGCAGGATCGCCACGAACAGGAAAACGCCGAAGGCGCTCTGCTGCAGATCCTGCAGGATCTGGCCCAGCTTCATGTGCTGGGCCGGATCACCCCAGGCGAACATTTCCAGCAGCGTGCGGATGCCTTCGTTGCGATAGGCAGGTGCTGCGTCGCGCGGGCCGGACTCAGGCGGTGAGCTCATCGGCCTGCTCGTCCGACAGCGTGCGCAGCAGCAGCTTGTCCACACGTGCACCGTCCAGGTCGACGATCTCGAAGCGCCAGCCGGCCCAGTCGAAGTACTCGCCCGCGTGCGGGATGCGGCCGAAGTAGTGGATGCACATGCCGGCCAGGGTGTAGTAGTCGCCCTCTTCGGCGTCGGGAAGCTCGTTGCTGCCGATCAGCTCGCGGAGGTCGTCCACCGGCAGCGAGCCGTCCACCAGCAGCGAGCCGTCCTCACGGGTCACCACCAGTGCGTCCTCGTCGGCATTCTCCACCGCCTGCAGGCGGCCGACCACTGCGCCCATCAGGTCGCTGATGGTGACCAGTCCCTGGATCTCGCCGTATTCGTCGACGACCAGCGCCATCGACTGCTGTTCTTCCCGGAAGATCTCCAGCAGCTTCATCGCATGGGTGGACTCGGAAACGTACAACGGCTCGCGCAGGGTCTGGAACAGCGCGTTGTCGCCGCGTGCCATGCGGGTCGCCAGCGATTTCAGTTCAAGCACACCGACCACATCCATGTCGTTGTCGCGATATACCGGATAGCGCGAGAACTCATGCTCGGCCATGATTTCCAGGTTGCGGTCCAGGCCGGCCTGCGTGTCCAGCCAGGCGATCCGGTTGCGCGGCGTCATCAGGCTGTCGGCGGTGCGATCGCCCAGCCGCATCACGCGGTTCATCATGTCGCGCTCATGGGTGTCGATCACACCTGCCTCGTGGCTTTCGGCCACCAGCATGCGGATCTCCTCTTCGGTCACCGAGGCGGCTTCGTCCTTGCCCAGGCCAAGTGCCTTCAGCACCAGCTGGGTCGTCCTGGACAGCAGCCAGACGAAGGGCAGGGCCAGTTTGGCCAGCCAGCTCATCGGCATGGCCACCAGGCTGGCAATGGCCTCGGAGCGGGTCAGGGCCAGCCGCTTGGGCACCAGCTCACCAAAGATCAGGGTCACGAAGGTGATGAGGGTCACGGCCAGCGTGGTGCCGACCTGGGAGGCGTAGGTGAAGCCGGGCATCAGGCCCTGCAGCCAGCCGGCAATGGCGTCGCCGATGGCGTCGCCGCCCAGGTAGCCGGTCAGCACGCCGATGACGGTGATGCCGATCTGGACCGTGGACAGGAAGCTCTCGGGCTTTTCGGACAGCTCCAGGGCCTTGGCGGCGCGCTTGGAGCTGCCGGCCATCTGCTTGAGACGGCTCTTGCGCGAGGTCATGACCGACATCTCGGACATGGCGAAGAAGCCGTTCAACAGAACCAGCGCGAAGACAATCAGGATCATTTCAAACACGGGCGTCGTCCCCGGTTGGTGGCAGGGAGGGCGGGTGCTTGCGATGGCGGCAGGCGCTCAGGAGCAGAGTCCGGCGCGGCGCTGGGGGATAAGGGTCGTCGTCCATAAGGTGCGCCCGAGGGCGCGCTGGCATCTTAGCAAAGGGCCGTGGCAAGGTGGCAACTGCCTGTTCAGGTTGGCGGGTTCCACCCCCGGAAAGGGGGCGGGGATACCCGAGATGGTCATCTAGCCGTCATAATTCCGTCCGGTGCCGTCCTTCCCGCGACGGCTGACAGGTTTCTCAATGTTCTCTCTGCAGACCATTTTCGGTTCCGGCAAACAGTTCTACACCCTGCTCGATGAGGCTGCCGTCGCGGCCTCCGACGCCGCCAAGGCGCTGCATTCCATGCTGCGCGAGGCCGACCGCCAGCCCGCGCTGGACGCCTTCAAGCTGGCCCGCCTGCGCGAGCGTGCGGCGTCGGACAAGATCAGCCAGGCGCTGGTGGACAGCTTCATGACGCCGATCGAGCGTGAAGACATCGAAGCGCTGGGGTCGGCGCTGTACAAGATCCCCAAGCAGATCGAGAAGTTCGCCGATCGCTATTCGCTGGCCACGACCCACCTGGAGCACATCGACTTCGCGCCGCGCGCGGCGATGCTGGAGCAGGCCGCCGGCGTGGTGGTGGAGATGGTGGCCGACCTGCGCCACATGAACCTGGACCGGATGACCGCGCTCAACGAGAAGCTGCGCTCGCTGGAGAACGAGGCCGACCGGCTGATGCTGGAGCTGTACCGTGACATCTATTCCGGGCGCCTGGACAACCTGCAGATGTTCCTGCTCAAGGAATTCTTCGAGATCCTGGAAAAAGCCATCGACCGCTGCCGCGAGGCCGGCGTGGTGGCGTACCAGATCGTGCTGAAGAACAGCTGACGGACGCCGCCGCATGTTGACCCTCGTCCTGGTGGTGATCCTGGCTGCGCTCGTCTTCGAGTTCATCAACGGCTTCCACGACACCGCCAACTCCATCGCCACCGTGGTGGCGACCAAGGTGCTCTCGCCCGGCTGGGCGGTGATGCTCGCCGCCTTCATGAACCTGATCGGTGCCCTGACCGGTACGGCGGTGGCGCTGACCATCGCGTCGGGCCTGCTCAACACCAACGTGGTCGATGTCACCCCGCAGGTGATCCTGTGCGCCCTGCTGGGCGGCATCATCTGGAACCTGATCACCTGGTGGAAGGGGCTGCCGTCCTCGTCCTCGCACGCCCTGATCGGTGGCCTGTGCGGCGCCGGGCTGGCGGCCGCGCACAACAACTGGGACGCGCTGATCTGGTCCGAACGGCTCGGCAGCTGGGCGCAGAACAAGGGCCTGCTGTGGAAGGTGTTCGTGCCGATGATCACCTCGCCGATTGCCGGCTTCCTGCTGGGCATCGTGGTGATGGTGCTGCTGTGGGGCCTGATTGCCGGTCTGGCCAGGGTCGGTGGTGCGATTGGCCGCCTGGCCCGTCCGCGCTGGGTCAATGCCTTCTTCGGCAAGGCGCAGATCGTCTCGGCCGCCTACATGGGCTTCGCGCACGGGCACAACGACGCACAGAAGACCATGGGCATCATCGCCATGACCCTGATCGGTGCCGAAGCCACCGGTGCACTGGACAACCTGCCGTCCTGGCTGGCCTTCATGCACCCGGATGCGCAGGCCGGTGACGGCATCGCGATGTGGATCGTGCTGACCTGTGCGGTGGTGATGGCCGCCGGTACGGCTTCGGGTGGCTGGAAGATCATCAAGACGCTGGGCCACAAGATGGTCAAGCTGCATCCGATCCACGGCTTCGCGGCGGAGACCAGCTCGGCCACCATCCTGACCCTGGCCGCCCATTTCGGCATGCCGGTCTCGACCACGCACAGCATCTCCACCGCGATCATGGGCGTGGGCTTTGCCAAGAATCCGCGTTCGCTGAAGTTCGGCGTGATCGAGCGCATCGTCTGGGCCTGGATCCTGACCATCCCGGCGGCAGGCGGCTGTGCGTACCTGATCCTGAAGCTGTTCGAGCTGTTCGGCTGGACCTGATGCCAGCAACCCTGGGGTCAGAGCCCTTTCCCTGCAGATAGGGATCTGACCCCGGAAATGAAAAAGCCCGCCGGATTCCGGCGGGCTTTTTTCATGGGCAGATCGTTTTTCCGTATCCAGCGTGTCGACCAAGGTCGACACCCACCAACAGCAGCAGGAACCTCGCCAGCCCACGGAAACCCGGCTTTTGCCGTTGCCGTTGCCGTTGCCGTTGCCGTTGCCGTCAGCGGGCGCCGGGCCGCAGGCCCGGCCGAACCCCTCAGTTGCGCTGGAACAGTGCCTGCACATCCTTGCGGAATGCCGCCTGGCTGTCGGCACGGCTGTAGAACATGTGCCCGCCCGGGTAGCTGCGCACCTGCACGCGGTCCGGGTTGCTGCCCATCGCCGGCATCTGGTCCACGGTCAGGATCGAGCCCATGAACGGGCATGACAGGTCATTCCAGCCGTGCGCGATCAGCACCTGCAGATTCGGATCGATCGCCACCGCCTGGCGCAGCTGGGTCACCGCACCCTGGCGCAGGTCCCCGTTGCGGTCCCACAGCCGGTTCACCTCGTAGTTCAATGCCTGGTAGCGCGCATCGACCTTCCAGCCCACCACGCGGGTGACGAAGTCGACCATCGCGGTGGTGGTCGGCGCGATGATGCTGTCGAGCAGGGGATCGTTGGCGCGCTGTTCCGGATCGTTCGGGAACGGATCAAACGCCGTCACGTTCGAGTCGTAGCGGCTGCCCAGCGTGCCCTTGTCGCGGAACACTTCGCGCAGATAGGCCTGGGTTTCCAGGCGGCCGCCGGCACGACGCACGAACTGCGGGTCCAGCCCGGTCAGCTCGGTGACCCGGCGCAGCATCGCCTCGGTGGCCTGTGGATCGCTGCGGCCCTTCATCAGGGCGGTGGCGTAATCGCCGCGGGTGTACTCGATCACCTCGCGCATCGCCGCGTCGGTCAGGCGGCCCTGGCGCTCAAGGTGCGCCGCTGCGATCGACGGTAGCGTCTGCATCCACGCCATCGGCGAGACGTCGGCGTTGTCTTCCAGGGTCGGGCTCAGGTACGGCGAGACCAGCACCAGGCCGTTCATCGCAACGCCCAGCCGCGTCTGCAGGTAGTGGGTGATGCGTGGGCCGCGGTAGCCACCGTAGCTCTCACCGGTGAGATACTTGCGCGACGCCATGCGCTGGTTGCGCAGCAACCAGTCGTAGATCGATCGCGACAGGTACTCGATGTCGGCACTGGGGTTGTACAGTGCCTTCTTGGCTTCGTCATCGCCGATGCGGGCACGGCTGAAGCCGGTGCCGACCGGGTCGATGAAGACCAGGTCGGTGAAGTCCAGCCACGTTCCCGGATTGTCGTGCAGCGTGGCCGGCGCCGACGCGCTGTCGCCCTCCGAGCCGAAGGTCACGACCTTCGGGCCGATGGCGCCCAGATTGAGATACACCGAGGACGCGCCGGGCCCGCCGTTGAGCGCGAAGGTCACCGGCCGGTCCTTGCCGGGCATCGTGTAGGCGGTGAACACTACATCGGCGATCACCTTGCCCTTCTCGTCACGTACCGGCAGGGTCCCTACGGTGGCGGTGTAGTCGAGCGTGCGGCCTGCCAGGCGGATGCTCTGGCGGGTGGAGGCGTCGGCCGGCAGCGCAGGTGCTTCGGCCCTGTCGTCTCTGGCATCGGGCTTGGACTCGGCGGCGGGCGCGGCCAGCACGCTGGCAGGAGCGATGAGCAGGCCGACGCAGAGCGCGGCAGTGTGCAGCAGGAACTTCATGGCACCGGATCGGCAGCGGAAGGGGGTTTCGATGCTAGGCCTCCAGGGTGCCGCGCCGTATGTGTCCAAAGCCATGGCCGGGCGTTGTCGTCGGTTGCGGCCAGATTGGGTCAAGTGGGCAGGGCGGTCGCGGCTTCGTCATCGGCCAGCAGCCCGTACACAGCCGAGTCGGCCAACTCGCCCTGGATGCGCCAGCGTTGGCGCAGGAGGCCCTCACGATGGAAGCCGAGGCGTTCAAGCACGTGCGCGGAGGCCGCATTGCGCGGATCGATCTCGGCTTCGACGCGATGCAGGCGCAGCGTCCGGAACAGGTAGGCCAGCACCTGCTGCAACGCCTCATGCATGTAGCCCCGGCCCTGGACCTCAGGTGCCAGCAGATAGCCGATCTCGGCACGCGCAGCATCGCGATCGACGGCAAACACCACGCAGATGCCCAGCAACGGCCCTTCCAGCGATTCGCGCACGGCCAGCTTGAGCTGGGTGCCGATGGCGTGTGCGGCGAGGTCGTCGTCGATCTGTTCGCGGGCTTCGCCCGGCCGTGTCCAGGCAGGATGGTTCCACCAGCGCATCACCGCCGGGTTGGATTGCAGCGTGAACAACGCAGCAGCGTCATCACGACGGATCGGGCTCAGGACCAGCCGCGTGCTGTGCAGGGGCAGGCCGGGGAACAGCAGCGAGTGGCTGGGCAATGCGGTGGTCCACGCGGATGAGCGCGCATTATGGACCCGCAGGGTTTGCCGATGGGGGTGTAATGCCCCGGTGGGCGGCCTGAAGCGGTACTGCCAGGCCATGCAGCCAGAGCCGTTTCCCGACAGGAAACGGCCCCGGCCCGCGCTGGGGTCAGACTTCCAGCGACGCCAGATCGCCCTTGGTCTCCAGCCAGCCCTTGCGGTCAGACGCCCGCTTCTTGGCCAGCAGCATGTCCATCAGCGAACGGGTCTGCTCGCGATCGTCCACGGTCAGCTGCACCAGGCGACGGGTGTCCGGGTGGATGGTGGACTCACGCAGCTGCGACGGGTTCATCTCGCCCAGGCCCTTGAACCGCGTCACATTGACCGCGCCCTTGATCTTCTCGCGCTCGATCTTGTCCAGCATGGAGCGCTTTTCTTCCTCGTCCAGCGCGTAGAAGACCTGCTTGCCCACGTCGATGCGGAACAGCGGCGGCATTGCCACGAACACGTGGCCGGCGTCGACCAGCGCCGGGAAGTGCTTCAGGAACAGCGCCGTCAACAGGGTGGCGATGTGCAGGCCGTCCGAGTCGGCGTCGGCCAGGATCACCACCTTGCCGTAGCGCAGGCCGCTGATGTCATCCTTGCCCGGATCGCAGCCGATGGCGATGGCCAGGTTGTGCACTTCTTCCGAGGCCAGCACGCTGTTGGAGGAGACTTCCCAGGTGTTCAGGATCTTGCCGCGCAGCGGCATGATCGCCTGGAAATCCTTGTCGCGTGCCTGCTTGGCGCTGCCGCCTGCCGAATCACCTTCCACCAGGAACAGTTCGGTACGCGACAGGTCCTGGCTGATGCAGTCGGCCAGCTTGCCCGGCAGGGCAGGGCCCTGGGTGACCTTCTTGCGGACCACCAGCTTTTCGGTCTTCAGGCGTGCGCTGGCGCGCTCAATGGCGATCTGCGCGATCTTCTCGCCCAGTTCCACGTTCTGGTTCAGCAGCAGGCTGAATGCATCGTGCGCGGCACCTTCCACGAAACCGGCGGCCTGCCGCGAGGACAGGCGTTCCTTGGTCTGCCCGCTGAACTGCGGATCGGTCATTTTCAGCGACAGCACGAACGACACGCGGTCCCACACGTCTTCCGGCGCCAGCTTCACGCCACGCGGCAGCAGGTTGCGGAAGTCGCAGAACTCTCGGAGCGCCTCGGTCAGGCCGGTGCGCAGGCCGTTGACGTGGGTACCGTGCTGGGCGGTCGGGATCAGGTTGACGTAGCTTTCCTGGACCAGCTCGCCTTCCGGCAGCCAGGCCACGGCCCAGTCCACCACTTCGGTGTCCTTCTTCAGGTTGCCGACGAACAGGTCGGCCGGCAGCATTTCGCGCTCGCCCAGCTCCAGCTTCAGGTAGTCGCGCAGGCCGTCCTCGTAGTACCAGGTGTCGACTTCGCCGGTGGCTTCGTCGGTCAGCTTCACGGTCAGGCCCGGGCACAACACCGCCTTGGCGCGCAGCAGATGCTTGAGCGCGCGCACCGCGAACTTCGGTGTATCGAAGTACTTCGGGTCCGGCCAGAAGCGCACGCGGGTGCCCGTGTTCTTCTTGCCGACCGTGCCCACCACTTCCAGCGGCGTGGCGCGGTCACCGTTACGGAAGGTGATGCGGTGTTCGGCACCTTCACGCTTGATGTGCACCTCCACCAGGGTCGACAGCGCGTTGACCACGCTGACGCCGACGCCGTGCAGGCCGCCGGAGAAGGTGTAGTTGTTGTTGCTGAACTTGCCGCCCGCGTGCAGGCGGGTCAGGATCAGCTCGACACCCGGGATCTTCTCTTCCGGATGGATGTCCACCGGCATGCCACGGCCGTCATCGCTGACCTCCACGCTGCCGTCCTTGTACAGGGTGATCTCGATCGAGCGGGCGTGGCCGGCGAGGGCCTCGTCCACCGAGTTGTCGATCACTTCCTGCGCCAGGTGGTTGGGGCGCGCGGTGTCGGTATACATGCCGGGACGGCGCTTGACCGGGTCAAGGCCGGACAGGACTTCAATATCGGCGGCGTTATAGCGGGCGTTCATCTATGTTCTAAAGCGCGGAGCGACGCGCAAGTGTGCGGTCTGGGCGGCGAATTTGCACGCCTGCGGTTCAGCCTCGCCACCGGGGAGGGGGTAAAATGGCAGCCGCTGGAATCCGGACGCCAGCGTCCCCATGTCCCAGCCATACCGCGAGGAGGACTCCATGAAGAAGTTGCTGACCATTGCGATCCTGGCCGCTGCCGCCGTTGCGGTGCCGCTGGTGATGGCGCAGAACGCCGGCCAGCCGGCCCCGCAGCAGGGTGACCAGGCCGACAAGGCACAGGCCGAAGCCGACGCCAAGGCCAAGCGCCGCGCGCAGGCCAATGCGGAGCTGAAGGCCAAGGGCCAGCCGGTTCCGCAGCAGGAAGAAGAGGAAGAGGCGCGCAAGAAGCGCTGAGCGCACGCGCACCCTCCCTTTCCCGCGGAAGCCCTGTAGAAGCGGGCTTCTGGCGACGCCACGCCCCCGCAAGGGGGCGTTTTTCGTTCGGTCGGCCTGCACAAGCCTCTTGGGTTGGCGGCCATCTATCTGTAAACTATGGCTTTCCGGGAGTAGTGCGTGTCCACCATTTGCGAATGGGCTGGCACGGCCATGCGTGGCCTCCAGCAATGCGGGTCGCAGGTGACGGTCGATGTGACCGGCGCGGTTGCCCCGACCTCGCGCGATGGTTACCGTCTGGCGCCAGCCGCCGCACGGATCGGCACCTCCCTCGCTGCCCCAGCGAACCGGAAAACCCCCTTCAAGCGCCATGTCCGCCCCCAGGGCGTGCGTGGCGCTGTCGTTTTCCATTTCCAGACAGGATGCTTGCAGCCATGACTCCCTTGATTTTCGTAACCGGCGGCGTGGTGTCCTCGCTCGGCAAAGGCATTGCCGCTGCGTCGCTGGCCGCCATTCTCGAAGCCCGTGGCCTGAAGGTCACGATGATGAAGCTCGACCCCTACATCAACGTTGATCCGGGCACCATGAGCCCGTTCCAGCACGGCGAGGTCTATGTCACCGATGACGGTGCCGAGACCGATCTCGATCTGGGCCACTACGAGCGGTTCGTGCGGACGCGCCTGAGCCGCAAGAATTCGGTCACCACCGGTCGCATCTACGAGAACGTGATCCGCAAGGAGCGTCGCGGCGATTACCTTGGCGCGACCGTGCAGGTCATTCCGCACATTACCGACGAGATCCGTCGTTGCATCGACGAAGCCACCGAAGGCTATGACGTCGCCCTGGTCGAGATCGGCGGCACCGTCGGCGACATCGAATCGCTGCCGTTCCTGGAGGCGATCCGCCAGGTGCGTACCGAGCGTGGTCCGGAGAAGGCGCTGTTCATGCACCTCACCCTGGTGCCGTACATCGGCGCGGCCGGCGAACTGAAGACCAAGCCGACCCAGCACTCGGTGAAGGAGCTGCGTTCGATCGGCATCCAGCCGGATGTGCTGTTGTGCCGTTCGGAGCAGGCCGTGCCCGATTCGGAGCGTCGCAAGATCGCCCAGTTCACCAACGTTTCCGAACGCGCCGTGATCAGCGTGCCGGACGTGGATGTGCTGTATCGCATCCCTTCGGGACTGCATGCGCAGGGCCTGGATGAGATTGTCGTCAACCAGCTGAAGCTCGCTGACAAGGCCGGTCCTGTCGATCTGTCGGTGTGGGAGGACGCGGTCGACGCCACGCTGCATCCGCTCGACGAGGTGACCATCGCCGTGGTCGGCAAGTACGTCGACCACCAGGATGCATACAAGTCGGTCGGCGAAGCACTCAAGCATGGTGGCCTGCGCCAGCGCACCCGGGTCAATCTGAAGTGGCTGGAAGCGCAGGACCTGGAAGGCACGGACATGGCCGCGCTGGCCGATGTCGATGGCATCCTGGTGCCGGGCGGATTCGGCGACCGTGGTTTCGAAGGCAAGGTGCTGACCTCGAAGTTCGCCCGCGAGAACCAGGTGCCGTACTTCGGCATCTGCTACGGCATGCAGGCGGCCGTGGTCGATTACGCGCGCAACGTGGTCGGCCTCGAAGGTGCCAACAGCACCGAGAATGATCGCCAGTCGCCAAATCCGGTGATCGGCCTGATCACCGAGTGGCGCACCGCTGCCGGTGACGTCGAGAAGCGCGACGACAAGAGCGACCTGGGCGGCACCATGCGTCTGGGCCTGCAGGAGCAGCGCCTGAAGCCGGGCACGCTGGCGCGTGAGCTGTACGGCAAGGACGTGGTGGCCGAGCGCCACCGCCACCGGTATGAGTTCAACAACCGTTACCGCACCCAGCTGGAAGACGCCGGCCTGGTGATCGCCGGCAAGTCGATGGACGACACCCTGGTGGAAGTGGTCGAGCTGCCGCGCGATGCGCATCCCTGGTTCCTGGCCTGCCAGGCGCATCCGGAGTTCCTGTCCACGCCGCGTGACGGCCACCCGCTGTTCATCGGCTTCATCCGCGCCGCACGCGAGCGCAAGGCCGGTGGCCAGTTGTTGCAGGAAGCGCGCGCCTGACTTGCGATGGGGCCCGCCAGGCCCCATCTTGCTCGCTTGAACCAAGTGCATCGGCCCGTTCGATGTAGCGGACAACTCTAAGGAAACGCCATGAAACTGTGTGGATTCGAAGTGGGGCTGGACCAGCCCCTGTTCCTGATCGCCGGCCCCTGCGTGATCGAGTCGATGCAGTTGCAGCTCGATACCGCCGGCAAGCTGAAGGAGATCACCGGCAAGCTCGGTGTGAACTTCATCTTCAAGTCCAGCTTCGACAAGGCCAACCGCACGTCTGGTACCGCTTTCCGCGGCCCGGGCATGGAGGAGGGGCTGAAAGTCCTGGCCGAGGTCAAGAAGCAGATCGGCGTGCCGGTGCTGACCGACGTCCATGAGTACACCCCGATGGACGAAGTGGCTTCGGTCGTGGATGTGCTGCAGACCCCGGCATTCCTTGTTCGCCAGACCGACTTCATCCGCAAGGTTTGCTCGGCCGGGAAGCCGGTCAACATCAAGAAGGGCCAGTTCCTGGCGCCCTGGGACATGAAGCCGGTCGTGGAGAAGGCCAAGGCGACCGGTAACGATCAGATCATGGTCTGCGAACGCGGTGCCAGCTTCGGCTACAACAATCTGGTGAGCGACATGCGTTCGCTGGCGGTGATGCGCGAGACCGGGTGCCCGGTGGTGTTCGACGCCACCCATTCGGTGCAGCTGCCGGGTGGGCAGGGCACCAGCTCCGGCGGCCAGCGCGAACATGTGCCGGTGTTGGCCCGGGCCGCGGTGGCGGTGGGTATCTCCGGTCTGTTCGCCGAGACCCATCCTGACCCGTCCAAGGCCCTCTCCGACGGTCCCAACGCATGGCCGCTGGACCAGATGGAAGCACTGCTCGAAACGCTGATGGAGCTCGATGCGGTGACCAAGAAGCACGGTTTCTCACGCTTCGCGTGAAGTCTGACCCATGGACGGCGCTGGAAACCCAGCGTCGCCGCCGGCACTGGAAACAGTGGCCGTGGGGCCTGATCGCACTGGGCCTGGCGGGGTTGTTCACGGCGGGCGTGTTCGGTCTGGTGCTGATCGGCGCAGCGTCCGTGCGGTCCCCGGGTGATGGCAGCAGCGTGCTCAATCTGCGGGCGTACTTCATGGCGCTGCTGGCTGGCGAACTGTTGACTGCCGGCGGCTGCATCGCTGCCGCCGTGCTGGCTTGGCGCCTGAATCGCGGCAAGGTGGCCGCCGGGCTGGCGGTTGTCCTGCTTTCGCTGTGGCTCGGTGCGCTGTCCTACGGAATGCTGTGATGAATGCGAGCACGTCTGCACGCGATTGGCCCAAGGGCCTGATCGCGCTCAGGCTCGCGGCGCAGGCATGGCACCGTCTGTCCGGCCATGGCCGCTGCTTTGCGGGTGCTCCTGGTATCGCTGCTGCTGCCGGGGCGGGGGCCAGCCGGGGCTGACGCCGTTCACGCCATTTGGCAACGGGCGGGCAGCCGGGGATAATCACGCGGCATTCGTTTTGTCGCCCCCTCTCCATACAGGTAACCGGCCCGACCATGAGTACGATCCGCAGCATCCACGCCCGTGAAATCCTCGACAGCCGTGGCAACCCCACGCTGGAAGCCGAAGTCACCCTGGAGGACGGTTCGTTCGGTCGTGCCGCGGTTCCCTCCGGCGCCTCGACAGGCACCAAGGAAGCGGTCGAGCTGCGTGACGGCGACAAGACCCGCTACCTGGGCAAGGGCGTGCGCAAGGCCGTCGACAACGTCAACACGACCATCGCTGCCGCGCTGAAGGGCTTCGAGGCCACCGACCAGTCAGGCCTGGACCGCCGCCTGATCGACCTTGATGGCACCGAGAACAAGGGCCGTCTGGGCGCCAACGCGCTGCTCGGTGTCTCAATGGCGGCCGCGCACGCCGCCGCAGCATCCAGTAAGCAGGCGCTGTGGCAGTACCTGGCCGGCAGGACCGGCGTGACCCCGTCGCTGCCGGTGCCGATGATGAACATCATCAACGGCGGCGCGCATGCCGACAACAACGTCGATTTCCAGGAGTTCATGGTGCTGCCGGTCGGCTTCACCTCGTTCTCCGAAGCGCTGCGCGCCGGCACCGAGATCTTCCACTCGCTGAAGTCGGTGCTGAAGGGGCATGGCCTGAGCACCGCGGTCGGTGACGAAGGCGGCTTCGCACCTGACTTCCGCAGCAACGTCGAGGCGCTGGACACCATTCTCGAAGCGATCGGCAAGGCCGGCTACACCGCGGGCGAGGACGTGCTGCTGGGTCTGGACGTGGCCTCCAGCGAGTTCTTCGAGAACGGCAAGTACAACCTGGTCGGCGAGAACAAGCGCCTGACCTCCGAGCAGTTCGTCGACTTCCTTGCCGACTGGGCCGCGCAGTACCCGATCATCACCATCGAAGACGGCCTGGCCGAGAACGACTGGGCGGGCTGGAAGCTGCTGACCGATCGCATCGGCAAGAAGGTGCAGCTGGTGGGCGATGACCTGTTCGTGACCAATCCGAAGATCTTCCAGGAGGGCATCGACTCCGGTACTGCCAATGCCATCCTGATCAAGGTCAACCAGATCGGCACCCTGAGTGAAACCCTGGAAGCGATTGCGATGGCTGACCGCGCAGGTTACGCCGCTGTCGTGTCGCACCGTTCGGGTGAAACCGAAGACACCACCATCGCCGACATCGCCGTGGCGACCACTGCCACCCAGATCAAGACCGGCTCGCTGTGCCGCAGCGATCGCGTGGCCAAGTACAACCAGCTGCTGCGCATCGAGGAAGCCCTCGGTGCCGGCGCGCGTTACGCCGGTCGTGACGCGTTCGTTTCGCTGAAGCGCTGAGGCCATGCGCGATTGGCGCTGGCTGCTGCTGGTGCTGGCTCTGCTGCTGGCATGGCTGCAGTACCGTTTCTGGTTCGGCCCGGGCAATTCGGGGGAAGTGATGATGCTCGAAGCCCAGGTTGCCGGCCAGGAACGGGACAACGAAGGTCTGCAGCAGCGTAATGATGCGCTGGCTGCGGAAGTGAAGGACCTCAAGGAAGGCCAGTCCGCCATCGAAGAGCGCGCACGCAGTGAGCTGGGCATGATCAAGCCCGGCGAGAAGTTCTACCGGGTGGTCGACGACGCGCCGGTTCGTCCGGCGCAGCCGCCGGTGCCGATGCCCGAACAGGCGGGCGACCACCCGGCGGACGTGCCATGAGCGCGGCGATCTGGGTGGTCGTTCCCGCTGCCGGTCGTGGCGCCCGCTTCGGTGCGCCACTGCCCAAGCAGTATCTGCAGGCGGGCGGGCAGATGCTGCTGGCCCACACCCTGCAGGCACTGCTGGCCCACCCGGCCGTTGCCGGCGCGATGGTGGTGATCGGCGAGGATGACGCGGATTGGCCGGGCTGGAGCGAATGGGCCGGCAAGCCGGTGCTGACCTGCACGGGGGGGGCGACCCGCGCCGCCTCCGTGCTGGCCGGCCTGCTTGCGCTGCCGGAGAGCGTCCGCGCCGATGAGTTCGTGCTGGTGCACGATGCCGCGCGGCCCAATCTGTCGCTGGCCGACCTGGGTCGCCTGCTGGAGGTTGGCCGTACCGATCCGGTCGGGGCCATTCTTGCCGCGCCGGTACGCGACACCCTGAAGCGGGCCGGTGACGATGGTGGCATCGACGGCACCGAGCCCCGCGAGCGCCTGTGGCGCGCGCTGACCCCGCAGCTGTTCCGCCGCCATCAGTTGATCCGTGCGCTGACCGACGCCGCTGCGTCCGGCGTGGACGTCACCGACGAAGCCATGGCCATGGAACGCCAGGGCCAGCGCCCGCTGCTGGTTGAAGGCAGCGAGGACAACTTCAAGGTCACCACGCCCGCCGACCTGGACCGCTTCGAATTCGTACTTTCCCGCCGCGCCGGCTGAACGCCCGCGCGGCCCTGCTGCAAGGGTTGCATCCATGAGCACTGCTCCGTTCCCGCCCGTCCGCATCGGCCAGGGCTACGACGTCCACGCCTTTGGTGAGGGTGACCACATCATGCTGGGAGGCGTGCGCGTGCCGCACAGCCACGGTGTGCTCGCGCACAGCGATGGCGACGTGATCCTGCACGCGCTGTGTGACGCCATGCTCGGCGCGCTGGCGCTGGGCGACATCGGCCAGCACTTTCCGCCCAGCGATGATCGCTGGAAGGGAGCCGACAGCAGCGACTTCGTCCGCCACTGCGACGCTCTCCTGCGTGAGCGTGGCTGGTGCGTCGGCAACAGCGATGTCACCGTGATCTGTGAACGACCGAAGGTCGGGCCGCATGCGCTGGCAATGCGTGAATGCATCGCGGCACTGTTGCAGCTGCCACTGGATGCGGTCAGCGTAAAGGCCACCACGTCGGAGAAGCTTGGCTTCACCGGTCGCGGTGAAGGCATCGCGGCACAGGCTGTGGTCCTGCTGGTGGCGGCATGATTCCGCTGCCGCTCGCGTTCGGTGCGCCGCTGCTGCAGGCGCGCATCCGCACCACGCCGGAGGATTTCCAGGTCGACGAGCTGCCGGCCTTTGAGGCCACGGGCGAGGGCGAGCATCTGCTGCTGCATGTCCGCAAGCGCGGTGCCAACACCGTGCATGTGGCCAAGGTGCTGGCCAAGTGGGCTGGCTTGCCGGAGATGGCGGTCAGCTATGCCGGGATGAAGGATCGCCACGCGGTCACCACCCAGCGCTTCAGTGTGCATCTGCCCAAGCGCGTCGCGCCGGATCTGGCGCTGCTGGCCAGCGATGATATCGAAGTGCTCGATGCAACCTGGCACAACCGCAAGCTGCAGCGTGGCGCGCTGGCCGGCAATCGTTTCAGGCTGGTGCTGCGCCAGGTACGCGGCGATGCGGTCGCAATCAGCGAACGCCTGCAGCAGATTGCCGATCGTGGTTTGCCGAACTGGTTCGGCGAGCAGCGTTTCGGCCGCGATGGCGGCAACGTTCCGGCAGCGCTGGCGATGTTCGGTGGCCGCCGCATGCGCAAGGACCAGCGCTCGCTGCTGCTGTCGGCTGCGCGTTCGGCACTGTTCAATCGCGTGCTTGCCGCACGCGTGGAGCAGGGTGTCTGGGACCAGCCGCTGGACGGTGAGGTGTGGATGCTGGATGGCAGCCGCAGCGTGTTTGGTCCGGAGCCTTACACCGATGCACTGGCAGCGCGGCTGGCCGGGTTCGATATCCATCCCAGCGCGCCGTTGTGGGGAGAGGGCGAGCTGCGCAGTACCGGCGCCGCCCGCGAGCTCGAACTGCGTGCGCTCGACGACGAGGAATCGAAGGCGCTGCGTGCCGGACTGGAAGAGGCACGGCTGAAGCAGGAGCGCCGCGCGTTGCGCCTGCGTCCTGCGCTGCTGCAGCACCAATGGCTGGCGGAAGATGTGCTTGAGCTGTCGTTCGCGCTGCCGCCGGGCTGCTACGCCACCGCGGTCCTGCACGAGCTCGGGCCGGTCGAGGACGCGGCGCAGTCCTGAGCGGATTGCATCAGCGCCGGGACAGCAGCACCAGTACGGCACCCGTTCCGCCCTGGCTGGTCGGCGCCGAATGGAAGGCAAGCACATCATTGCGCAGGCGCAGCAGCCGGTCGACCAGATTCTTCAGGACCGGCGCACCACCGTCGGATTGCAGTCCCTTGCCGTGGATGATGCGCACGCAGCCATACTCATGTGCGTGCGCCTCCAGCAGGAACTGGCGCAGCATGGCCTCGGCCTGCGCTGCGGTCGCGCCATGCAGATCCAGCTCGTCCTGCACCGAGTACTGGCCGCGCTTGAGACGCTGGAACAGCCGCGGCGGAAGGGCGTCGCGCCGGTAGCTGGCCACATCCCCGGCTTCCAGCGGTGCGCTGTCGCGCAACAGCCGGGCGAACTCGCCGGCGGCCTCGGCCTCGTCGCGTTCGGCCATGCGCGCGCGCGGCTTCGGCCGGGCAGCGGCCGGCGCGGGTTCGGCCTCTTTGCGCAGCGGCGTCACTTCGCCGATGGCCGCGCGGAAGAGCGCGGCAGGGTCTTCGTCTTCTGGATGCGACATGCGCACAGGGTAAACCGGTGACGCGGGCCTGCCTATCGCAATGCGAGGCCAGTCGTGACCGCCGGCAGGGTAGGACCTGCGGCTCGCATGCGGCACAATAGACGATGCCCCTGCAAGGTCGTCGGCTTCCGCAGGGAAGCACGACGGTCCCGCCAACACCGCACGGTGACGGAATCGAATTCTTGGAAAATCAAGCGGTTAAATCGAAGATGCGAATTCTGGTCAGTAACGACGATGGCGTCGACGCCGCAGGTATCCGGATGCTTGCCTCGGTACTGCGTGACGCCGGCCACGAAGTGACGGTGGTCGCACCCGACCGCGATCGCTCAGGCGCCAGCAATTCACTGACCCTGGACCTGCCCATCCGGCTCAAGCGCATCGATCACTACACCGTGTCGGTGGCCGGCACGCCCACCGACTGCGTGCATCTGGCGCTGACCGGCCTGCTGGAGTTCGAACCCGACATTGTCGTGTCGGGCATCAACAACGCCGCCAACCTGGGTGACGACGTGATCTATTCCGGAACCGTCTCGGCGGCGATGGAGGGGCGCTTCCTCGGCCTGCCCGCGGTGGCGGTGTCCCTGGTGACCCGCAATCACGATCCCCGTCACTTCGAGACCGCGGCGCGTGCCGCCGTGGAAATCGTCGCCCGCCTCAAGGCCGACCCGCTGCCGGCGGACACCATCCTCAACGTCAACGTGCCCGACCTGCCGTGGACCGAGGTCAAGGGTTTCGAAGTCACCCGGCTGGGCAACCGCCATCGCGCCGAAGGCTGCATCCCGCAGAAGGATCCACGCGGCAACGAGGTGTACTGGATCGGTCCGGCGGGCCGCGAGCAGGACTCCGGCCCCGGCACCGACTTCCACGCGGTGCGTACCGGGCATATCTCGATCACCCCGATCCAGGTGGATCTGACCCGCTATCAGGCGCTTGAGAAAGTGGCCAGCTGGGTCGGCGGTCTTAGCGCCGCGCTGGACCAGCCGGCATGAGCCCACGCCTGCGCCTGCAACCGGAAGCCGTCGGCATCGGCATGACGTCACAGCGCGTCCGCGATCGTCTGGTCGATCGCCTGCGCGAAGCCGGCATCGTCGACGAATCCACGCTGAACGCGATCCGGGTGGTGCCCCGCCATCTGTTCATCGACGAGGCCCTGGCCTCGCGGGCCTATGAAGACACCGCGCTGCCGATCGGCCACGGCCAGACCATCTCGCAACCCTGGGTGGTGGCCCGGATGACCGAAGCGGTCGTGCAGGTGGCGCCCAAGCGGGTGCTGGAGGTGGGGACGGGCTCCGGCTACCAGGCCGCCGTGCTTGGTGCACTGGGTCTGGAGGTCTACACCGTGGAGCGCATCGGCGACCTGCTGCGGCAGGCCCGCAAGCGGTTCCGCGCACTCGGCATGAACATCCGCACCAAGCACGATGACGGCCGTGTCGGCTGGGCCGAGCACGGCCCGTTCGATGCCATCGTCGTCACAGCTGCGGCCCCGGCGCTGGTCGACGCACTGATCGAGCAGCTGGCCGAAGGTGGCCGGCTGGTGGCGCCGGTCGGCGGTGCCAGCGCGCAGTCGCTGGTGCAGCTGGACCGCAGGGCCGACGGCAGCGTCGAACAGCGCGTGCTGGCACCGGTCACCTTCGTGCCGCTGCTGTCTGGCATGCTGGACTGAATCCACGGAGCAGGGTTGCATGAAGATTTTCGGACCGCTGTACGAGCGGGCGATGAAGTGGGCGGCGCACGAACGCGCACCGACCTACCTGACGGTGCTGAGTTTTTTCGAGGCGATCATTTTTCCGGTGATGCCGGAAGTGATGCTGGCGCCGATGTGCGTGGCTCAACCCCGGCGCGGCTGGTGGTTCGCGACCCTCAGCCTGGCCGGTTCGATGGTCGGTGCCGTGGTCGGCTATGCGCTGGGTCACTTCGCATTCGAGGCGATCAAGCCATTGTTCGAAGTGCTGGGCATGTTGCCGGCAATCGAACAGGGCATCACCACCGTGCAGGAGAAGATGGCCGAATCGCCGTGGGCGGTGTTCACGTTCCTGGTCCTGGGCGGCTTCATGCCGATCCCGATGAAGGTCTTCACGTGGGCATCGGGTATCGTCGGCGTACCGATGCCACAGTACCTGCTGAGCATGCTGATCGGACGCGGCAAGCGCGTGTATGTGCTCGCTGCCGTGATCCGCATCGGTGGAGCGCGCGCCGAAGCGGCGCTGCGTCGCTGGATTGAACCGCTGGGCTGGATCGCCACCGCGTTGGTGGTGGTGCTGATCGCCTGGCTTGTATGGAGGTCGAAGTTCGCATGAGTGCTGATCGTCTGAGCAAGGGAGTGCGCGTCGGCGCGCTGGTGCTGCTGGTTTCCGGCCTGGCTGCCTGTGGCACTGCCACGGTGGTGCGGCCCAATGGCAGTGGTGGCGGGGCGGCGGTCACTACGCCCAAGACTTCGGTGGCCAAGCCGGGGCAGACCGTGGTCGTGCGCAAGGGCGACACGATCTACGCGCTGGCCCGCATCCACGACATCACCCCGGCCGATCTGATCGCGTGGAACAGCCTGGACAACCCGTCGACGATCTATCCGGGGCAGGTCATCCGCCTGTATCCGCCGGGGGCCAGCAGCGGCCGCGCACCGACCACCGTGGTCACCGCGCCGCGCAGCGGCGGCAGCACGTCACCGGCCACGGCACCGGCCGGTCCGGTGAAGAGCAACATCGCCTGGCGCTGGCCGGCCGATGGCGCGATCGTGGGCCGCTACGTGGCCGGCGACGCAACCAAGCAGGGCGTCGACATCGCCGGTACCAGCGGGCAGGCCGTCAAGGCCACCGCCAACGGTGTGGTGGTGTACTCGGGTGCCGGACTGGTCGGTTATGGCGAGCTGATCATCATCAAGCACAGCGACCAGTGGCTGTCGGCCTACGGCCACAACCGCAAGCGCCTGGTCAATGAGGGACAGAGCGTGAAGGCGGGTGAGCAGATTGCCGAGATGGGGCGCACCGGCGCGAATCGCGACATGCTGCACTTTGAAATCCGCTACAACGGCAAGCCGGTCGATCCGCAGCAGTACCTGCCAGCGCGCTAGCGCAGGCAGGTACGGTAGCGCCGGGCCATGCCCGGCGTATGCGCATCAAGGTAGCGCCGGGCCATGCCCGGCGGTGGTCCTCAACCTTCCAGGATGAACGCGGCCGCCACCTTGCGGCCTTCGCCGGCAAGGATGTTGAAGGTGCGCGCCGCGGCAGGGTTGTTCATCACTTCCAGGCCGATCCCGCGCGACAGGCAGGCGGCCATGACCGCAGCCGACGGAAACACCTGCCGCTCGCCGGTTCCCAGCACGATCAATGCAGGACTCAGTGCCAGCACCGGTTCCAGGTCGGCCACCGTCAGCGCCGCCGCATCGGCGACAGGCCAATGTTCGACCAGCTGGTCCGGCGTCAGCAGAAAGCTGCTGGCCAGCACCGTGTCATTGACCTTGGCCGAGCGGCCATCGGCAGCGCGCAGGCTGTAGGCGTAATCGGGCGGCTCGTGGTTCAGCTGCATGGCGGTAGCGCGATCAGCCGCGCGGCAGCACGATCTGGCGCTGTTCCCTGCTCGGGCGATACAGCACGGCAACGTGACCGATGCGCTGCACGAGCGCACTGTCGGTGGCTTCGACGATCTCGCCGATCATCGCGTCCCGGGCCTCGCGGTCCTCGGCTGCGACCTTGACCTTGACCAGCTCATGGCGCTCCAGCACTTCGTTCAGCTCCGCGATGAAGGCCGGGGTCACTCCCTTGCCGCCGGTCTGCAGCAGGGCCTTCAGGTCGTGGGCTTGGCCGCGCAGGAAACGGGTCTGGGAGGCGGTCAGGGCGATGGACATGCAGGAAAAGACGGTTGAATGGGGGGATCAGGGTATCATGACGGCCCCATCAGCCCCTATTTCCAATGGCAACCCGCAGCAAAAGCAGCCAGCGCTGGCTCAAGGAACACTTCTCCGACCCCTTCGTGAAGAAGGCGCAGGCCGAAGGCATGCGCTCGCGGGCGGCCTACAAGCTTGAAGAGTTGCTTGAACGTGACCGCCTGCTGAAGCGGAACATGGTCGTGGTGGACCTCGGTGCCGCCCCTGGCGGGTGGTCTCAGCAGGTTCGGAGACAGATGGGCGATACCGGCCGCGTGCTGGCGCTGGACATCCTGGACATGCCGCCGCTGGCGGGTGTGGAGTTCCTTCACGGTGACTTCAGGGAAGAAGCCGTCCTATCTCAGTTTGAAGCCATGCTCGGGGACGAGCCGGTGGACCTTGTGCTGTCGGACATGGCCCCCAATAAAAGTGGCATGGACGCGGTCGACCAGCCGCGGATGATGCATCTGGCGGAGCTGGCGCTGGACTTCGCCGACAACCACCTGAAGACCGGCGGGGCGTTCCTGATCAAGCTGTTCCAGGGTGTGGGCTTTGACGACTACGTGCGTGAAATGCGCCGTCGCTACGACAAGGTCTCCATCCGCAAGCCGGAAGCGTCGCGCAAACGCTCTCCCGAGGTGTACGCCTTGGGTCAGGGCAAACGCGCCCACATGAAGTAAGCTCGCAACGTAAGTTTCAACCCCAACGCAACGCCCGCACTGAGAGGAACACCGGAGCCAATGAGGATGAACGACTTGACCAAGAACCTCCTGCTATGGGTGGTCGTCGCCGTCGTGCTGATGGTGGTCTTCCAGAGCTTCTCGCCCAAGTCCTCCGGGGCCGGTGCGCAGGGTGCGTCCTATTCGCAGTTCCTGGACCAGGTGGACAGCGGCAACGTGCAGAAGGTCGCCTTCGGCGGCGACATGCGCGGCGGCACCAGCCAGATCACCTACACCACCCGGGGGGGACAGTCGTCCACCATCACCGCGCCGTTCGATCGCGACCTGATCAACGTGCTGCGCACCAAGAACGTCGAGATCGTGCAGGAGGAGCCCTCCAGCGGCATCTCCCTGGGCGCGATCCTGATGAATTTCCTGCCGGTCATCCTGATCATCGGCTTCTGGCTGTTCATCATGCGCCAGATGCAGGGCGGCGGCGGCGGCGCCAAGGGCGCGATGTCCTTCGGCAAATCGCGCGCCAAGCTGCAGGGCGAGGACCAGATCAAGGTCACCTTCGCCGATGTCGCCGGCTGCGACGAGGCCAAGGAGGAAGTGGGCGAACTGGTCGACTTCCTGCGCGACCCGTCCAAGTTCACCAAGCTGGGCGGCAAGATTCCGCGTGGCGTGCTGATGGTCGGCCCGCCGGGTACCGGCAAGACGCTGCTGGCCAAGGCCATCGCCGGTGAGGCGAAGGTGCCGTTCTTCTCGATCTCCGGTTCGGACTTCGTGGAAATGTTCGTCGGTGTCGGCGCCAGCCGCGTGCGTGACATGTTCGAGCAGGCCAAGAAGCACGCCCCGTGCATCATCTTCATCGACGAGATCGATGCCGTCGGCCGCCACCGTGGTGCCGGCCTGGGCGGCGGCCACGACGAGCGCGAGCAGACCCTGAACCAGCTGCTGGTCGAGATGGATGGCTTCGAGGGTGGCGAAGGCGTGATCGTGATCGCCGCGACCAACCGTCCGGACGTGCTGGACCCGGCGCTGCTGCGCCCGGGTCGCTTCGATCGCCAGGTGGTGGTCGGTCTGCCCGACGTGAAGGGCCGCGAGCACATCCTGAAGGTGCACATGCGCAAGCTGCCGCTGGCCGACGACGTCGAGCCGCTGGTGATCGCACGCGGTACCCCGGGCTTCTCCGGCGCGGACCTGGCCAACCTCTGCAACGAGGCAGCCCTGTTTGCTGCGCGTGGCAACGAGAAGGAAGTCCGCATGGACCACTTCGACCGTGCCCGCGACAAGATCCTGATGGGTGCCGAGCGCCGTTCGATGGCCATGAGCGAGGAGGAGAAGACCCTCACCGCCTACCACGAAGCCGGGCATGCCATCGTCGGCCGCCTGGTGCCCGAGCACGACCCGGTCTACAAGGTCACGATCATTCCGCGCGGCCGCGCCCTGGGTGTGACCATGTACCTGCCTGAGGGCGACAAGTACTCGATGAACCGCGTGGCGATCCAGTCGCAGCTGTGCTCGCTGTACGGCGGCCGCGTCGCCGAAGAGCTGATCTTCGGCACCGACAAGGTCACTACGGGTGCGTCCAACGACATCGAGCGCGCCACCAAGATGGCCCGCAACATGGTCACAAAGTGGGGCCTGTCCGAAGAACTCGGTCCGATCGCCTATGGCGAGGAGGACGACGAAGTCTTCCTGGGCCGCTCGGTGACGCAGCACAAGAGCGTGTCCAACGACACCGCGCGCCGCATTGACGAGGAAGTGCGCAACATCCTCGACAAGGCCTACGCCCGCACCACCCAGCTGCTGACCGACAACATCGACAAGCTGCACACGATGTCACAGCTGCTGCTGCAGTACGAGACCATCGACGCGCCGCAGATCGACGCCATCATGGAAGGTCGCGAGCCGCCGCCGCCGGCGGGCTGGAACAAGTCGAACAAGGACGGTGGCAGCAACGACAAGGGCGGTGATGCCCGTCCGCTGCCGCCGATCGCCGGTCCGGCCGAATCGCACTGACGGCCCCGCCGCACGTGACATCAGACGAGGCCGGGGCAACCCGGCTTCGTCGTTTCCGGGCCCTCGGCCCATCCCGAAGAACCGATCTGACGCTGGAGCCCGCATGTCCGCCCCGAAGCCCGAACCGATTTCCCACACCGTCGAGATGGTCATCGCCACCGTGGTCGGCGTGGGTGTGGGCCTGGGGGCCGACAATCTGCTGCTGGGCTGCGTGGTGGGTATTGCGATCGGCATCGTCCTGAGCATTGCCAGGACCCTGTACGTGGACCGCAAGCGCCGCCGCCGTTGAGGGGTGTCGGCAGGGCTGACGCCCTGCAACCGGACCGGCCCCGCCTTTCATCAGCAAACCCGCTGTTGCTCTGGCTGTTGTTGTCGCTCTGGCCTCTGCGGGTGCAGGGCGCAGCCCTGCCGAACTAAACTACCCGCCGTTGTCCCTGCAGGATTGCCCATGTTCGATACCTCGCCCCAGCTCGACTGCGCCGGTCGCATCCTGCGCCTGGACCGTGCCCGGGTCATGGGCATCGTCAACGTCACCCCGGATTCGTTCTCTGACGGGGGGCACCATGACACCACGGAGGCCGCAGTCGCGCATGGCCTGAAGCTGGTGGAAGAGGGCGCCGACCTGCTCGACATCGGGGGTGAATCGACCCGTCCCGGCGCTGTACCGGTATCGGTGGAGGAAGAGCTCCGCCGCATCGTTCCGGTCATCGAGCAGCTTGCGGCGCGTACCTCCGTGCCGATCAGCATCGATACCTTCAAGCCTGAGGTGATGCGCGCGGCGGTGGCCGCCGGCGCCGGCATGATCAACGACATCTTCGGCCTGCGCCAGGACGGCGCGCTGGAAGCGGCCGCTGCGGCCAACGTGCCGGTGGTGCTGATGCACATGCAGGGCGAGCCGGGCAACATGCAGGCCGATCCGCACTACGACGACGTCGTTGCCGAGGTCCACGGGTTTCTCGTGCAGCGCCTGTTCGCCGCCGAGATGGCCGGCATCGCGAAGAAGCATCTGGTCATCGATCCGGGTTTCGGCTTCGGCAAGAACACCACGCACAACATGACCCTGTTGGCGCGTTCGGAGCGTTTTCTGGAACTGGGTGTGCCGATGCTGGCGGGCCTGTCGCGCAAGCGCAGCCTTGGCGAGCTGACCGGGCGTGAAGCGCCGGCCGACCGGGTGGCGGCGTCGGTGGCCGCGCACCTGATTGCCGTGCAGCGCGGTGCGCGTATCGTGCGTGTACATGACGTCGCCGCCACCGTCGATGCACTGAAGATCTGGCAGGCAGTGGACGCCGTGCCGGCGCCACGCGATGACACCCGGCCGACGATCAGCTGGCCGGACGAAGACTGATGGGCGTTGACCGGCGGCCGCTGGCGATTGCCGTGATGGGGCCGACCGCCAGTGGCAAGACGGCCACCGCGATCGCCCTGGCCCGGCAGCTGGATGGCGAGATCGTCAGCGTTGACTCGGCGCTGGTCTATCGCCATCTGGATATCGGTTCGGCCAAGCCCGACGTTTCCGAGCGCGCACAGGCGCCGCATCATCTGCTGGACCTGCGTGATCCGTGGCAGACCTACTCAGCGGCGGAGTTCGCCGCCGACGCCGGCCGCGTCGTCGCCGACATCGTTGCGCGTGGACGGATGCCGATCCTGGCCGGGGGCACTGGCCTGTACTTCCGCGCCCTGCTGCAGGGACTGTCCCCCATGCCGGAGGCCGACCCGGCCCTGCGCGCCACGCTGGCAGCCGAGGCCGCCGAGCGCGGTTGGGCCGCGTTGCATGCCGAACTGGCGAAGGTGGACCCCGCCGCTGCTGCCCGCATCCATGCGACAGACCCACAGCGGATCCAGCGGGCGCTGGAGGTCTATCGACTGACGGGAACGCCGATCAGCGAGTGGCAGCGCCGGCCCGGCGTGGCGCCGCTGCCGGTACGCACCCTGAAGCTGGTCCTGGCGCCGCGCGACCGGGCAATCCTGCACCGGCGGATCGAGGCCCGCTTCGATGCCATGCTGGCCCAGGGCTTCCTCGACGAAGTGCGCGATCTGCGCGCGATGCCGGAAATGGCCGCTGTCGCGGCACCGCTGGACCTGCCGGCGGTGCGTGCGGTCGGGTACCGCCAGGCTTGGGAGCATCTGGACGGCCGGATTGATGCCGGCGGCTTCCGCGACAAGGCGATCTTCGCCACCCGCCAGCTGGCCAAGCGGCAGCTGACCTGGCTGCGCGGTGAGCTTGACGCGCGCTGGTTCGACCCCCATATCGACCACGAGCGGCTGGCCGACGCGGTGTCGACCTTCGTCGCACGCTGAACCGCCGCCAGCCGTGTAACATCACTGTCCGGCGGGCGGCTCGGGGGCCGCGGCGGCCGCCGGCAACCCAATAAGAACAATAATCAGGAGTGAGCAATGTCCAAGGGGCAATCGCTGCAGGATCCTTTCTTGAATGCACTGCGGCGCGAACGCGTGCCGGTTTCGGTGTACCTGGTCAACGGCATCAAGCTGCAGGGCACGATCGAGTCGTTCGATCAGTTCGTGGTCCTGCTGCGCAATACGGTCAGCCAGATGGTCTACAAGCATGCGATCTCCACCGTGGTGCCGGCACGCAATGTGAAGGTTGGGCCGGGCGGTGGTTATGTGCAGTCGGGTGAAGGTGGTCAGGCAGGTGATGAAGCAGACGAGTAAGACCGGAGCGGTGAATGTTTGACCGCTCGAAAAAGGGTGAACATGCCCTGCTGATCCAGCCGCACTTCGGCAAGCTGGAAGACGACGTGCTGGAAGAGTTCGGTGATCTGGCCCGCTCGGCAGGGGCCAGCATCGCTGCCACGATCACCGCGCGCCTGGACCGTCCCAATCCCTCGACCCTGATCGGCAGCGGCAAGCTGGATGAGATCAAGGCAGCAGCCGACGCCACCGGCGCCGATCTGGTGCTGGTCAACCATGCGCTGAGCCCCGGCCAGGAACGCAACCTGGAACGCTTCCTGGAGCGCCGTGTGATCGACCGTACCGGGCTGATCCTGGACATCTTCGCGCAGCGCGCTCACAGCCACGAAGGCAAGCTGCAGGTCGAGCTGGCGCAGCTGCGCCACCTTGCGACGCGGCTGGTGCGCGGCTGGACCCATCTGGAGCGCCAGCGCGGTGGTTCGATCGGCCTGCGCGGCCCGGGCGAAACCCAGCTGGAAACCGACCGCCGTCTGCTGCAGAAGCGGGTGGAGCAGTTGCAGAAGCGGCTGGAGAAGGTCGAAGTCCAGCGCACCCAGATGCGCCGTGCGCGCGTGCGCAGCGAACTGCCGCGTGTGGCCCTGGTCGGTTACACCAATGCCGGCAAGTCGACCCTGTTCAACGCGATGACCGGCGCCGAGGCCTATGCGGCCGACCAGCTGTTCGCGACCCTGGACCCGACGGTGCGCCGCATCGCTGTGCCGGGTGGAAACGTCGTGCTGGCCGACACCGTCGGCTTCGTCCGTGACCTGCCGCACGACCTGGTGGCCGCGTTCCGCTCGACCCTGTCCGAGGCCCGCGAGGCCGATTTCCTGCTGCACGTGGTCGATGCGGCCGATCCGCACCGCGAGGAGCGCATCGCCCAGGTCGACGAGGTGCTGGCTGCGGTCGGTGCGGGTGATCTGCCGCAGCTGCTGGTGTTCAACAAGATCGACCGTATCGAGGGCGCCGAAGTGCGCCACGATGGTCAGGATGGCGTGCCGGACGAGTCGCGCCGCGAGCGGGTCTGGATCTCCGCGCGTGACGGGCAGGGCCTGGAGCTGTTGCAGGCGGTGCTGGGCAAGCGCCTGGGGTTGCAGCATGTGACCGGGGAGCTGCGCCTGCCGCCGGATGCGGGCCGCCTGCGCGCGCGCCTGCATCAGCTGGAAGTGATCCGCAGCGAGCAGGCAGACGAGGAGGGCTGGCTGCTGCAGGTCGATCTTCCGATTGCCGAAGCCGAAAAACTCGCGGCGGGCATTGATGGCGGGCCGATCCGTGCCCTGCTGCCGGAAAAGCTGCCGGAATGGTGAGATAGCGCCGCACAATCCCGGTGCGCGCCGCTGCGTAGTCGGGCGCGTACCGGCCGGGACGCGACACGCGTCTGCGATCTGCGGTACAACAGGCGGGTTCTTCACCCCACTGTCATCTCGATGTCCATCCCTACCGACGCCGACCTCAACGCCCAAGCTGCCGCACTCGGGCAGCGCCTGCAGCAGGCCTCGCTGCAGCTTGTGACGGCTGAAAGCTGCAGTGGCGGCTGGATCGCCAAGACCATGACCGACATCGCCGGTTCCTCGGCGTTCTTCGACTGCGGCATGGTGGTCTACAGCTACGAAGCCAAGCAGCGCCTGCTGGGGGTACGCGCGCAGACGCTGGAGCAGTTCGGTGCGGTGAGCCGCGAAACGGTGCTGGAGATGGTGTCCGGCGCTCTGATCAACTCCGGTGCCGGCATCGCGGTGGCGGTTACCGGCATTGCCGGTCCTGGTGGCGGCAGCCCGGACAAGCCGGTCGGCAGCGTCTGGATCGGCTGGAAGCGCCGCGGCGGATACGCCCGGGCGGAACTGTTCCAGTTCGATGGCGACCGCGAAGCCATCCGCAGGCAAACCGTCGCTGCGGCATTGCACGGTATCGACGCCCAGCTGTGACATGCTGCTGCGGTAATCGTCCGGAGCACGCATGATGTGGGAAACGCTGGGCACCGTCCGTGACCTGGGGAGGCTGCAGGAAATTGCCGCGGTCCTGATCCGTTATGGCTTCGGCGACGTGGTGCGCCGGATAGGCCTGGCCACGGTGCTGGAGCGTGCCGGGCGCCTGCTGCACTGGAACGAGGACCGCCAGCATCTGCTGCGGATGACCGCGCCGGTGCGGGTGCGCAGCGCGCTGCAGGACCTCGGCCCGACGTTCGTCAAACTCGGACAGGTGCTGGCGACCCGTGTCGATCTGCTGCCGCCGGAGTGGATCGCCGAGCTTTCCGAACTCCAGAATGCGGTACCGGCCCTTCCTTATGCGCAGATCCGCGCGCAGCTGGAGGCCGATCTGGGCGCGCCTCCGCAGCAGGTATTCGCCTTCCTCGACGAAACACCGATGGCGGCGGCCTCGCTGGCGCAGGCCCATCGCGCGCGCCTGCTGGACGGCCGCGAAGTGGTGCTGAAGGTGCGTCGTCCCGGCATCCGTGACGTGGTCGAAGCCGACCTGCGCCTGCTGGCACGGCTGGCCGAAATCGTCGAGGCGCGTCTTCCGGATCTGCGCCGTTACCGGCCGGCAGAGGTGGTGCAGCAGTTCACCGTATCGCTGCGGCGCGAACTCGATTTCGCGGCCGAATGCCGCAACGCGGAGCGCATCGCACGCAACTTTGAAGGTCGCGACGACATCCTTGTTCCCGGCGTGCATTGGCAGTGGACCTGCGAAAGCCTGAACGTGCAGGACTTCGTGGACGGCATTCCGGGCCGCGATCTTGCCGGCGTGGACGCAGCAGGGCTGGACCGTCGCGAACTGGCGCGGCGCGGTGCCAACATCGTATTGAAGATGGTGCTCGAGGACGGCAGCTTCCACGCCGATCCACACCCGGGCAACATCATCTATCTGCGTGACGGCCGCATCGGCGTGATCGACTTCGGCATGGTCGGGGCACTGTCCGAAGTGCGTCGCTTCCAGGTTGCGCAACTGCTGCACGGGCTGGTCGAACAGGACCCGCAGGGGGTGGCCGACGTCCTGCTGGACTGGGCCGGGGGCGTGGAGGTGGATGAGAACCGGCTGCAGCACGACATCAGCCAGTTCGTCGACCAGTACCGTGGCGTGCCGCTGAAGGATCTGCGCATCGGCCTGATGCTGGGCGACATCACCCAGTTGCTGCGCAGCTACAGCCTGACCCTGCCGGCCGACCTCGCACTGATGATCAAGGCGTTCCTCACCCTGGAAGGCATGGGCCGGCAGCTCGACCCGGACTTCGACATGGCCAGTGCCGCACGCCCCTTCCTGGAGCGGGTGGTACTGCAGCGCTACGCGCCGCGGGCATTGCTCAAACGCGGCCGGCGCAGCCTGTTGGGAATGATCGACTTCGCCGGCGATCTGCCGCGCGATCTGCGCAAGCTGGTGCAGGCGGCGCGCCGCGGGCGCCTGCAGCTGAAGGTCGAGACCAGTGCGCTGCAGGGCTTTGGCGAGCAGGTGAACCGTGCGGCCAATCGAATGGTGATGGGCATCGTGACTGCAGCGCTGATCATCGGCTCATCGATCGTCATGCACAGCGTCGGTGGGGTCTCCAGCCGCTGGCTGCTGGCGCTTGGGGTTTCCGGATTCGTCGGGGCCGGTATCTGCGGCGTCTGGATCCTGTTCTCCATCTGGAGAAGTGGCAGGCACGACTGAGTGTCGTTCGCTGCGGTATCGCCCGGCACGCTTCGCCCTGTCGTGTCCGGCACTTGCAGTTCCCGTAGTTAGTAGTAATACTACTAACCATGGACCTGACCGACACCCAGCAGGCGATCCTGCAGTTGATCGCCGAGCGTATCGAGAGCGAAGGCGCGCCGCCGTCGCAGACTGAAATCGCACGTGCGTTCGGCTTCAAGGGCGTACGCGCGGCCCAGTACCACCTGGAGGCGCTGGAGCAGGCGGGAGCGATCCGCCGCATTCCCGGCCAGGCCCGGGGCATCCGCCTGGTGCAGGCTCCCCCCGTGGAGACCCTGGCCGAGCCCGGGCTGCCCGAGAGCGTGCTGCGGCTGCCAGTACTGGGGCGGGTCGCCGCCGGCCTCCCTATCGGCGCGGATATCGGCTCGGACGATTTCGTGGTGCTGGACCGGGTGTTCTTTTCGCCCGCGCCGGATTACCTGCTGAAGGTGCAGGGTGACTCGATGATCGACGAAGGCATCTTCGATGGTGACCTGATCGGCGTGCACCGCACCCGCGACGCCCATTCGGGGCAGATCGTGGTGGCGCGCATCGATGATGAGATCACCGTCAAGCTGCTGAAGATCGCGAAGGACCGTATCCGGCTGTTGCCCCGGAACCCCGATTACAAGCCGATCGAAGTGCTTCCCGACCAGGACTTTTCGATCGAAGGCCTGTACTGCGGCCTGTTGCGGCCGAATCGCTGAAGCGTTCGAAGGTGCGTTACCCCGCGGTCTTTTGTGGCGATTCTCTGGTTCCACCGAGGTTGGTACGGATGTCCGATAATTCTTTTCAAAGCGCCGGGCAGAATCTCAGCCTGTGCGATACGTCCGCCTTAAAGTGAACCCATGGCAAAGAAGACCCCCAAAGACAGCACCCCCAACGAAATGACCTCTGCAAGGACCAATACGATGGACGAGAACAAGAAGCGCGCATTGGCTGCTGCTCTGGGCCAGATCGAAAAGCAGTTCGGCAAGGGCTCGGTGATGCGCATGGGCGACCGTGTGGTCGAGCCCGTCGAAGCCATCCCGACCGGTTCGCTGATGCTCGACATCGCATTGGGCATCGGGGGGCTGCCGAAGGGCCGCGTGGTGGAAATCTATGGACCGGAGTCCTCGGGCAAGACCACGCTGACGCTGCAGGCCATCGCCGAGTGCCAGAAGATGGGAGGCACCGCTGCCTTCATCGATGCCGAGCACGCTCTCGACCCGATCTATGCCGCCAAGCTTGGCGTGAACGTGGACGACCTGCTGCTGTCGCAGCCCGATACCGGTGAACAGGCATTGGAAATCGCCGACATGCTGGTCCGTTCCGGCTCGGTGGACATCCTGGTGATCGACTCGGTCGCGGCATTGACCCCGAAGGCCGAAATCGAGGGCGAGATGGGCGACCAGTTGCCGGGTCTGCAGGCCCGCCTGATGAGCCAGGCGCTGCGTAAGCTGACCGGCAACATCAAGCGCTCGAACACGCTGGTGATCTTCATCAACCAGCTGCGCATGAAGATCGGCGTGATGATGCCGGGCCAGAGCCCGGAGACCACCACGGGTGGCAACGCGCTGAAGTTCTATGCCTCGGTCCGTCTGGACATCCGCCGCATCGGTGCGATCAAAAAGGGCGATGAGATCATCGGTAACCAGACCAAGATCAAGGTCGTCAAAAACAAGCTGGCCCCGCCGTTCAAGCAGGTAATCACCGAGATCCTGTATGGCGAAGGCATCAGCCGTGAAGGTGAACTGATCGACATGGGCGTGGATGCCAAGCTGGTCGAGAAGGCCGGTGCCTGGTACAGCTATGGCGAAGAGCGCATCGGCCAGGGCAAGGACAACGCCCGCGGTTATCTGCGTGACAACCCGACCGTCGCCGCCAAGCTCGAAGCCGAGCTGCGCGAGAAATTCCAGCCGTCCGAGGCCGTCCGTGAGGACGGCGACGACGAAGGCGACGACGAGTAAGTCTTGCTGTGGGGTAGGGTGACGCCGTCAGTGACGTCGCTCTACCCCGCAGGTTCGAACCGCCCAGGATGGGCAGGGTGCCAGGGACGGCGCCACCCCTGGAGGGATTGATGTCCGACAGCGACGAACCTACCTCGACAGGCCGAAAGCGCCGGCCTCGCGAGCAGACTCCGGTGCAGCGGGCACTGGGCCTGCTGGTCCGCCGGGAGCATTCACGCAAGGAATTGACCCGCAAACTGACTGCGCGGGGTATCGAAGACGAAGCCGCGCAGGCAGCGGTCGCCAAGCTGACCGAGGCGGGGTGGCAGGACGACACCCGGTTTGCCGAGAACCTGGTGCGCATGCGGGCCAACACCGGTTACGGCCCCATCCATGTGCGTGCCGAACTGGGGACCCATGGGCTGGACAGTGCCGCGATTGCCGCAGCGATGGACAGCTACGAGGGCGACTGGCAGGAGAACGCCCGTGATCTGGTCCGCCGCCGCTTTGGCGAGGCCGGCCCACAGGACCTGGCGCAGCGCCGCAAAGCGGCGGATCTGCTGGCGCGGCGGGGCTTCGACGGTGACAGCATCCGCCGTGCGACCCGCTACGACCCTGACGATTGAGACTGGCGGCGCCGGGCCTGATACCCTTTAGGTTTTCGGCGGTCCGTCGCGACCCTGGCCCAGGCGGCCGGTGGTCCGGGTCCGCCGGCCCGCAGACTGCCAGCCCTCAATGAACGCACCCGCCAAATTCACGACCTCCCAGATCCGCAGCGATTTCCTTGAATTCTTCAAGGGCAAAGGCCATACCATCGTGCCGTCGGCACCGCTGGTGCCTGGCAACGATCCGACCCTGCTGTTCACCAACTCCGGCATGGTGCAGTTCAAGGACGTGTTCCTCGGTGCCGAGAAGCGCAGCTACGTGCGCGCGGCCGATGTCCAGCGCTGCCTGCGCGCGGGTGGCAAGCACAACGATCTTGACCAGGTTGGCTACACCGCCCGCCATCACACTTTCTTTGAAATGCTGGGCAACTGGTCGTTTGGTGACTACTTCAAGAAGGACGCGATTGCGTGGGCGTGGGAGCTGCTGACCCAGGTCTGGAAGCTGCCGGCCGATCGCCTGCTGGTGACTGTCTACCAGACCGACGACGAAGCCTACGAACTGTGGCGCGACATGGTGGGGGTGCCGGAAGAGCGCATCGTGCGGATCGGCGACAACAAGGGCGCGCCGTTCGCGTCGGACAACTTCTGGCAGATGGCCGACACCGGCCCGTGTGGTCCGTGCACCGAGATTTTCTACGACCACGGCGACCACATTGCCGGCGGTCCTCCGGGGTCGCCGGATGAGGATGGCGACCGCTTCATCGAGATCTGGAATCTGGTGTTCATGCAGTTCGACCGCCAGCCGGACGGCACTCTGGTGCCGCTGCCGGCGCCGTGCGTGGACACCGGCATGGGCCTGGAACGTCTTGCGGCGATCCTGCAGCATGTCCACACGAACTACGAGATCGACCTGTTCCAGGCTCTGATCCGCAAGGCCGCCGAGCTGACCGGTACCTCCGACCTGGAGAACAAGTCGCTGCGCGTGATTGCCGACCACATCCGCGCCTGCTCGTTCCTGATCGTCGATGGCGTCCTGCCTTCCAACGAAGGACGGGGCTATGTGCTGCGCCGTATCATCCGCCGCGCCCTGCGTCATGGTTGGATGCTGGGTGTGCGCCAGCCGTTCTTCAGCAAGCTGGTGCCGACGCTGGTTGCACAGATGGGCGAGGCCTATCCGGAGCTGCCGGCGGCAGCGGACACCGTGACCCGCGCGCTGCAGGCTGAGGAGGAGCGGTTCGCCGAGACGCTCGACGCCGGCATGAAAATCTTCGAAGACGTTGCGGCGAGGGCCGGCAATGGCGTGATCCCGGGAGGTGACGCCTTCCGCCTTTACGACACCTATGGCTTCCCCCTGGACCTGACCCAGGACATCGCCCGCGAGCGTGACCTGACGGTCGATATCGCCGGGTTCGATGCGGCAATGGAACAGCAGCGCGAGACCGCGCGTGCCGCGGGCAAGTTCGGCGGTGGCGTGACCCTGCCGGCCGAGCTGGTGGCGACGCTCACCCCGACCGTGTTCCTGGGCTACGACCGCCTGCAGGCCGGTGACCTGACCGTGCTGGCGCTGCTCAAGGAGGGGCGTCCGGTGCAGTCGGCCAGTGCCGGCGATGCCGTCATCGTCATCACCAACCAGACGCCGTTCTATGCCGAGTCCGGCGGCCAGGTCGGCGATACCGGCGTAATGACCGGCAACGGCGTGCGCCTGGCGGTGGAAGACACCCAGAAGTTCGCGGGCCAGTTCCACGGCCATGTCGGTACCCTGACCGAAGGCGACCTGAAGGTGGGCGATGTGCTGGCTGGCGAGGTCGACGGTGAGCGCCGCGGCGCCACCATCCTCAACCACTCGGCCACCCACCTGCTGCACGCGGCCCTGCGCGAAGTGCTGGGTACGCACGTGCAGCAGAAGGGCTCGCTGGTGGCGCCGGACCGCCTGCGTTTCGATTTCTCGCATTTCCAGCCGATCAGTGCCGAAGAACTGGCCGTGATCGAGCGCAAGGTCAATCAGCAGGTGCGTGCCAACAATGTTGCCGAAGTGCACTCCATGGGCATGCAGGAAGCACTCGATTTCGGCGCAATGGCACTGTTCGGAGAGAAGTACGGCGAACAGGTCCGGGTACTGAAAATGGGCGACTATTCCACCGAACTGTGTGGTGGCACCCACGTCAAGCGCACCGGTGATATCGGCCTGTTCAAGATCACCTCGGAAGGCGGTGTCTCCGCGGGCGTGCGTCGCATCGAAGCGGTCACCGGTCAGGGCGCCCTGGATTACGTCGATGCCGAAGAGGCGCGGTTGTCCGAGGCGGCCGAGCTGCTGGGTGGCAGTGCTGCCGACGTGGTCGAGAAGATCCGGGCGCTTGGCCAGCGCCAGAAGCAGCTGGAACGTGAACTGGAAGCGGTGAAGGCCAAGGTTGCCGCGGGTGCGACCGCCGACCTTTCCAGCCAGGCGGTCGAGGTCGCGGGCGTGAAGGTACTGGCGGCCCGCCTGGAGGGCTTCGACGCCAAGGCGCTGCGCGATGCCGTGGACCGCCTGAAGCAGCAGCTGGGAGACGCGGTGATCGTGCTGGCAGGTGCCCAGGACGGCAAGGCCGCCCTGGTCGCCGGCGTGAACGGCAGTGCAACGGGCCGGGTCAAGGCCGGGGAACTGTTGTCGCATATCGCCGGTCAGATCGGGGGCAAGGGCGGCGGACGCCCGGACCTCGCCCAGGGTGGTGGCGAGGACGGGCCCGCCCTTGCCACTGCACTGGCTGCCGTCGTCGAATGGGTCAGCCCCCGCCTGTGATGAAGCCTACCGTCCCCCTTCTTGTAGGAGCGGGACGGCTGACGGTACCATTGCGAATCTTTTCCCTTTGTCGTGGTAGCGCTTCTTGACGAAGCGTCAAGCCGGTGGGGGATACCCTTCCACACGGTTCCATGGAGACTTACAAAAATGTTGATCCTGACTCGCCGCGTCGGCGAAACCTTGATGATCGGTGACTCGGTGAGCGTCACCGTGCTCGGCGTCAAGGGTAACCAGGTACGTATCGGCATCACTGCGCCGAAGGACGTCGCTGTGCATCGCGAAGAGATCTACCAGCGCATCCAGCGTGGTGACGAAGCCGGCAGCGCCGGTGGTGAAAATTCTGCGGAATAAGGCTTTACCTTCGCGCGTGATTAACGTTATGATTCACGCCCCGCTGAGGTGCGACGCACCCCCGCGGTGAAATCCCCGGAGTGATGCCCGAGTGGCCGAAGGGGCTCCCCTGCTAAGGGAGTATAGGGTCAAAAGCTCTATCGAGGGTTCGAATCCCTCTCACTCCGCCAGATACTCAGAAAAGCCCCTGGAGACAGGGGCTTTTTTGTGGCCGGAATTCTCCCGTGCAGCACGTTGCCCATCACCTGCAGGAATAGAGTCTGCGCTGATTGCTGGACTTGGATTGCAGGTTCTGATGTGCTGAGCCGGTACGCCGACGGATCGGCGATCGATGGGACGGGAAGTGCGGATGCAGATTTCATTGAAGCGCGCTCTGATCGTGGGCGGCGTGGCAGTTGTCGTGTTGACCGGCGGTTATGTCCTGTGGGGCCGCGCGGATTCCATGCCGCAGGCGATTGCGGCGCACGCGCCTCACACGCAAGGCCGCGCTGACGTCGCACCCGTGCCCTCAAAGCAGCATCGTGCCGCTGCGCGAACGGGTCCGCAGCCGCCGAATCCCCAGGTCTTCCGCCGGGTAGGTCCGAAGGCATACGAGATTGCCGGCAACCGTGAGCGGCGGCCGCCGGGCGATGCGCTTGAGTACATGAGGGTGATGAAGCAGCGTTCCGACGCCGGTGATGCGGATGCGAGCTATCTGATGGAGTTGACGGTGCGCGAGTGCAGGAACCTGATCAAGCATGATCCGGTCGCGTCATTCGATTTCCTTCGTAATGCAGGCATGACGCCGGATCCTGCCTCGTTGGTCAATGATGAGCGTCGTCTGGGCGAGTGTGCGTCCCTGGTAGCTGCGCCTGCCTTCTATCATGGAGCATGGCTTGCCAGGGCCGCCTCGCAGGGTTCAATCGAAGCCAAGCTGCTTTACGCGGCCGATCCCGAGACCGTCATCGGCCCTCCGTCGGAGTGGCTTGCGAATCCGGAATCCCTGGTCAGATGGCGGGAGAGTGCGATGCGCCATCTCCATGATGCTGCGGCAACGGGAAGCCTCGATGCGGTCAGTCACCTGTCCAGCGCGTACGACAAGGGAAGAATCACCGCCTACGATGGCGTGAATGCCTATGCATATGCCTTGGCCGCTGCCAAGGCAAATCCGGCACATATGCCGGCGAGGAGCCTGCAGGAGTTGCAGGCGAAGTTGAGCCCTGCACAGCGCGAGGCTGCGCGCGAGCGGGCGACGCAGGTGTACGCGGACTGCTGCATCGCAGATCAATGACGCGCAGTCCCGATTCCGTCGGTTTCTATGGGGCAGGACGCGGCCTGCCGGATTTCGTCCTCGACCTCAATCGTGCTGGAACCGCAAGGGTTCACTGCCCATCGCCGGATCGCTGGTGCCGGGGCGGCCATCCTCTACACGCCCTGCCAGGCGCAGCGCACCGCTTCCTGCGCTGACATGCAGGTCGTACCACCCTGCGGTGGGGGCTGCATCCCAGGCCAGTGATGTTTCCGAGCGCGCGGCAATGTCCAGCGTCTGGTCCGGCATGTGCCCGGCATAGGCGCCTCCCTGCACGCGGACCCGGCAGGGCTCATCGCCTGGATTACGCAGACGCAGGCGAAGCTGGCCATCGGCGCGCTCCATCTCCGCCAGCAACATCGGGGAGGTGGCATCGCCGCGGAAGTGGCGATGGAATCCATTGGGGCCCAGCAGCCACAGGTCGAAGCGGCCATCGGCAGCAAGCGGCCAGCGCGCCTGCACGGGCGTGCCCGGCACCAGCGTGTAACGCCTCGGAATCGCGTCCAGGCGCAGCCGGTCGTAGACATGCAGTACCGCTGCCGCTCCTTCGCAGGCCAGCTGCAGATCGATGCTTCCGGCGGCCAATGCGGTGATCCGGGCCTGCGGCCGATAGGGCAGGGCGCGTGCCGGTCTTACCCCGGCTTCCTGGCGTGCAGGGTGCAACCCCTCCGGCAGGGCAGGCACGGTCCGGCCCGGCAGGGCCGCCGCGCGCGCGGCCACCGCATCGACGTCAGGCAACGCTTGCACGAAGGGGCGGGTATCGCGCTGGGCGAAATCGAACGCGTGGGTCAGATCGCCACAGACCGCGCGCCGCCACGGTGAGATGCCCGGTGCGGGCACACCGAAGCGGCGTTCGATCAGACGCAGTACCGAGGTGTGGTCATACACCTGCGAATCGACCCAGCCGCCCCGGCTCCAGGGCGAGATCACGTACAACGGCACGCGCGGGCCCAGTCCATAGGGGCGGCCACGCAGCTCGGCGGCGTCGTACTTCTCGTCGCCAGGCGCAGGATGCCGATGGTATTCGCCTTCGGTGCCGACCGACGATGCGCCGGCCCAGCCATCCTCCAGCGGTGAAGGCGGGGCGGGCGGCGGCACGTGGTCGAAGAAGCCGTCGTTCTCGTCGAACATCAACAGCAGGGCGGTACGGCTCCAGACCTCCGGGTCGGCGGTCAGCGCGTCGAGCACGCGCGCGGTGTAGGCCGCGCCCTGCGCCGGGCTGGAGGGGCCGGGATGTTCGCTGCCGGCAGCGTCGGCGATGATGAAGCTGACCTGTGGCAACTGGCCGTCCACCACATCCTGGCGCAGCTGTGCCAGCCCGCGCGTGCTGACCCCGCGGGCGCGAAGCTGCGGATCGTGGCCCGGTGCAGCGCGGTACGCCTGCCGGAAGGTCTCGAATCCGGCCAGCGGGTTGTCGGTGAAGTTGTCGGCCATGTCCTGGTAGATCTGCCAGGACACCCCCGCCTGCTGCAGCTGCTCGACGTAGCTGGCCCACTGGTAGGACGCCGGATGGCCGCCGTGCTCCGGGAAGTTGTCGTGGGAGTTGGCGATCACCGGGCCGCCGGCGCGGGCAAAGGGATCGTTGTGGCCGGTCCACAGGAACACCCGGTTCGGGTTGGTGCCGGCCTGGATCGCGCAGTGATAGGCATCGCAGACGGTGAAGGCATCGGCGAGTGCGAACTGGAAGGGCAGGTCGCTGCGCTGGAAGTAGCCCATGGAGTGATTCTGCTTGGCCTTGGGCCACTGCCCCATGCGCCCATTGTCCCAGGCACGCTGCGCGTCAGGCCAGGTGTGCGGCGTGCCTTCGACGCGCATGTAGCCGAAGTGCGCGGCGGTATCCAGCGGGAACGGTGCGATCGCGCGGCTGCCGCTGGCATCGGGTTGCAGCCACAGGGTGCGCGCAGCGCCACCGCCCGCCAGGGGGGCGGCGGGGGCCACGAAACGATCACCGAATCCGCGCACGCCCGGCAGGGTGCCGAAGTAGTGATCGAACGAGCGGTTCTCCTGCATGAACACCACGATGTGCTGCAGGTCCTGCAGGCTGCGGGTGCGTGCATCGGGGGCGATCGCGGCGGCCCGGGCGATGCTCGGCAGCAGCGGTGAAAGGCCGGCGGCAAGGCCGGCCTGCAGCAGTCGGCGACGGCCGATATCGGTCACGGGTTTACTCACAGGTCCACGCGGAAGGAGATGCCGACGGTGCGCGGAGCGCCGATGAAGGCGCTGTCGCGGCCGTCGACACCTGCAAGATACCGCTTGTCGGTGAGATTGCTCACCACCAGGTTCGCACCCATGCCCTTCAGGCGTGGCGACAGGCCCTGCAGATCAAAGCCGATGTTGGCATTGAACACCGTGGCCGAGGGGAGGCTGCTGGCGTTGGCGGCATCGAGGTAGCGCGTTCCCAGATAGCGACCTGACAGGCCGAAGTTCCAGTTCTCACCCTGCCAGTCAGCCGAGACCACCAGGATCTGCTCGGGCTGGCCGATCACCTTGGCGCCATCGACGATGCCCAGCTGGGCGTCACGCGCGGAATCGCCGCTGCCGAGGTACTTCGAGCGGTTGTAGGTATAGGCCGCGTTGATCCGCCAGCCGTTGTCCCAGCCGTATCCGAGCGCCGCTTCCAGGCCATTGCTCTCCACGCCCCCGAAGTTCTCGTAGACGCCGTCGGTCTCGCCCAGGTAATCGATGCCGCTGACGAAACCGGCCGGCAGGTAGACGATGCGGTTGTCGAACTTGATGTTGTACAGGGTGACCGAGGCGGTCAACGGCCAGCGGCTGATGCGCATGCCGAGTTCGATGTTGTCGGCGGTCTCCGGCTCGACGTTGCGGAAGCGCTGCGGATCGGTCTCGCCCAGTACGCCGGAGGGGATGGCCGCGAAGTTCTGCGCGAAGCCTGCGAACAGTTCCATGCCCTGAACACCGGGTGCCCAGGTGAAGCCGGTGGACAGCAGCGGATCGGACTTTGAATCGGACGTGACGTTCTCGGCGGCGCCGATCACACGCCGGCGGGACTGGTCCACGAAGAACTGCTTCACGCCCAGGCGCGCGCTGAAGGGGCCGAAGCGGGCCACGTCCTCGATGTAGTACATCTGCTCATCGACCTTGTACCGGTCTTCGAACTGGACCCAGTACGGCTGGTGATCGAAGGCGATGTCCTGCCCGACGTTGAGCAGCCGGTGCCAGTCGCGGCGTGCGGAGCGGTCCAGCTTTTCCACCCACAGGCCACCGCGGACCGTGTTGTCGATGCTGCCGAAGGTCTGCCGCCACTCGACGTCGGCAGTGACGCCCATGCGGTCGTTGTCGTAGTGGGTGTGGCGGTAGGACTGGGCGCCGAGCACATTGCCGGCGTAGCAGCCCGGATCATACTCGGCCGTGAAGCCCGGCCGCGGCGTGCAGGTGGCCAGACGCTGGGCGGCGCTGCCATCCGGATTGACGAAGTAGATCTGGCCCCGGTTGCTGCCGCCGTACACGGTGCTGCCGCCGGTGTACTCCGACTCGGGGCGACCGCTGCCATCGTCGCTGACCTGCGCCAGGTACGGCGGCAGCCAGTCGCCGCGACCCTGCATGCGATGACCGTAGGCCGCCATCGAGGCCTTGAAGCCGTTGCCACCGTCAAAGGCCGCGCGCAGGTAACCGAAGGTGTTCTCGCGCAGGGCACGGGAACCGGAACGGAAGTTCTGGTCCAGATAGGGAATGCCGGTCAGGGTGCCGACCAGGTTGTCGCGGTCCGGATTGGTGGCGAAGCCCTGTGGCGAAACGCTGGTGTACTCCGGTTCGTCGGCATCGTTGTAGGACAGATAGCCGGTGAGTGTCCAGCGGTCCAGTTCGGTGACGAACTTGCCGGCGATATGGTCGTTGCGGGTGCGGCCGCTGCCGTCGATCCAATCGTGCACGCGCGCCGAGGATGCACTGACCCAGGCACGGGTGTGGCCGCCAAGCACGCCGGTGTCATAGCGCACGTAGTACTTGCGCGCTTCATTGTCACCGGCACCGACGACGAAGCGCAGCCGGCTGTCCTGCAGCGGATCGCCGGTGAGGAAGTTCTGGGTGCCGCCCAGCGCCTCGTTCGAGCGCGAGGAGATGTCAGCCGTGCCCTGGCTGACCTCCACCGTTTCCAGGTCCAGGGTGTCGATGTAGCGATTGGCCAGGGAGCCACCGCCGTAGCCCGAGCCACCATTGGGCAGGCCATCGATGGTGGTGCCGATCTGCTGCGTATCGCGGTTGGTGACGAAGCCGCGCATGCTGATCTGCGTGCCCCACACCGACGAACCGGTGGCATCGGCCTCGCTGACGACCACGCCGGGCACTTCGTTGAGCGCGTCGTTGACGCTGCTCATCACCAGCTGCCGGTTCAGTGTTTCCGTGCGCACCGCAGTCTTGGCGTAACTGGTTGCCTGGCCGATCACCTGGACCTGGTCCAGCGTGCGGGCGTCGCTGCGACGTGTCGTGTCACCCTCTCCCTGCGGTGCTTCGGCGAGGGCGTCCAGTGCGGGCGCGATCAGCAGGGCAAGCAGCGAGATACGGGGAATACGCGCATGCGTTGGCATCGAAACCAGACCTTAACGAGTGGGGGAAGCCCCGGAGTGTCGGCAGCGGCAGTGACGTGACGGTGACGTGCAGATGCAGCCTTCATTGCACCCGCGGCGCGGGAGGCGCCCTGCACCAAGCTGAATCGATGCTGCGCTGTCATCAAGCCGTCATCGAACCGCGATAGATGGCAAGCGCGGTGCCCGCTAGGCTGCCACGCTGTCGCATTTCTTCCTTGATCGCCCATGAAGCGCCCGCTGCTGCTGTTGCTGGCGTGCGCCGGCCTGTGGCTGGCTGCATGCTCTTCCTCGATGAATGCCGCATCCACCTCGCTCGCCGACCGCCTGGTCGCGCCGGGCGGCGTGTCGACGCTGCTTGACCAGCCGCGCATCGCTGCGGCCATTGCCGGGATTCCCAATCGCCATGGTTTCGCGCCGGGCCGTGATGGCGTGCCGATCTTCTGGCGCGTGTTCGATCCGGGCAACTACGGCGCCCGCTATCGCTATCTGCCGCAGCGGCATGAGAATGGCCTGCCGCTGGACACCGGACTCAGCCTGTCGGTGCCGCAGCCGTTCCGGGCACAGGCGCCGCGTGGCACCGTGGTGCTCCTGCACGGCTGGATGATGAACGGCGATTCGATGCTGCCGTGGTCATTGCAGCTGGCCGGATCGGGCTATCGCGTGGTCACGCTCGACCTGCGCAACCACGGTCAGTCCGGGGCTGGACCCTCCGGCTATGGCACCTACGAATCGGACGACGTGGTCGATGTGATCGCTGAGCTGCGCGCACGCGGCGAAGTCACCGGGCCCCTGTATCTGTTCGGCGTGTCCTATGGCGCGGCGACGGCGGTGTTCACCGCTGAAAAGCTCGGTGACCAGGTTGCCGGCGTCGTCGCGATGGAGTCGTTCGCCAATGCCGGCGTAGCCATCCGCACGATGATTCCGCACCTGATGGCGCTGCAGCCGGAAGGGTGGAAGGCACAGGCCGTGGCCTCATATGCGCGGTGGCGTTATGGCGGACAGGACATCGACCAGGTGATTGCTGCGGCCAGCCGCCGCATCGATGTCGATCTTGACCATGTGGATGTGGCTCGCGCGCTGGCCGACACGCGCGCCTGCGTGCTGCTGCTGCACGGGCAGGGCGACCAGCACATTCCTGTGAGCCAGGCGCGCGAACTCGCGCAGGCCAACCCGCGGGCGCACTACATCGAGATGCGCGGCGAGGACCATATCACCCTGCCGCTGCGGCTGGATCTGTTGGCCGGTGTGGTCGACGACTGGATGGCGCGCGACGAACGGCACCCCCCGTCCACCTGCCCGGCGCCGCAGCTGCCGGCACAGGCCGAGTGGCTGGTGCACGATGTGCCGGCAGCGGAGCCGGCACGCGGTTGATGCATCGTCAGGACAGCCGGCGCGCCAGTGCGGGCGCCGACAGCGCGACACCGATCAGCAGTGCCGCCACGCAGAGGAACGCGAAGCCCAGGCTGCTGGCATGGGCCAGTGCGCCGATCGCGGCCGGGCCGGCGAGAATGCCGGCATAGCCCAGTGTGGTGACAGCCGTGATGGCGATGTTCTCGGGCATCGCGCGCTGCTGTCCAGCCATCGAGAACAGTGCCGGCACGATGTTGGCGCAGCCCAGGCCGACCAGCGCATGGCCCGCAAGGGCAACCGGCAACGATGGCACCAGGGTGGCCACGGCAAAGCCGGCCGCAGCGGTGATGCCGCCGATGACAAGGGTGCGGGTGCGGCCGAGACGCTCGACGATGCCATCGCCGAACAGGCGCATGGCTGTCATCGCCAGAGTGAACACCGCGAAGCCCGCGCCGGCCTGGTCGCGAGGCACCTGCCGTACCTCGGCCAGGAACACGGCGCTCCAGTCCAGCATCGAGCCTTCGGCGAGAAACACCACGAATGCCAGCACGCCGATGAACAGCACCACGCCATGTGGCAGTGCCAGCAAGGGGCCTTCGTGCAGGATCCGTTGCGGACGCCAGTGCGGTGCCGACAGCACAGCTACCAGCAGCAGTGCCGCCGCCGCGAGCAGCGCGGCCAGCCAGAGCGGTGTGCCCAGGATCAGCAGACCGGTCATGCAGCCGGCGCCGACAAAGCCACCGATGCTGTAGAAGGCGTGGAAGCCGGACATCATCACCCGGCCGGCTTCGCGTTCGACGGCCACTGCCTGCATGTTCATCGTGCAGTCCATCGCACCCACGCCCGCGCCGAACACGAACAGGGCCGCACCGAGCACGAAGGGCGAAGGCGGCACCGCCAGCAGCGGCAGTGCCAGCAGCACGAGTGCACAGGTGACCACCAGCAGCCGACGGCAGCCGAAGCGACCGGTCAGCGCACCGGCCAGCGGCATGGCCAGCAGTGAGCCCAGCCCGAGGCACAGCAGCACGGCGCCCAGACCGGCGTCGGACAGCCCTGCCTGGGCCTTGGCGAAGGGCACCATCGGTGCCCACGCGGCGGTGGCGAAACCGGGAATGAAGAAGGCGGCGCGGGTGGCGTGCTGCTGGGCACGTGGGGAAGATGGCGTCATGCGCGGTAGGAAGCTCCAGTGAACCGTCATGGAAGCGATTTCACGGCCGTTCGGCAAGTGCCAACGGAGGGGGGCCGACATGCATACGATTGCAGCGCGCCAAGGGCGAGGCGGCATCGAACCCCGCCCCGCACCGCGACGGTGATCTGTGGCCGCGTATGGACAGACCCCACGAGAGCTTCTGTTCAGAACCCGCAGATGATGGCCGATCGGATCCAGCCCCGGCGTCTTCTGCAACTGGATGCGAGCCATGCTTCGCTGGCGTCGAGACCGGCCGAGGTGACTGCGTTGATTCTGGAGGCCTGCGCCGCCGTCGGCGGTTGAGGGCCAAAGGTCGCCCGCGATACCGGTCGGCACCGCGGGCGTGACTTCACAGCGGCAGGTCGAACACCAGCACTTCGGCGTCGTTGCCGTTCTCCAGCGTCAGCTGCGCTTCGTCGCTGATCTGCAGCGCATCACCGGCTTCCAGGGTGATGCCGTTGACCTGCAGCTGGCCACGGGCGACCTGCACATAGGCACCGCGTCCGCTGCCCAGGGCGTGGTGCAGCTTGTGGCTGCCGTCGAGCAGGGTGGCGAAGATGCGGGCATCCTGGTGGATGCGCAGCGAACCATCTGCACCGTCGGGCGAGGCGATCAGGCGCAGCTGGTTGCGCTTGCTGTCCGGCGTGAAGTGGGTTTCCTCATACGACGGGGTGATGTTCTCCGTGTCCGGGAAGATCCAGATCTGCAGGAAATGCACGGGTTCGGTGGCCGAGTGGTTGAACTCGCTGTGGCTGACGCCGCTGCCGGCGCTCATGCGCTGCACATCGCCGTAGCGCAGTACCGAACCGGTGCCCATCGAGTCCTTGTGTTCCAGTGCGCCGCCCAGCACGTAGGAGACGATCTCCATGTTGCTGTGGCTGTGGGTGCCGAAGCCCTGGCCGCCGATCACCTTGTCCTCGTTGATCACCCGCAGCGGACCGAAGCTGACATAGCGCGGATCGTAGTAGTTGGCGAACGAGAAGGTGTGGCGCGAGGACAGCCAGCCATGTTCGGCCAGGCCACGGGTAGCACTCTTGCGGATCTGCAGCATGGGATATCTCCTTGTTCGATGTTTTCGATGGGGCGGGGCAGGGCATTGATCGCCGTGTTTCCCTGTTGGAGAGAAGTATCCGCTTGCGCCGGTGCTTTGAAAAACGGATAGTTTTGAAAGCCATCATCGAAAAATTCGAATGCTCAAGCTCAGCCTCGAAGCCCTGCAGATCCTGGACGCCATCGATCGCCGCGGTTCGTTTGCGGGTGCCGGCAAGGCCCTGCACAAGGTGCCGTCCACCATTTCCTACACCGTGGCCAAGCTGGAAGAGGATCTTGGCGTGCAGCTGTTCGACCGGGTGGGCCCGCGTGCGGAGCCGACCGAGGCCGGTCGCGCGCTGCTGGATGAGGGCCGGCATCTGCTCCGTGCGGCCCGCGAACTGGAACTGCGGGTGCGCCGGGTGGCCTCCGGCTGGGAAACCGAACTGACCCTGGCAGTGGATTCGGTGTTTCCCACCTGGCTGCTGGGTCCGGACATCGCCGCATTTCGCGGCGCTGAGGCGCCGACCCGCCTGCGCTTGATCGGCGAGGCGCTGTCCGGCACCTGGGAGGCGCTGCTGGACCGGCGTGCCGATCTGCTGGTGGGCGCGCCGGGCGAGGGGCCGAGCGGTGGTGGCTACGTGGTCGAGCCGTTGGGTACGGTCGAGTTCGTGTTCGCGGTTGCCCCGGATCATCCCTTGGCGGCAGTGCCGGGCGTGCTGGGACGTGAGCAGCTGGTCGAGCACTGTGCGATCGCGGTGTCCGATTCGGCGCGGCGCCTGCTGCCCCGTACGGTTGGCCTGCTGATGGGGCAGGAGATGCTGACAGTGCCCGACATGGCCAGCAAGCTGAAACTGCAATGCGAGGGCGTGGGCTTCGGCTTTCTGCCCGAGCCGTGCGCGCGCGCGGCCGTGGCACGAGGCGAACTGGTGATCCGTGAGGTCGAGGAACACAAGCCGGAGGAGACCTTCTGGTTGGCCTGGCGGACCGGTGAGGATGGCGCGGCATTGCGCTGGTGGCGCGAGCGCCTGCGCAGGCCGGAGCTGCTGTCGCAGTGGTGGCAGGCAATGGCCGGGGGGTAGGTGTGCGACAGGGCTGCGCCCTGCACCCGCTACGGGCGGGAACACGGCAACAGCAACAGCTGAAGCGGGCTTGCCGGGGCAGGACGGGGTGGGTCCGGTTGCGGGAGACGCCGTAAACCCGTCCCTGGGGGCTTGGCCGCGGCATCCATGCCGCGGACACTCCCGCAACCGGACCCACCCCGCCTTCGACAGTTTTCCGCTATCTGTCGGAACGGCGTACTGCTCTGGTAGGTGTCGACCTTGGTCGACACGGTAGATCCACGCCATGCATGGATGAATTCACTCGATATCTGACAGATGTGTCGACCAAGGTCGACACCTACCAACAGCCGCGTGAACCTGTCGAAGGTGGGGCGGTGTCGGAATGCGCGCTGTTGCTGTTGCTCCGGCTTTGGCTTCGGCGGGTGCAGGGCGCAGCCCTGCCGAAGAACACACATAAAAAAACAGCAGGCCGAGGCCTGCTGTTTCGGTGTAATGGTGCGCCCGGAGAGATTCGAACTCCCGACCGCCTGGTTCGTAGCCAGGTACTCTATCCAACTGAGCTACGGGCGCCAATTACATAAACCTGTTGTGTTGATCGTGTATGGTGCGCCCGGAGAGATTCGAACTCCCGACCGCCTGGTTCGTAGCCAGGTACTCTATCCAACTGAGCTACGGGCGCGCGGTACACAATCAAATTTTACTTCATTTCCAGCGGCGGATGCCGGAAACCTGTCGAGTGGTGCGCCCGGAGAGATTCGAACTCCCGACCGCCTGGTTCGTAGCCAGGTACTCTATCCAACTGAGCTACGGGCGCCCTGCGACAGGAGCGGAATTATGCGGATGTCGGCGCGTACCGTCAACCGTTTTTGTGAAGATTTTCATCCAGCTGAATGAAAAATTGGTGGGCGACCGCCTGTGGCGCCTTCATCCACGCGAAGTGGTCGGCACGCGTGCCCAGTTCCCCGTCGGACAGCACATGCAGGTGTGATGCCACATTCGGCAGTTTATCCAGCAACGCCTGCATCGAACCGGTCGGTGCCAGCCAGTCGTGTTCCATCACCACGGCCTGCGCGCTGCCATGCACGCGTGCCATCTGCGCATCGAGATCCTCGGTCATGCCCGCGGCTGCGTAATGGTTGCTCAGGCCCACCCGCGACCAGTCGGCAATCAGGCCGCGTGCTTCGGTGCCCCCAAAGCCCAGGCGCCGGCCGTGCAGCACGCCCTGGCGGCGGGCGATCCAGGGCAGGAAGCGGTACACCAGCGGCAGAAGCCATCCGCGCGGAGGCGGAAACGTACGCCAGAACGGCGTGCCACTGGCGGCCAGCCACAGGTGCTCGAAGTGCTGCGGTTGCCGTCCTGCATGCACGCAGGCCAGCTGCCCACCCAGGCTGTGCCCACCGATGATCCAGGGCAGCACGCCTTCGCCGGCATCGGCGTTGGCGAGCAAAGCCTGGCTGGCAGGCAGGTCCTGCTCGAGCACTTCACGATAGCCCCAGTCCTGCGTGCGCGAAGGGCGCAGTGAACTGCTGCCGTTGCCACGCCACTCGTGCAGGTAGACCGCGATGCCTTTCGCAGCCAGGGCCTGTGCCAGTGGCAGGTAGTGGCGCGCGGCCACGCCCAGTGCGGGGAGCCATAGCAGCCGCGCCAGCGGCTGCTCGGGTACGCAGGCCATCACCTCGAAGCGATGGCCGTCGCCGCATTCCACGGCCAGTGTCCGTGATGGCAGGCTCATGCGTGGGGCGCTGCGCCGAAATGATCCAGCACGCGCACATCGCTGCGCCCCGGCATGTAGCCCAGTTGCAGCCCGCGTGCCACGTAGTCGATCGATGCTTCGCAGGCGTTGGCCAGGCTCAGGCCATTGCACAGTTGCGCGGCGATGGCCGAGGCCAGTGTGCAGCCGGTGCCGTGCGCATCCAGCGGCAGGCGCGCGTGACTGAATTCCTCGCTGCTGACGCCATCGAAGTAGCGATCGATCACCCGGTTGCCCTCGTGCAGGTGGCCGCCCTTGAGCAGCACCGCGCCGGCCCCGAGATCCAGCAGTGCCGACGCAGCCCGCTCGGCGTCGTCTCCATCGCCGATCGTGCGGCCCACCAGCAGTTCTGCCTCCGGTGTGTTGGGAGTGACCAGCGTGGCCAGCGGAAGCAGACGCTCGCGCATTGCCTGCAGCGCGCTGTCTTCCAGCAGGCGCGCACCACTGGTGGCGACCATCACCGGATCCAGCACCACATGTGCGGGCCGGTGACGCTGCAGCGCATCGGCCACGGCGTGGATCACCTCGGCATTGGCCAGCATGCCCAGCTTCACCGCGTGGATGTCGAAATCATCGAAGCACGCGTCGAGCTGCGCGCGCAGGAATTCGATTGGCGGCACATGCACGGCGGTGACACCGCGGGTGTTCTGCGCGGTCAATGCGGCGATCGCGGAGAGGCCATGCACGCGGTGTGCGGCGAAGGCCTTCAGGTCGGCCTGGATGCCGGCGCCTCCGCCGGAGTCGGAGCCGGCGATGGTAAGGGCGGAAACGGGAGTGGTCGGGCTCATGCGGCGATTGTGCCGTGGTCACCGGGATGGGGGTAGTGCCGGCTACGGGCTGCCGGCAGGGGCGGACGCCTCATGCTGCGCGTGCGTGCGGCGACGCTCAGTACCGCCAGCGTACCCATTGCTGGTACAGCACATAGACCAGCCCGGTCGCGCCGGTCAGCAGCGCGGGGGCAAGCAGGGCATCGTACTGCCAGCGCAGGAACAGCCACGCACCCATCACGCCACCGGCCAGGAAGCCGCTGATGATCAGTCCGCTGAGCGTCAGCCGCCGCACCTGCAGCGGCAGCCCGCGCAACAGATGGCCCAGGCCGATGCCAAGATCGGTGAACATGCCGCTGAGGTGGGTGGTCCGTATCACCGCGCCGCTGAAGGTGGTGGCCATCGCGTTCTGCAACCCGCAGGCCATCGCTGCCGACAACGCGCCCCAGATCTGCTGCTGCTTGAACAAGGGAATGGCGGCCAGCAACAGCGCCGATTCCAGTGCCAGAGCGACGCCATAGCGCCGGCCGAGCTGCAGTGCGCTGTCCTGGATCAGCAGCCCGCTGAGCATCGCACCCAGCGAAAAAGCGATCAGCAGGCCCCACAGGTGCCCGACCGCGCGCCAGTCGCCCTGCGCCAGTGCCATGCCGAGCTGGCTGGTACTACCGGTCATGTGGCTGACGGCCTGATGCTCGAAACCCAGAAAGCCGACCACGTTGACCATGCCGGCCACGCACGACAGCGCTACGGCACCGATCCAGACCCAGGTGGGAAGGCGTATGCCCATCGGCGCGACCCTCAGGGACCGCCGAGACCGCCGTTGAACTGCAGCTCGCTGAACGCACCGGTGGCCGGGTCGAACACCGCGCCCCAGAACTGCTTGCCACCATCGCAGACGCGGATGGCCTCGCGCGCCGGCTTGATGCCGCTGTCGTCAGGCAGGCGGAACGCATTGATGTAGATCAGGCGCTTGCCGGCGCTTTCGATGCCGACGTACTGGCGGTCGAAGTCCAGTACGTCGGGCACCTGCGCCTGCAGCGAAGGCAGTGCGGCTTCCAGCTGGTCCACCTGTTGCCGGCTGGGGGCCCAGTAGCCGGTGACGCGGCCGGCATCCCGGCCCGGGCTGTGCCGCGAGCAGGTGTCGAGCACCTGCGCGGCGACGATCGGCCGGGTGACCACCCACGACTGGCCGGTGCGTTCGGCGGTCGGCACGCTGGCCGGCCCGCGGGTGGTGGTGCAGGCACCAAGGACGGCTGCGAGGGTGATCGCAGCCGTCGGCAGCAGCAGGCGGGCAGAACGGTTCACAGCACCTCCGAAGCGTAATCGGCCAGCCGCGAGCGTTCGCCACGGCGCAGGGTGATGTGCGCACTGTGCGGCCAGTTCTTGAAGCGATCCACCGCGTAGGTCAGGCCGGACGTCGTCTCGGTCAGGTACGGGGTGTCGATCTGCTCGACGTTGCCCAGGCAGACGATCTTGGTGCCGGGACCGGCACGGGTGATCAGCGTCTTCATCTGCTTCGGGGTGAGGTTCTGTGCCTCGTCCAGGATCAGATAGCGCGACAGGAAGGTGCGGCCGCGCATGAAGTTCATCGAGCGGATCTTGATGCGGCTGGCCAGCAGATCGTTGGTTGCCTGGCGTCCCCAGGTTCCGCCTTCCTGGTTGTGCGTGAGCACTTCCAGGTTGTCGGTCAGCGCGCCCATCCACGGTGTCATCTTCTCTTCCTCGGTGCCCGGCAGGAAGCCGATGTCCTCGCCGACGCTGACGGTGGCCCGGGTCATGATGATCTCGCGGTAGCGCTGCTGGTCCATCGTCTGTGCCAGCCCCGCGGCCAGTGCCAGCAGGGTCTTGCCGGTGCCGGCGGTGCCGAGCAGGGTGACGAAGTCGATCTCCGGATCCATCAGTGCATTGAGCGCGAAGTTCTGTTCGCGGTTGCGCGCGCTGATGCCCCACACGGCATGGCTGCCGTGGCGGAAATCATCAACCAGCGACAGCACCACCTTGCCATCGCCGACCACGCGGCTGACGCGAAGCTCCACCTCGTCCTCGCCCGGCAGGTAGACGTACTGGTTCGGGTACCACTCCTCGTCGTCCCTGGCCAGGATCTCGTAATGGGTGCGGCCCTTGTCGCTCCAGCTGCGCAGGTCGTCGCCATGGAGCTTCCAGAAATCCTCCGGCAGCTCGGTGGCGCCGGTGTAGAGCAGGCTGAAATCGTCCAGTGCGCGGTCGTTTTCGTAATCTTCCGAAACGATGCCGGCGATGGCCGCCTTGATCCGCAGGTTGATGTCCTTGGAGACGAACACCACCGGGATCTCCGGGGTCTGCTCCTTCAGCGCCAGGATGGCACCGAGGATGGCATTGTCCGGGATGACCTGGCCGAAGCTCTTGCCGGCGTCGAAATGACTGGTCTGGAAACGCAGCTTGCCGGCACTGTGCTTGCCGCGCAGCTGCAGGCCCTGTGGTCGCTGCAGCGGAATGCCGTCAGCCAGATTGTCCAGGCCGGAGGCCTGCACCAGCTCGTTGAGGAAACGGCTCACCTGGCGGGCGTTGCGGCTTGCCTCGGACGTGCCCTTCTTGCCGTTGTCCAGCTCCTCGATCACCTGCATCGGCAGGTAGACGTCATGCTCCTCGAATTTGAACAGCGCGGTCGGATCGTGCATCAGCACGTTGGTATCCAGCACGTAGATGCGCTTGCCTCGGGTCATCGTCGATTCCTGGTTACGGACAGGGAAAAACCACCACGACCTGCGGGGCAGGGTGATGGCGGACAAAGTGGGCGATGGGAATCACTTGGATTGGGCGGCCTTCAGTTCGGCAAGCACGGCGTCGGCATGGCCGGCGACCTTGACCTTGCGCCAGGACTGCGCGATGCGGCTGTCGGGAGAAATCAGGAAGGTGCTGCGCTCGATGCCACGTACCTGCTTGCCGTACATGTTCTTCATCCGGATCACATCGAAGGCGTTGCACAGCGCTTCGTCGCCATCGCTGACCAGCGGGAACGCGAAGCCCTGTTTGGCACAGAAGTTGTCGTGTGATTTCACCGAGTCACGGGAGACGCCGAGTACGGTGGCGCCGGCCTTGCGGAACTCCGGCAGCAGCGCGTTGAAGTCGATGCCTTCGGTGGTGCACCCCGGGGTGCTGTCCTTGGGGTAGAAGTACAGCACCAGCCATTGGCCCGCGAGGTCGCCGAGGGTGGTGTGTTCGCCGCCTGACAGGGCCAGCGGGAGCGAGAGGGTGGTGCGGTCCAGGGTATCGCCGTTGTTCATGAGGTCCTTGGTTCCGGAGCCTGGGGTATTTCTACGACAGTTGCATGAAACGCCGCGCGCCCGTGACGAACGCGCGAAAAATCAGAACTTCATCGGATCCATGATCGCGTCCAGGTTCAGGTGGTCGCAGAATTCGAGGAAATCATCGCGCAGGGCGGCGATGTGCATGTTGGCCGGCACGCCGATGGTGACCTGCGCGCTGAACATTTCCGCACCGGTCTGCATGGCGCGATAGCGCGTGCTCTGCAGGGTCTCGATGGTGATGCCCTGGCGGTCGAAGAAGTCGGCCAGCTGGAACAGGATGCCCGGCTTGTCAGCGGCGATCACTTCGACGATGTACGGCAGCAGATTGGACTGGGCCTGCTTGGCCTCGGTGCGGTACCAGACCAGTTTCAGGCCTTCCTCGCGCTCGAGCCGGGTCAGCATCGCTTCCAGCTTGGCGACCGAGTCCCACGACCCGGTGGCCAGCGCGGTGACCGATACGTCGCGGCCAACCGTGGCCAGGCGCGCGTCCACCAGATTGCAGCCGCTGTCGGCAATGCGTCGGGTGACGGACAGCAGTGGGGACTCCGGATGCGTCGTATAGGCGTTGATCAGGAGGTGGTTTTCGCTCGGCGCGGGGCGCGGGGTGGTGTCGGTCAAGGCGATTCCGGGTAATGCATGCGTGAGTCTGAATGCCCGCCAGAGGCGGGGATCCACCGGAGTGCAGCATACTTGCCCGTGCTTTCGCGCCGCAAGTAACATTCAAGTCGCCCCCGCCCTTTCGTGGCGGGCGTTTTCCCTTCCCAGCCAAGAGCAGCACGTCCTTGTCCCTTTCCGGCCTCATCACCGCGCTGGCGACCCCGTTCCGGGCCGACGGTGCCCTCGATCCCGACGGTTGGCAGCGCCTGCTGCATCTGCAACTGGAAGGTGGCGTCCATGGCGTTGTCGTCGCCGGCTCGACCGGCGAAGCGGCGACGCTGTCCGATGCCGAGTACGACCAGCTGCTGGCCAGTGCGGTCGAACGCATCGGCGGACGCATTCCGGTCCTGGCCGGTACCGGCCTGTCCGGCACCGCCAAGACCATTGAACAGACCCGTCGCGCTGCCGCGCAGGGGGCCAGTCACGCTCTGGTGGTGACACCGCCTTACGTGCGTCCGACACAGGCCGGGCTGATCGCGCACTACCGGGCCGTGGCCGACCACGGCGGGTTGCCCGTGGTGCTGTACAACGTACCCGGGCGCACCGGATGCGACATGCTGCCGGAGACCGTGGCCGAGCTGGCGGATCATCCGAACATTGTCGGCATCAAGGAGGCCGTCGGCGACATCGGGCGCGTGAAGGCCCTGCTGGCGCTGCGCAGTTCCAGGTTCGCCGTGCTCAGTGGCGACGACGGCACGGCTGCGCGCTCGATCCAGGCCGGTATCGACGGGCTGATCTCGGTCGGCTCCAACGCGCTGCCTGGTGCGTACCGCCGGATGTGCGAGCTGGCTGCCGCCCACGACCATGACGCCACCGCATCCTGGGACGCGCGCCTGCAGCCGTACCACGATTTCTGCGGTATCGAATCCAACCCGATTCCGGTCAAGGCGCTGCTGCGCCGCATCGGCATCGGCCACGACCTGCGCCTGCCGCTGCTGCCACTGTCGGCAGCGCATCATCCGGCAGCCGATCATCTGGCCGGCGACATCGCCGCGCTTGAAGCCCTTTCCAGCCACTGACCTTCCGTCTTGGTCTGATCCAGGAGATCCACATGCGTCAATCCGTTTCCGCCGTCCGCGTGCTGTCCTTCGCGCTCATCGCCCTCACCACGGTCGTGACCACCACCGGCTGCTTCAAGCGCGGTGCCAAGGGCGACTACGCCCTGGCCCCGGAGATGCGTCCGCTGGAAGTGCCGCCGGACCTGAACCTGCCGTCCGCGTCGGGCGAGAACCAGGTACCGAGGCTGGCCTCGACCACCGCCCCGGCTGCTGTGGCCGCTCCGGCTGCCCCGGCCGTGGGCAATACCGGTTTCACCATTCCGGGCAGCAAGGACGAGGCGTTCGCCAAGGTCGGCACCGCGCTGGAAGGCGTGCAGGGCGTGACCATCGCCAGCCGCGCCCAGCTGCTGGGCTCCTACGACGTGGCCTATGAAGGCAGTAACTTCCTGGTGCGCGTGGTGGCCGTCGATGCCGGCGCTTATGTCTCTGCGGTCGATCCGCGTGGTCTGCCGGCGACCGCCGAGGCCCCGGTGAAGCTGATTGCCGCACTGAAGGCCGCGCTGGCGAAGTAAGGAACCGCCGGCAGCTGCGGACCGGGCCACGCGCCCGGGTTCGGCCGGGCAGTGTCTGGCATTGCCGGAACAGGAAAAGGGCGCCCATGGCGCCCTTTTTTCATGGCGGCGGGTGCTGGCGCCTCAGCGCTCGAGCAGCTTCAGTTTGTCCGGTTTGCCATCCCACTCACCGGCGTCCGCCGGCGGGTCCTTGCGCACGGTCAGTACCGGCCAGGCCTTGGCCAGTTCGGCATTGAGGGCGACGAAGCCCTCCTGTCCGGCGGGGACATCGTCCTCGGGGAAGATCGCGTTGACCGGGCACTCCGGCTCGCAGAGGGTGCAGTCGATGCACTCATCCGGGTCGATCACCAGGAAGTTCGGGCCTTCGTGGAAGCAATCCACGGGGCACACTTCCACGCAATCGGTGTGCTTGCACTTGATGCAGTTTTCGGTGACGACAAAGGGCATGGGCTTGGGGGTGGATCGATTCCTGAACCCGCCAATTCTAGAACAGGTTGCCCCCCGGTGTCGGCGCGGGCCTGAAAAGGGGGATCTGCCGGGCTCGAGGGCACGGCCCATTGGCGATGGGGCGGCGCCTGTGCGAGGCTGCGCGCTGCTGGCTGCTGTGGCAGCCGGACTGTCCTCCCTCCTGGAATGCCCATGTCCCCAGCTCAGCCTGCCGCCGCCGATGGTGGAGAGAACACCGCGTTCATCGTCCTGATCAGCTGCGTGGCCACCTTGGGAGGCTTCCTGTTCGGATTCGACAGTGGCGTAATCAACGGCACGGTTGATGGCCTGCGGCAGGCCTTCAACTCCAGCGAGGCGGCCCTGGGCTTCGAGGTTGCCTCGATGCTGCTGGGCTGCGCGATCGGCGCGTTTCTCGCCGGCTGGCTGGGCGACCGCCTGGGCCGACGCGGCGTGCTGATCGTGGCGGCGGTGCTGTTCCTGCTGTCGGCGCTGGGTGCGGGCGCCGCGCACGCCTCCTGGCTGTTCGTGACCGCTCGCGTGCTGGGCGGCTTCGCCGTCGGTGCGGCCAGCGTGATGTCGCCGGCCTACATCGCCGAGGTCGCTTCCGCACGCTACCGGGGCCGCCTGGCGACGGTGCAGCAGATGGCGATCATCTGCGGCCTGTTCGCCGCTTTCCTCAGCAACTACCTGCTGGCCCGTGCGGCAGGCACCTCCACCGAGCCCCTGTGGTTCGGGCAGGAGGCCTGGCGCTGGATGTTCTGGATGCAGGCGCTGCCGTCGGCGCTGTTCCTGTTGCTGCTGCTGGTGATTCCGGAAAGCCCGCGCTTCCTGGTGGTGAAGGGGCGCCAGGCGCAGGCCAGGGCGGTTCTGTCGCGGCTGTACGGCGACGCCGCGGCGGCCGCCAAACAGGCGGAGATCGAGGCCAGCCTGGACCAGGACCAGCACAAGCCGCGCTTCGGCGACCTGCTGGACAAGGGCACCGGCAGGCTTCGCCCGATCATCTGGGTGGGCATCGGCCTGGCGATGTTCCAGCAGCTGGTCGGCATCAACGTGGTGTTCTACTACGGTGCGGTCCTGTGGCAGGCCGTCGGCTTCTCGGAAAGCGATGCGCTGCTGATCAACGTTCTTTCCGGTGCGCTGAGCATCGGCGCCTGCCTGTTGACGGTGATGCTGATCGATCGGATCGGGCGCAAGCCGCTGTTGTGGGTCGGTTCGGTCGGCATGTCGGTTGCCCTGGTGCTGATGGTGGTGGCATTCGCCAGCGGCAGCCTGGTCGAAGGGCGCCTGCACCTGTCCGATGGCATGGGCCGGCTGGCGCTGGTGGCGGCCAACGTCTATGTGGTGTTCTTCAACATGTCCTGGGGCCCGGTGATGTGGGTCATGCTGGGCGAGATGTTCCCGAACCAGATCCGCGGCCCGGCGCTCGCGGTGGCCGGTGCGGCGCAGTGGACGTCGAACTTCGCCATCACCGTGACCTTCCCGCTGCTGCTGGCGGGTATCGGCCTGGCCGGTGCCTATGGCATCTACACGGTTGCAGCGATCCTCTCGATCTTCTTCGTCGTCCGCTACGTCCGCGAGACCAAGGGCAAGGAGCTGGAGCAGATGGAAGGCTGATGGCGCCGCCCTGGTTTCCAGCGCCTTCCTGTTCCGTGGCGGCGGCAGGCCAGCCGCTCCAGGACAGGCAGGGGCGGCTCGCCCCCGAGGCGACCCGCTCGACGCAACAGGCAAACCCCAAGAAACAGAAAAGCCCGCACGAGGCGGGCTTTTTCGGTTCCTGCTGTGGCGACTGGCGCTCCCTAGGGGACTCGAACCCCTGTTTTAGCCTTGAGAGGGCCACGTCCTAACCACTAGACGAAGGGAGCGTATATGTGTCGCTGCCGAGGCAGGAGCGCTAGTATATGCACCTCGATGCCATTGGGCAATCCCGAAACTTCAACCGGAAGCGCCAACATCATTTCTCCTGCTCCATCACCGTTCAGCCTGCGCGTCATCCCGCGCGACCAGCACACCATTTCCCGCAAGGACATCAGCCCGAACGCCCTGCGCGTGCTTTATCGCCTGCGCGATGCCGGCTTCGGCGCCTACCTTGTCGGCGGCGCGGTGCGCGACCTGCTGGTCAATGGCCAACCCAAGGATTTCGACGTGGCCACCGATGCCACGCCCGAACAGGTCAAACAGCTGTTCCGCAACTGCCGCCTGATCGGCCGCCGATTCCGCCTCGCCCATGTGGTGTTCGGCCGCGAGATCATCGAAGTCGCCACCTTCCGCGCCAACGTCGATGACGGCAGCGGCGACCGCGAAATGGAAAACGGCATGCTCGTGCGCGACAACGTGTACGGCAGCATCGAAGACGACGCGGTGCGCCGCGACTTCACCTGCAATGCCCTGTACTACGCGATCGAGGATTTCTCGGTGCGCGACTACGTCGGCGGTTTCGAAGACGTCCAGGCGCGCCTGATGAAGCTGATCGGCGACCCCGAACAGCGCTATCGCGAGGACCCGGTGCGCATGCTGCGCGCGGTGCGCCTGGCGGCCAAGCTCGGCTTCCAGATCGAAGAGGGCACCGCCGCGCCGATCCCGCACCTGGCAGGCCTGCTGAACGAAGCCGCGCCCGCGCGGCTGTTCGAGGAAGTGCTGAAGCTGTTCCTGTCCGGCCACGGTGTTGCCAGTTTCGAAGGCCTGGAGCGCTACGGCCTGCTCGACGTCCTGTTCCCTGAAAGTGGCAGGGCGCTGAAGGCGAACCGCACCGGTGCACTGCGCCGCATGCTGGTCGAGGGCCTGGCCAATACCGATGCACGCGTGGCCAACGATGAGCCTGTCTCGCCCGCGTTCCTGTTCGCGCTGCTGCTGTGGCCGGCGTTCTGCCGGGCGCAGGCCACCCTGCTCAAGCAGGGCGTGGCGCCGGAAGAAGCGCAGCGTCGTGCTGCCGACCGCGTGACGGTGCAGCAGCTGAGCACCATCGCGCTGCCGCGCCGTTTCTCGCTGCCGATGCAGGAGATCTGGCTGTTGCAGTCGCGTTTCGGCTCGCGCCAGCGCAAGCGCGTGTTCCGCACGCTCACCCACCCGCGCTTCCGTGCAGCGTTCGATTTCCTGACGCTGCGCCAGGTCGCGTCGGCCGAACACGAGGCAGATGTGGCGTTCTGGCGTGAGGCGCAGGTGCAACCGGGCCGCGAGCTGGAATCCGCGCTGGATGCGATGCATGCCGAACCGGGCGACGAGGAAGAGGGCGCACCGCGCAAGCGCCGGCGCCGCCGTCGGCGCTCCGGTGCCACGGCCGGCAGCGCTGGCGAGTAAGCCATGACGCTGGCCTGGATCGGCCTGGGCGCCAATCTTGGCGACGCGGCCGCGACCGTCCGTGCGGCGATTGCCGCACTGGACGCGCTTCCTGACACGCGGCGCTGCCAGGCGTCGCGCCTGTATGCCACGCCGGCCTGGGGCAACGAGGATCAGCCGCCGTTCGTCAACGCGGTGGCGTCGGTGGAAACGCGCCTGCCGGCCTCCGGATTGCTGCGGGCGATGCTGGAGCTGGAGCGGCATTTCGGTCGCGTGCGCGATCCAGCCGTGCACTGGGGACCGCGGGCACTGGATCTGGACCTGCTGCTGTATGGCGCGCAGGTACTGGATGAACCGGGTCTGCAGGTGCCGCATCCCTACCTGCACGAGCGTGCCTTCGTGTTGGTGCCGCTGGCCGAGATCGCGCCGGATCTGGCCATTCCCGGCCATGGTCGCGTGCGGGATGCAGTGATGCGGGTGGATGCCTGCGGGATTGCGCCGATAGGGTGATAATGCCCGGGTTATCTCCCCCGGTTATCAGCACATGAGCACCCACGCAGACAGCAAGCCCTGGACCGTTCCCGCCTTGGCCGAGGCCAAGCGGAATGGCCAGAAGCTGGTCATGTTGACCGCCTACGACGCTGGCTTCGCCCGCACCTTCGACGCCAACGGCGTCGACCTGATCCTGATCGGCGATTCGCTGGGCATGGTCGTGCAGGGGCACGATTCCACCCTGCCGGTGACCGTGGCCGACATGGTCTATCACACCCGCGCCGTGGCCCGCGTGCTGCAGCGCGCGCTGCTGGTTGCCGATCTGCCGTTCGGTGCCGATGCAACCCCGGAACGCGCCCTCGATGCGTCGCTGCAGCTGCTGCAGGCAGGCGCGGAGATGGTCAAGATCGAGGGGGCCGGCTTCAAGGTCGATATCGTCCGTTACCTGGTCGAACGCGAGATTCCGGTCTGCTCGCATCTGGGCCTGACCCCGCAGTCGGTGCTGCGCCTGGGCGGGTTCAAGATCCAGGGCCGTGGCGATGCGGCCCGGCAGCTGGTGGAGGACGCCAGGGCCGTGGCCGACGCGGGCGCCAGCATCATCGTGCTGGAATGCGTGCCGACCCCGGTCGCGGCCGAGGTCACCGCTGCAGTGCCGGTGCCCACCATCGGCATCGGTGCCGGTCCGCAGTGCGATGGCCAGGTGCTGGTCCTGCATGACTTCCTGGGCCTGGACAGCGGCCATCGCCGACCGAAATTCGTCAAGGATTTCCTTGCCGAAGGGGGCTCGGTGGCTGGAGCCACCCGCGCCTACGCCGACGCCGTGCGTGACGGCAGCTTCCCCGACGAACAGCACGCTTACGCCCAATGATCCAGACCTTCAATGAGCTCGGCGCGTTGCGCGGGCAGATCGCCCAGTGGAAGCGCGAAGGCCTGCGCGTCGCGCTGGTGCCGACCATGGGCAACCTGCACGGTGGCCATCACGCGCTGGTGAGCCTGGCCCGCCAGTACGCCGACAGGGTGGTGGCCAGCATCTTCGTCAATCCGACCCAGTTCGGGCCCAACGAGGATTTCAGCCGGTATCCGCGCACGCCCGAGGCCGATGTCGCGGGGCTGGAGCAGGTCGGCTGCGATGCGGTGTGGCTGCCGAGCGTCGAGGCGATGTATCCGCTGGGCGTGGACAAGACCACGCGCATGCACGCGCCCGGCATCAGCGAGGTGCTGGAAGGTGCCAGCCGTCCGGGCCATTTCGACGGCGTCTGCACGGTGGTCGCCCGCCTGTTCCTGCAGGTGCAGCCGGACGTGGCTGTGTTCGGCCGCAAGGACTACCAGCAACTGGCGGTGATCCGCCAGATGGTGGCCGAGCTGTCGTTCCCGGTCCAGATCGTCGGTGCGGAGATCGTCCGTGATGACGATGGGCTGGCCAAGAGTTCGCGCAACCAGTATCTGAGCCCGGAACAGCGCCCCGTCGCGACGACCCTTCATCGGACCCTGCTGGCCATGCGCGAAGGCTATGTGGCTGGCCAGCCGCGCGAGCGCATCGAGGCCGATGCCACCGCCGCGCTGCAGGCGGCTGGTTTCCAGGTCGACTACGCCGTGCTGCGCACGCCCGAGCTGGCCGAGCCGGCATTCGAGGGTGGCGGCCGGGTGGCGCTGATCGCCGCGCGGCTGGGCACGACCCGGCTGATCGACAACCTGGAGTTCTGAGTTCCGCTGTGATGGCGCCGCCGGGCATGGCCCGGCGCTACCTGAACGGTTTGCCGGTCGTGATGCCCCGCGTTGCGCGGGTGCTAGAATCCACGCTTTCCTCTGCGTTGTACCGTGCCATGCACCTGTCCCTGCTCAAGACCAAGATCCACCGCGCCACCGTCACCCACTCCGAGCTGAACTACGAAGGCTCGATCGCCATCGATGACAACCTGCTGGCTGCCACCGGTATCCGCGAGTTCGAGCAGGTCCACATCTGGGACGTGACCAACGGTGCGCGCTTCTCGACCTATGCGATCCGCGCCGAAGCCGGCAGCGGCATCGTCTCGCTCAATGGTGGCGCCGCGCGCCACGTGCAGGTCGGCGACATCATCATCATCGCCGCCTTCGCCAGCATGACCGAGCAGGAAGCGGACAGCTTCAAGCCGAAGCTGGTGTACGTGGATGGCAGCAACCAGATCACCCACACCAACGACACGATCCCGACCCAGGCCGCATGACAACGAACAACGGATTCGACTCGCTGCATTCCCACGCCCAGCGCCTGAAGGGCGCAAGCATCCCCAGCCTGCTCGCCGCCGAACCTGGCCGTGTGCAGGAGCTGGCGCTGCGGGTCGGTCCGTTGTACGTGAACTTTGCCCGGCAGAAGTACGACGCCGCGGCGCTGCAGGCGCTGCTGGCGCTGGCAGCAGAACGCGATGTCGGGGGCGCCATCAACCGCCTGATGCGCGGCGAGCAGGTCAACCTGACCGAAGGCCGCGCGGCGCTGCACACGGCGCTGCGTGGTGACGTGGTCGACGCGCCGGTGGCCGCCGATGCCCATGCCACTGCACGCGAAATCCGTCAGCGCATGGGAGTCCTCGTGCGTGCGCTGGAAGACAGCGGCGTGACCGACGTGGTGAGCGTCGGCATCGGGGGATCCGATCTTGGCCCGCGGCTGGTCGCCGATGCGCTGCGCCCGGTCAGCGGCGCGCGCCTGCGCGTGCATTTCGTATCGAACGTGGACGGCGCGGCCATGCAGCGCACGCTGGCCACGCTTGACCCGGCGCGCACCGCCGGCATCCTGATCTCCAAGACCTTCGGCACCCAGGAAACCCTGCTCAACGGCCAGATCCTGCACGACTGGCTGGGTGGCAGTGAACGCCTGTATGCCGTCAGCGCCAATCCCGAGCGCGCAGCGAAGGCCTTCGCCATCGCCGCAGAGCGCGTGCTGCCGATGTGGGACTGGGTCGGTGGCCGTTACTCGCTGTGGTCGGCGGTCGGCTTCCCGATTGCGCTGGCGATCGGCTTCGAGCGTTTCGAACAGCTGCTGGAGGGTGCGGCGCAGATGGACGCGCACGCACTGGATGCACCGCTGGAGCGCAATCTGCCGGTGCTGCATGGCCTGACCGACATCTGGAACCGCAACCTGCTGGGCTGCGCCACCCATGCGGTGATGACCTACGACCAGCGCCTGGCGTTGCTGCCGGCCTATCTGCAGCAGCTGGTGATGGAAAGCCTGGGCAAGCGCGTGCAGCGTGATGGCCAGCCGGTGACCACCGATACCGTGCCGGTGTGGTGGGGCGGTGCGGGCACCGATGTGCAGCACAGCTTCTTCCAGGCGCTGCACCAGGGCACCAGCATCGTCCCGGCTGACTTCATCGGCTGTGTGCACAACGACGATCCCTATACCGTCAATCATCAGGCGCTGCTGGCCAACCTGCTGGCGCAGACCGAAGCGCTGGCCAACGGTCAGGGCAGCGACGATCCGCACCGCGACTACCCGGGCGGTCGTCCGAGTACGCTGATCCTGCTCGATGCACTGACGCCGCAGGCGCTGGGTGCGCTGATCGCCATGTACGAGCACGCGGTGTACGTGCAGTCGGTGATCTGGAACATCAACGCCTTCGACCAGTTCGGGGTCGAGCTGGGCAAGCAGCTGGCCAACCAGTTGCTGCCGGCATTGCAGGGCGAGGGCGTGGCGATCGCCGACCCGATGACCCGCGAGATCCTGGCGCAGCTGAAGGGCTGAGCCAGGTCGGGGATGTGTCGCCGGGCATTGGCCCGGGGGGCCGGGCTCAACGGCTCGGATCGCGTTCCGGGCTTGGCCGCTTGGCCAGTTTGCGCTGCAGCGACCGTCGGTGCATGCCGAGCAGGCGGGCGGCAGCGGACACGTTGCCGCCCGTCTCGTGCATCGCCTGCTGGATGTGTTCCCACTGCAGGCGACTGATCGGCGTCATCGCGTCGGGGACTTCCATCTCGCCGTCGTCGGCCGGGCCGTCGTCCTCTTCGCCCAGCGCGCGCAGGATCATCGGTACCGTTGCCGGCTTGGGCAGATAATCGTCTGCGCCCAGCTTGATGGCTTCCACGGCTGTGGCGATGCTGGCATAACCGGTGACCAGCAGGATCCGCATGTCCGCACGCAGGGCACGCAGGGGCTGGATCAGGGCCAGGCCGGAATCACTGCCGAGCTTGAGGTCGATCAGCGCGAAAGCCGGTGGATGCTGGCGGGCCAGCATCAGAGCAGTGGCCGCGTCCTGCGCGGTCTGCGTTTCCAGTCCCTTGCGCGCCAGGCTGCGCTGCAGGGTACGCAGGTACAGCTCGTCGTCGTCGACCAGCAGGCCCTGGGTGGAGTGGTGCAGGCTCATGGGGTGTCCTCGCGTGGGGCCAGCGGCAGGCGGAAGCCGACGCGACTGCCGGCCCCCTGGGCCGGGCGCATCCACATCTCGCCGTCGAGGCGTTCGATGGTGGCATGGGACAGGGCCAGGCCGACGCCCATGCCCTCGCTCTTGCTGCTGCCGAACAGCGTGCCCGGCAGCACGGCGGCACGGGCATCGAAGCCGTGGCCGTAGTCGCGGACTTCGCCGATCAGGTCGTCGCCGTCGATGCGCAGGCTCAGGTCCACGCGCGGGCGCCCGGCCTGCTCTCCGGCATCGGCCGCGTTGTTGAGCAGGACCATCAGCAGGTGGCCCACGCCGGGGTCCAGCGGCAGCCGCAGCGGCGCATCGTCGTTGCGGTGCAGGTCGATGGTCGGCCGCACCAGCCGCCATTGTTCCAGCACCTGCTGGGCGCTGGAGCGGCTGCGTCCGGGCATGTCGGCCGATGCCGGCGCGGCCAGTGCCAGCACCCGTTCGCGGCACTGCACGAGCAGTTCGCGCAGGGTTTCCATGTCCTCGCGTACTTCCGGCTCCTCGCTGCGCTCGGCAACGTCGTCGGCCAGCAGGGTCATGGTCGCCAGCGGCGTGTTCAGTTCATGCGCCACCGAGGCGGCGTGGGTGGCCAGGGCGACAATGCCCTCGTTGCGGGCGAAGCGTTCACGCAGTGCCGAGAGCTCCAGTTCCCGTTGCCGCAGGGCCAGGGCCAGGCGCGTGGAGAACGTCAGCACGACGGTGGCGGAGATCAGGAAATTGGCGACCACGCCCCAGCGGTTCAGGTCCTGCGCACGGAAGTAGCCGTCCGGCAGCGGCTGGCCGAACAGTCCGCTGGCGGCGTAGCCGAGCAGGCAGGCCAGGGCCACCGCCAACGCCCAGCGCAGGGGCAGGGCGAAGGCGGCCAACGCAATCAGGATCAGGAACAGGGAGCTGAACGGATTGGCCATGCCGCCGCTCCAGCTGATCATCCAGGTCAGGATGATCACGTCCACCAGGATGTGGCCGAAGGCTGTCAGTGGCGCGGTATCGGCCCCTTCCGGCCGCAGCTGGGTGTAGACATTGAACAGCGCGAGCACGGCGACGCCGGCCCACAGCGGCAGTGGCGGCAGCGGCAGGCCCAGCACCCAGGTGGCGACCAGGATGGTGGCGGCCTGGCCGGCCACGGCCAGCCATCGCAGGCTGCACAGGGTGCGGAGAAACGGGGCGTCGGGACCGGTCATTCGCGCCCATCGTATGCGTTCGCGGGCGGGTGTGCCTGCGACAATCGGCCGCAGCCGTGCCGGCGGCTGAATGCGAGTCACCCGGAAACCGGAGGCGGGCGCTAGAATGCCCGCATGCACGACGCCGTTACCCGCCCGACCCCGCCTTCCGAGCCCACCGCCTGGTCCCGTCGCCAGACCCACGCCGTCCAGATCGGCGGAGTCACCGTCGGCGGCGGCAGGCCGGTGGTGGTGCAGTCGATGACGAATACCGACACCTCCGACGTGGCCTCCAGCGTGAAGCAGGTCGCCGAGCTCTGGCGCGCCGGTTCGGAAATGGTGCGCTTGACCGTCAACACCGTCGAGGCCGCGGCCGCGATCCCGCGCATCGTCGACAAGCTGGCGATGATGGGCATCGACGTGCCGCTGATCGGTGATTTCCACTACAACGGCCATCAGTTGCTGACCGCCGAACCGGCGTGTGCCGAAGCACTGGCCAAGTACCGCATCAATCCGGGCAATGTGGGCTTCGGCAAGAAGAAGGACCTGCAGTTCGCGCAGTTGATCGAGTTCGCCATCCGCTACAACAAGCCGGTGCGCATCGGCGCCAACTGGGGCTCGCTGGACCAGGCGCTGGCGGCCAGGCTGATGGATGAGAACAACGAGCGCGAGCAGCCCTGGGACGCCGGACGTGTCCTGCGCGAGGCACTGATCCGGTCAGCGCTGGATTCGGCCGAACAGGCCGTGGAGCTGGGCCTGCCGCGCGACCGCATCGTGCTGTCGGCCAAGGTCAGCGGCGTGCAGGAGCTGATCGCGGTCTACCGTGACCTGGCACAGCGTTCGGAGTTCGCGCTGCATCTGGGCCTGACCGAAGCCGGCATCGGCAGCAAGGGCATCGTTGCGTCGGCAGCGGCGCTGAGCGTGCTGCTGCAGGAAGGTATCGGCGACACCATCCGCATCTCGCTGACGCCCGAGCCGGGCCAGTCGCGGACGCAGGAAGTGATCGTCGCCCAGGAGCTGCTGCAGACCACCGGCCAGCGCGCGTTCACGCCGCTGGTGACGGCCTGCCCGGGATGCGGCCGCACCACCTCCGAGTTCTTCCAGGAGCTGGCCAAGGTGGTGCAGAACCACGTGCGCGAGAAGATGCCGCTGTGGAAAGTGCAGCACCCGGGGGCGGAAAACATGACCCTGGCGGTGATGGGCTGCGTGGTCAACGGCCCGGGAGAATCGCGGCACGCCAACATCGGCATCTCGCTGCCGGGAACCGGGGAGGCGCCGTCGGCGCCGGTGTTCGTCGATGGCGAGAAGAAGGTGACCCTGCGTGGCGAGAACATCGCCCAGGAATTCGTCGCCCTGATCGACGACTACGTCGAACGAACCTATGTCCGAAGCGCAGGATAAGCCCGCGATCCTTGCCGCGCCGGAGCCGGCCTCCGGCTTCCGTCACTGGATGGCGCGCAATGCGTGGCGCCTGGTCCTGCTGTTCGCCGGCGTGCTGTTGCCGCTGGCCGGCTTCGTCGCGCTGGCCGACGAGGTGCATGAGTTTGAATCGTTCCATTTCGACGCGCCGCTGCTGTGGCAGATGCACGGCCTGCATTCGCCGTGGCTGGACCGGTTCTTCGTGCTGCTGTCCCGGCTGGGTTACGAGTGGTTCCTGATTCCCGCCGATGTGCTGATCGTCGCGGCACTGCTGGGCTACCGCCGCTGGCGCGAGGCCACCTTCGTGGCCGTCAGTTTCCTCGGATCGGCACTGTTGAACATGGGCAGCAAGCGGTTCTTCCAGCGGGACCGCCCCAGCCTGTGGGAGTCCATCGCACCGGAATCGACGTTCAGTTTCCCCAGCGGCCACGCCATGGGGTCGATGACCCTGGCGGCAACCCTGGTACTTCTGGCCTGGAATACCCGCTGGCGCTGGCCGGTGCTGGTGCTGGCCCCTGCGTTCAGCTTGCTGGTCAGCGTGTCCCGGGTCTATCTCGGGGTCCATTACCCGTCGGATATCCTGGCCGGATGGTGTGCAGCACTGGTTTGGGTGGTAGGGTGCTACCTGGTCATGTTCAGTCGTCGGCATCCCTGGCGACGCCGCGATTCGCCGCCATCGACGGCCAGCGAAGCATCAACACAGGGGGAGTGACGTGGATGGCTCTTCGCGGGCATCTACGTGATAGATGAGCTGTTTCGTTGCAGTGGGTTCTGCAAGACAGGGGGTAAGCACAATGCGTGAGACTGTGATCAACCCGGCACTCTTGCCCGGTATGCACTTCGACCGCGCTTGCGAGGGTTCGGCACCCTGCCTAGCTTGACCCGCAATGGCCGCATTCGAAGAGGTACGTGAATGACGATTCGAGTCTACCTGGTGGACGACCACGCACTGGTCCGCACCGGGATGAAGATGATCCTGTCGGGTGAGACCGACATCGAGGTGGTGGGCGAGGCCGAGACCGGCGAGGACGCGCTGCGCGAGATCCGCCAGCTGCAGCCGGACGTGGTGCTGTGCGACCTGCACCTGCCGGGTGTCAGCGGCATGGAAGTGACCGAGCGCATCGTGCGCGGCCATCGCAGCACGCGCGTGGTGATCGTGTCCGTCCTGGAGGATGGCCCGCTGCCGAAGCGGCTGCTGGAAGCCGGCGCGGCCGGGTACATCGGCAAGGGCTGCGACGCCCAGGAACTGCTGCGCGCGGTGCGCGACGTGGCAGGCGGGCGCCGCTACCTGGGCACCAGCATCGCGCAGAATCTGGCGCTGTCGACGGTGGAGGGGAATGGTTCGCCGTTCGACACCCTGTCTCCGCGCGAGCTGGAAGTGGCGCTGCTGCTGACCCAGGGATTGCGCCAGGAAGACATCGCGCGCCGCCTCAGCCTCAGCGCCAAGACCGTCAACACGCACAAGGCACGCCTGTTCGAGAAGATGGGTATCCATGACAACATCGCGCTGGCGCGCATGGCCAGCCAGTACGGGCTGGTGGATCCGGCACGGCCGCTGTGAGGGTTTCAGCCAACGGCTGAGGTGCGTCGCGCGCCCGGAATCTGTCTTCCAATTCCGGCCCGCGGTCGCGGGGCCAAGCGTCGGCCCCGCGCTCACCCATCGGGCGCTCAGGTGCCGCGCACGCGCTTGACGATGGCCGCCGCCTGCGCGGCGCTGGCGCGCACCTTGTCCCAGTCGCCGTCCGCAATCCAGTTGCCGGGCACCATCCATGAGCCACCGATGCAGACGACGTTCTTCTGCTCGAGGTACTCGGCGGCGGTGTTTTCCGTGATGCCGCCGGTCGGGCACAGCTTCAGATCGGCAATTGGACCGGCCACGCCCTTGATCATCGCCAGGCCGCCGACCGCCGTGGCCGGGAACAGCTTGCACACCCGGAATCCGCGCGCATGCAGCGACAGCAGCTCGGTCGGCGTCGCCGCACCGGGCACCACCGGCAGCGGTGCAGCGGCCAGCGCATCGGCCAGCGCGGGCGGCGTACCCGGGGTCACCAGGAAGTCCGCGCCGGCATCAATCGACTGCTGCATCTGCTCAACGGTCAGCACCGTACCGGCACCCACCACCACGTCCGGCAGTTCGCGCTTGAGCATGGCCAGCGCCTCCATCGCCACCGGCGTGCGCAACGTCAGCTCGATCGCCGGCAGACCGCCTTCCAGCAGCGCCGCACTCACCGCACGGGCCTGGTCCAGCGTATGAATCGTCACCACCGGCAGGATGCCCGCCGCATGCAACAGCTCCGCCGCCTTCAGCTGATGTTGTTCGATACCCATAGCTCTGCTTCTGCCTTTGCTTCCGAATTTGATTTTCAGTGATCACTTCGCGGCGTTGATGCGCCGGAAAGTGTGACGCCGCCACCAGCACACTCGCCGCCGCAACACACCCGCAGCGCTCTTCAACCCTCAGGCGTCCTTCGCCTCATGCGGCGCTGCCGCAGCCGCCGCATCGTGTCCCAGTTCGTACTCGGCGTCGTAATCCCACGGCCCGCCATCGGCCGCTGCCGGCCCGCACGAAATCGAAATGGCGCCCTGATCGGCCGGCCCGACCACACGACGGTTGATCGCGAACAGGTTGCGGCCCAGATCATTCGCCGCGGGCGCGGTGTTCGGGGCCTGAGTGCGTGCTGCCCATTCCGCAGCGTCCACCAGGACGTCCAGCGTGCCCGCCTCGCCATCCAGGCGGATGATGTCGCCTTCGCGGACTTTCGCCAGCGGACCCCCACGCGCGGCTTCCGGCGTGACATGGATCGCTGCCGGGATCTTGCCCGATGCCCCGGACAACCGGCCATCGGTGACCAGCGCAACGCGTCGGCCCTGGTTCTGCAGAAGGCCCAGCAGTGGCGCCAGCGAATGCAGCTCCGGCATGCCGTTCGCGCGCGGGCCCTGGTAGCGCACCACCGCCACGAAATCCTGGGGAAGCAGCCCGGCAGCATGCAGCTTGTTGAGCACCTGGGGCGCATCAACGACAACGGCCGGTGCTTCGATCGAACGGTATTGCGGCTTCACCGCCGACAGTTTGATCAACGACCGGCCCAGGTTGCCGCGCAGCAGGCGCAGGCCACCCTGGCTCTCGAACGGAGCGTCGACGCCGCGCACCACCTCCTCGTCGGCACTGCGCTCCAGCCCGGGCAGATAGACCAGGGTGCCGTCACGCAGCTGCGGTTCGCGGGCGTAATCGGCCATGCCGCCGCGCGCCACACTGACCAGGTCGCCGTGCATCAGCCCGGCCCTGATCAATTCTCCGAACACGAAAGCCGGGCCGCCGGCCGCCGCGAAGCGGTTCACGTCGGCGTCGCCGTTCGGATAGACGCGGGCCAGCAGGGGAATCAGCTGCGACAGCTCGTCGAAGTCGTCCCAGGTCAGCACGATGCCGGCGGCACGCGCGACCGCGATCCAGTGGATGGTGTGGTTGGTCGAGCCGCCGGTGGCCATCAGGGCGATGACGGCGTTGATGATCGCGCGCTCGTCGATGATCCGGCCGAGCGGACGGAAATCCTCGCCCAGCGCGGTGATCTCCAGCGCACGCTCGGTGGCCTCGCGGGTGAGCGCATCGCGCAGCGCAGTGCCCGGGTTGACGAAGGATGCGCCTGGCAGCTGCACGCCCATCGCTTCCAGCAGTACCTGGTTGGAGTTGGCGGTACCGTAGAAGGTGCAGGTGCCTGCGCCATGGTAGGAGGCCGACTCGGCCTCCAGCAGTTCTTCGCGGGTGGCTTCGCCGGCCGCATAGCGTTCGCGCACCTCGGCCTTCTGCTTGTTCGGAATGCCCGGCGTCATCGGGCCGGCCGGAATGAACACCGCCGGCAGGTGGCCGAACGCGAGCGCGCCGATCAGCAGGCCGGGCACGATCTTGTCGCACACGCCAAGGTAGACCGTGGTATCGAACATGTCATGGCTGAGGCCGATCGCGGTGGCCTGCGCGATCACATCGCGCGAGAACAGCGACAGTTCCATGCCGCCGCGGCCCTGGGTGACGCCGTCGCACATCGCCGGCACACCGCCGGCCACCTGCGCGGTGGCGCCCAATTCACGGGCGATCCCGCGGATCTGCTCCGGATAGGTCTCGAACGGCTGGTGGGCCGACAACATGTCGTTATAGGCGGTGATGATGCCCAGGTTCGGCGTCACCCCGCCGCGCAGGCGGCTCTTGTCAGTGCCGCCGCAGGCAGCGAAACCATGGGCGAGATTGCCGCAGCTCAGGCGGCTGCGGAAGGGGCCTTCGCGCAGGGCGGCGTCGACAGCGGCCAGGTAGGCCGCGCGCGAGGCAGCGCTGCGACGGATGACGCGGTCGGTGATGGTTTGCAGTTGCGGATGGAGGCTCATTGGCTACCGGCGTTCGAGGTGGCGAGAAGTGGGCGGCGGCGATATGCCGCCACCGACATCAATCTGCCCAGTGGACGCGCAGGCGCGCGCCTTCCAGGTGGATTGCGTTGAGGATCGGGTACTGCTGGGCATTGTTGCTGTCCAGCGCCTGCCGCAGCACCTGCAGCTTCTGCTTGCCGCGCAGCAGCAGCAGGCGCTGGCGGCACTGGCGCAGGCCGTGCGGGGTCAGCGTGATCCGCAGCGGCCACTGGTTGGCGCCCGGGCAGCCGGTCGCATCCAGTGCGGCATAGGGCAGGGGGCTTTCCAGCGCGCGGGCCAGGTCCTTCGAGCCGGGGAACAACGAGGCCGTGTGGCCATCATTGCCCATGCCGAGCGCGACCAGGCTGGGCGGCTGGCTGTGCTGTGCCTGCAGATTGGCGGTGTACACGCATTCCGGAAGCGGCTTGCCGATGCGCACCAGCGGGTCGAAATGTGCACCTTCGGCGCGCTTGAGCAGGTGCTCGCGTACCAGCCAGGCATTGCTGTCGCGATCCTGCGGCGACAGCCAGCGCTCATCGGCCAGGCTCACTTCCACGCGGTCCCAGTGCACTTCCATTTCTGCCAGCGCCTGGTACACCGGCGCCGGCGTGGTGCCACCGGACAGCAGGATGCGTGCGCGGCCGACTTCGTTGATGTCACGGTTGATGGTCTGTGCCATTTCGGTGGCCACCGCTTCGATCCAGCCATCGGCATCGCCGTGACTGACAAAATCGATGCGGTCGTCCTGGAAGACAGGGCTCATGCGGCAACTCCCGGAGCGTCACGTTCGGCATCGGCTGCATAGGCGGCAGCGCCCAGCAGGCCGGGGCAGGGGTGCATGATCGCCAGCGAAGGCACCCGCGCCATGATCGAGGAAAACCGGCCCTTGTGCTCGAAGCGCTGGCGGAAGCCGGAGTGCTGCAGCGAATCCAGCATTTTGGGCACCAGGCCGCCGGTCAGGAACACGCCATCCCAGGCACCCTGGATCAGCACCAGGTCGCCGGCGATGGCGCCGAACACTGCGCAGAACACATCCACGGTGCGCATCGCCTGCGGATCGCCGAGCGCGGCACGGGCGGTGACGTCGGCCGGCTGCAGATGGCCCGGGTCGACACCGGCCATCTCACAGACCGCACGATGGATGTTGACCAGGCCGGGACCGCAGATGAGACGCTCGTTGGACACGCGGCCGAACTGCTCGGACAGGATCTCCAGGATCCGCACTTCTTCCGGCGTGCCCGGCGGGAAGCTGACGTGACCGCCTTCGGTTTCCAGCGGGTAGCTGCGGCCGTGGCGCACCACCAGGCCACCGACGCCGAGGCCCGTGCCAGGGCCGATCACTCCGTAGTTGCGTGGCTGGCCCGGCGCGGCCGGCGTCCAGTGCGCACCGCCGATCTGCACCACATCCTGCGGTTGCAGCAGGGCGACGGCCATCGCCTGTGCGGCGAAGTCGTTGATCAGGTGCAGCTCGTCGAAGCCGAGCATCGCTGCGGTGCGGCTGCGCGAGATCACCCACGGATGGTTGGTGATGCGTGCCTCGTCGCCATCGACGCGGCCGGCCACGGCAAACACGCCGCGGCGCGCGCTGGCCCCGGCCTGCTCAAGGTAGTGGCGGGCGGCATCGCCCAGCGACGGGAACTCGGCGACTGCGAACTCGCGGATGCTGTCCTTCTGCAGGGGCGCATCCAGCGAAGTGTCGGCCAGTGCGAAGCGGGCATTGGTGCCGCCGATGTCGGCGACCAGAACCGGCTGCGAGCTGCCACTCATGCCGAAGCTCCGGTGTCCGGCGCATCCACGCCCTGTGGCAGGAAGTCGCTGGCATCCGCCGGACCCCACTGGCCAGCAGGGTAAGGCTGGAGCGGCAGGCCGGCTGCCTTCCAGGCATCGGCGACGCTGTCGATCCACGCCCAGGCGGCGCGCACTTCGTCGTCGCGCACGAACAGCGCATGGTTGCCGTTGAAGGCGTCCAGGAAAAGGCGCTCGTAAGCGATGCGGCGGTGCAGTCCCGTCGGCACCGACAGCTCCAGTTCCAGCGGATGCAGTTCCAGCGCGCCCCATTCCGGACCGGCCAGGCTGCTCATCAGGCCCAGCTCGATGTTTTCCTGCGGCTGCAGCTGGAACACCAGGCGATTGGGTGCGGCCTGCGCGCGCTGCGGGCGCTCGAACAGCCAATGGGTGACCGGCTTGAGGGTCACCACCACGCGGGTGGTGCGCTCGGGCAGGCGCTTGCCGGTGACCAGATGGAAGGGAACGCCGGACCAGCGCCAGTTGTCGATGTGCGCGGTGACGCCGGCGAAGGTTTCCACGTCGCTGCCTTCCGGCGGCTGATAGGCCTGTGCCGGCTGGCCGTTGATGGTGCCGGCGGTATAGCGGCCGCGCACGCTGTCGCGGGCGGCATGCTGGGCGTCGAGGGGGCGCAGGGCGCGCAGCACCTTGACCTTCTCGTCGCGGATGCGGTCGGCTTCGAGCGACGCCGGCGGTTCCATCGCCACCAGGCACAGCAGCTGCAGGATATGGCTCTGCACCATGTCACGCAGGGCGCCGGAGCGTGCGTAGTACGCGTCGCGGCCGTCCACGCCTTCGCTCTCTGCGACCAGGATGTGCACCGACTCGATGTAGTTGCGGTTCCACACCGCCTCCAGCAGGGTGTTGCCGAAGCGCAGGGCGATCAGGTTCTGCACCGCAGCCTTGCCCAGATAGTGATCCAGGCGGAACACGCGGTCTTCGTCGATCCACTGGCCGATGGTGCTGATGATTTCCTCGGCACTTTCGCTGTCGCTGCCGATCGGCTTCTCCAGCATCAGCCGGGCCGGTGCGGCGAGGGCGCCCCCCTTGGCCAGGCCTTCGCAGGTGGAGATGTACAGGCCCGGCGGAATGGCCAGGTAGCTCACGCACCGGCGGTCCACCAGGTCTGAGACGGCGGCGGCGACCGAGTCGACATCGCGCAGGTCCACCGAGCGGTAGTCGATGCGGCGCAGCAGCGCGGCGATGTCGTCCTGCGAGGCCATCGGCATGGCCTGCTGCAGGCGCGGACGCAGGATGTCATGGAAGGCCTCGGTGTCATGGCCGGACAGGGCCAGCGCACGGATGCGGAAATCCTCCGGCAGCAGACCATCGCCAAGCAGGCGCAGCAGCGAAGGGAACAGGTAGCGCTGGGCCAGATCACCTGTGGCACCGAACAGGAAGAGGGTGTCGTGCATCGCTCGAGTTTCAGATCCGGGTGACATCGTTGTCAATCGCTTCATGGCTGGGTTCGGGGGACATCCGCGCAACTGCCTGTCCGAGGTTCGCGGAACGCGATCTGCTGGGGATACCGGCAGGCCGTTCCATGCGAAACCACCGCACCGGCGAACGTTCCATTGTCCGCCGACGCAGGTCGGTGCGCACCGACCATCGGATAGTGCCACGTGAAAACGTTTACATGGCAGAATGGGCAACTGTATTCGATTGCAGTGCTCGCCGTCATGCGGCAGTCGCGCAATCATTGCTGCCATCGGGAGGGCCGAGGCAGTCCCAAAAGACAGCCCGGCGTCGGGCAGACCGGATCAGGTGATATGGCAAAAGTGCAGTTGCAGGGTGTGCGCAAGGTCTACGACAACGGCCAGGTTGCGGTGAAGGACGCCACTTTCGAGGTCGCCGATGGCGAACTGATGGTGCTGGTCGGTCCTTCCGGCTGTGGTAAGTCGACCCTGCTGCGGATGGTGGCAGGCCTGGAGGAGATCAGCGGTGGCACGCTGAGCATCGGTGACCGCGTGGTCAACGATGTGGCACCGAAGGATCGCGACATCGCCATGGTGTTCCAGAGTTATGCGCTTTACCCGCACATGACCGTGGCCGAGAACCTGGCGTTCGGCCTGAAGCTGCGTGGCCACGACAAGGCCACCATCGACAGGCGGATTGCCGAAGCGGCGCAGACGCTTGGCTTGACCGAGATGATGGACAAGCTGCCCAAGGCGATGTCAGGTGGCCAGCGCCAGCGTGTTGCGCTGGGGCGCGCGCTGGTGCGCGAACCTGCGGTGTTCCTGCTCGACGAGCCGCTGTCCAATCTCGATGCCAAGCTGCGCCACAGCGTGCGTACCGAGATCGCGCAGCTGCACCGCAAGCTGGGTACGACCATGATCTATGTCACGCACGACCAGGTCGAAGCGATGACGCTGGGCCAGCGCATCGTGGTGCTCAAGGACGGCATCATCCAGCAGATCGATACGCCGATGGCGCTGTATGACCGCCCGGCCAACCTGTTCGTGGCCGGTTTCCTCGGCAGCCCGGCGATGAACGTGCTGCGCGGGACGTTGCAGGGCGATGCGGGCGGCGTGACGGTGGTCGAGGGTGAGTGGCGCGCGCCGCTGGGCCAGGCCACGATCGACCCCGCGTGGCTGCAGAAGCCGATCAACGTCGGCGTGCGCCCGGAGCACCTGCAGCCGGCGACGGGAGATGACGCGCATGCGTTCACTGCGCGCATCGAGGGCATCGAGCCGGTCGGCAACGAGATCTTCGTCAACCTCAGCAGCGGCCAGCATGCACTGACCATGCGGGTGGCGCCGCAGGCGCTGCCGGCCGTGGGCGAGGACATCCGCGTTTCGATCCATCCGCAGGGCCTGCACTTCTTCAACGCGGAAACCGGCGAGCGCCTGTAAGACTTGGTGGCGCCGGGCCATGCCCGGCGTCATCGGCAGATCCCCGCCCTGCGTGGATGGGGCGCAGCCTCAGCGCGCCAGGCCATCCAGCAGTGGAATCCGCTGCGCGGGCGCATCGCCGACCTGCAGCGCAGCGTCGCTCGTTTCAAGCGGCAGCACCGCCAGCGCGAGATCGCCGGCCACGCTGGCGATCGTGCCCAGTGCCGCGCCGTCCTGCTGCACGCCGTCACCGGCCTGCGCCGGCGCATGGGTGTGCAGCAGCTGCACCGCGCGCTTGGCCTTGCCGAGGAAGTGGGTGCGGGCGACGATTTCCTGGCCCGGGTAGCAGCCTTTCTTCACGCTGTAGCCGTTCAGACGGTCCAGCCCCAACTGCTGCGGGGTCCACACCTCGCGCTGGCTCTGCTCCAGCCGGGGCAGGCCATACCGCAGGTCAGCCTGGCGCCAGGCCAATGCAAAGGCCACGTCGTCGTCCGGCCCACCGGCCGGGAAGGTGTCAGCGGCACCGATGCGCAGCGCGCGCGGCAGCGCGTCGCTGCCCAGGTCCAGCTCCCAACCGCCTGCATTGGCGGCGATCGCTGCGCCGGTAGCCGCTTCCGGTGCGGTGAACGCGCCGGCCACGGCCAGATCGTCGCGCAGCTGCACCTTGACCTTGCGGCGGAACACGAAACGCTGCAGTTGCGACGCAGTCGCATCCGCGTCGCCATCGGCGAACACCAGCATCACGTGATCCTCAGCCAGCCGGAGCAGCTGGAACACCGCCAGGGTGCGGCCCTTGGCACTCAGCCAGGCGCTCCACTGCCAGTGCTGCTGGGGCAGAGCGAGGACATCGCTGCTGAACTGGGCATGGGCGAAGGCAGCTGCGTCCACGCCCTGCAGGCTCACCAGCTGGTGGCCCGGAAGGCGTGGATATCCGACGAAAGCAGGGGGCAGGTTGTCAGGCACGTGAACGAGGTCTAAAATTTGTGCGTTGCGAGACCGACCATGATAGGCCAAACAACCCCCACTCCCGACGACGAAACTGAAGCCCCGCTGGTCCCTGCGGCACCCGTGCCCGTGGAACAGGAAAAGGCAGAGGAATTCGGCGGCCGCGGCGGACTCGATCCGGTGCGGTATGGCGATTGGGAGAAAAACGGACGCTGCATCGATTTCTGATCAGCATTGAGCCAACGCGGCCGCGTGCCGCCCAGCCGAGACAACGAGCCCAGCGAATGGCGACCAGACAACGCCCACTTTCCCCGCACCTTCAGGTGTATCGCTGGCAGATTCAGATGGCCACCTCGATCCTGCATCGAGCCACTGGCGTCTTTCTGTCTGTTGGTGCCCTCATCATCGCTGCGGGCCTGCTGGCCCTGATGATGGGGCCCGATTCGTGGAACTGCTTCACCGGCCATGCCGGGGCCTGGTATGGCCGCGTGTTCCTGTTCGCGTGGACATGGTCGTTCGCCTATCACCTGTGCAATGGCCTCCGCCATGTGGTGCAGGACTTCGCCATCGGCTTCAGCATCCCCGCCTTCATCCGCAGCAGCTGGCTGTCGGTCATCGGCAGCCTGGTGATCACCCTGCTGGTGTGGGCCTACGTGATGTTTGGAGGTGCCGCGTGAGCAAGTTCCGTACTCCGCTGAAGAACGTGCGTGGCCTGGGTTCGGCCAAGACCGGCACCGAGCACTTCGTGCACCAGCGCCTGACCGCCGCCGCCCTGGTGGTGCTGGGGATCTGGTTCCTGGTCTTCGTGCTGGGCCTGCTGGGTTCCGACTACGCGACCGCCACTGCTGCCATCGCCAAGCCGTGGAACGCGGTGCCGCTGATCGGCCTGCTGATCGCCATGTTCTGGCACGCACAGCTCGGCATGCAGGTCGTGCTGGAAGATTACATCCACGAATCGCTGCTGGCCCTGGTGCTGCAGACCGCGGTGAAGTTCGTCGCCGTGCTCGGCATGATCGTCAGTGTGTTCGCGGTGGGCCGCATCGCCCTCGGCGTTGCCTGAGCCCAGGCACCTACACAGGAATCCAGACTAGATGTCCGCTTACAAGATCACCGAACACAAGTACGACATGGTCGTGGTGGGCGCCGGCGGCGCCGGCCTGCGTGCCACGTTCGGCCTGGCCGCCAAGGGCCTGCAGACCGTGTGCCTGACCAAGGTCTTCCCGACCCGTTCGCACACCGTCGCCGCCCAGGGCGGTATCTCCGCCGCGCTCGGCAACATGGGTGAGGACGACTGGCGTTACCACTTCTTCGACACCATCAAGGGGTCGGACTGGCTGGGCGACCAGGACGCCATCGAATACATGTGCCGTGAGGCCATTCCGGCCATCATCGAGCTCGAGCACTACGGCGTGCCGTTCTCGCGTACCGCCGAAGGCAAGATCTACCAGCGCCCGTTCGGTGGCATGACCACCAAGTACGGCGAAGGCCCGGCGGCGCAGCGCACCTGCGCGGCGGCCGACCGTACCGGCCACGCGATGCTGCATACGCTGTACCAGCAGTCGCTGAAGCACGACGCGCGCTTCATGATCGAGTACTTCGCGCTCGACCTGATCTTCGACGACGAAGGCGTCTGCCGCGGCGTGCTGGCCCTGGACATGTCCGACGGCACGCTGCACCTGTTCCGCGCCCAGGGCGTGGTACTGGCCACCGGCGGCTACGGCCGAGCCTATTTCAGCGCAACTTCCGCGCATACCTGCACCGGCGACGGTGGCGGCCTGGCCATGCGTGCCGGCATCGCCATGCAGGACATGGAGTTCGTGCAGTTCCACCCGACCGGCATCTACGGCGCCGGCTGCCTGATCACCGAGGGTGTCCGCGGTGAAGGTGGCATCCTGCGCAACAGCAGCGGCGAGCGCTTCATGGAGCGCTATGCACCGCATTACAAGGATCTGGCATCGCGCGACGTGGTCAGCCGTTCGATGACCATCGAGATCCGCGAAGGCCGCGGTGTCGGCGAGCACAAGGATCACATCCTGCTCGACCTGACCCACCTGGGCCCGGGCGTGATCGATGACAAGCTGCCGGGCATCGCCGAGAGCGCCCGCATCTTCGCCGGCGTCGACGTGCACAAGCAGCCGATCCCGGTCATCCCGACCGTGCACTACAACATGGGTGGCATCCCGACCAACTACCACGGTGAAGTGGTGCGCAAGGTCGGCGACAACCCCGATGCCGTGGTGCCGGGCCTGTACGCCATCGGCGAAGCCGCCTGCGTGTCCGTGCACGGCGCCAACCGCCTGGGCTCCAACTCGCTGCTGGATCTGGTGGTGTTCGGCCGCGCGGTGGCCAACCGCTGTGCCGAGACCATCAAGCCGGGCGCGGCGCACAAGCCGCTGCCGTCCGATGCCTGCGACAAGGCGCTGGGCCTGCTGGACAAGCTGCGCCACGCCAACGGCGACACCCCGACCTCGGTCATCCGCGACCGCATGCAGCGCACCATGCAGGCCGACGCGGCCGTCTTCCGCACCAGCCAGACGCTGAAGGAAGGCTGCGAGAAGATGGACAAGATCTTCGATTCGTTCCAGGACGTGAAGGTCTCGGACCGTTCGCTGGTGTGGAACTCGGACCTGATCGAGACCTACGAGCTGAACAACCTGCTGCTCAACGCGGTGGCGACGATCAACTCGGCCGAACAGCGCAAGGAAAGCCGCGGCGCGCATGCGCACGAGGACTTCCCGGACCGCGACGACGTCAACTGGCAGAAGCACACCCTGGTCAGCGTCGACGAGAAGGGCAAGTGCAGCTTCGACTACCGTCCGGTGCACATGTACACGTTGACCGATGACGTGTCCGTGGTGCCGCCGAAGCCGCGCGTGTACTGATCCGACCCCGCCTACCATGCAATCCGCGCCTTGAGGGCGCGGGCCGCCTGAGCCAACGAGAGCAGCCATGGCCGAGTTTTCACTCCCCAAGAATTCCAAGATCACGAAGGGCCAGCACTTCCCCGTCAAGAACGGCGGCAAGAACGTGCGTACCTTCAAGATCTACCGCTGGAGTCCGGATGACGACAGCAATCCGCGCACCGATACCTATGAGGTCGATCTGGACGCCTGCGGCCCGATGGTCCTGGACGCGCTGATCAAGATCAAGAACGAGATCGACCCGACCCTGACCTTCCGTCGCTCCTGCCGCGAAGGCATCTGCGGTTCGTGCGCGATGAACATCGACGGCACCAACACGCTGGCCTGCACCCGCGCCATCGCGGACTGCGGCAAGAAGGAAGTGCCGATCTACCCGCTGCCGCACATGAACGTGGTCAAGGATCTGGTGCCGGATCTGACCCACTTCTACGCGCAGTACGCCTCGATCAAGCCGTGGATCCGCACGCAGACCCCGGCGCCGCCGGATCGCGAGCGCCTGCAGTCGCCGGAAGACCGCAAGAAGCTCGATGGCCTGTACGAGTGCATCCTGTGCGCCTGCTGCTCGACCAGCTGCCCGAGCTACTGGTGGAACGGCGAGCGTTACCTGGGTCCGGCGATCCTGCTGCAGGCCTACCGCTGGATCATCGACTCGCGCGATGAGGACACCGGTGCGCGCCTGGACGATCTGGAAGATCCGTTCAAGCTGTACCGCTGCCACACCATCATGAACTGCGCCCGCACCTGCCCGAAGGGCCTGAACCCGGCGCTGGCGATTGCCGAGATCAAGAAGCTCATGATGGAGCGTCGCGCCTGATCCATCCCGCATGCGGCCGCATCGTCGGCGGCCGCACGCACCCCAGCCGAGCCACGCCATGCGTGGCTTCGCTGTATCTGGAGGCCTGCAATGGATGAAGAAACCCTGCTGAAGAAGCTGCGCTGGCGCTGCCGGCGTGGCATGCGCGAGCTGGACCAGCTGTTCGAACGTTACCTCGACCGCGAATGGAGCGCTGCGCCGACCGAAGAGCGCGAGGTTTTCCTGTTCCTGCTCGACTGTGAGGACGATAAATTGTGGCGCTGGTTCATGGGCTACGAGGTCTGCCCGCATGCGCACGCCATCCCGCTCATGGACAGGATCCGCGCCCTCAAGCCTTGAGTGGCGCCCTTCACGGCTGCAGGCGGGTGCCCAGCTGGCGGTACTGCTCGCCGCCCCCTGGCTGCTGCGCGCTTCGGATCTGCCCCGAGACGCCCTTGTTCCCGTGGTACTGCTGGTCTGGGCGCTGGGCCTGGCCGAGCTCTTCTGGCGCCTGCGCCGGCCGAAGGTGAGGGTGTGCCTGCCGGCGTTGCCCGCTCCGCTGCAGGTGGCGGGGCAGGCGCTGGACGCTCCACAGCTGGTGATCCGCGGCCCGTGGCTGTTGCTGCATGGGCGCCAGGGGCGGCGGCAACGGCGGCTGCTGTTCTGGCCGGATGTACTCGATGCCCGGCAGCGACGTGAACTGCGACTGGCCGTCGCCGCACGCGCCGTTTCCCGTCGAGCCCGGTCGATGGCACCATAGGCTGAATCGTCCGGCGTGCCCGCATGTTCAAACCCATTCCCGTGGCCATCGGCCTGCGCTACCTGCGCGCCAAGCGCCGCAACGGCTTCATCTCCTTCATTTCGATGGCATCGATCCTGGGCATCGCGCTCGGCGTTACGGTGCTGATCACCACCCTGGCGGTGATGAGCGGCTTCCAGAAGGAAATCCGCAGCCGCCTGCTCCAGATGACGGCGCATACCACCATCAGTCGCGACGGCGAGCCCATGCCGGACTGGATGCGCGTGGTGGACGTGGCCAACAAGGACCCGCGCGTGGCGGGCGCCGCACCCTATATCGAGATCCAGTCGATGATCAGCGGCCCGCGCGTGCAGGGTGCGATCATCCAGGGCATCGACCCGGCACTGGAGCCGAAGGTGTCGGTGATCGACCAGAAGGTGGTCAAGGGCAGCTACGACAGCCTGAAACCCGGCAGCTTCAATCTGCTGCTGGGCAAGGAACTGGCGATCTGGCTGGGCGTCGATGTCGGCGACCAGGTGCTGGTGACCTTCGCCGAAGTGCAGGGCACACCTGCAGGCGCCGTTCCGCGGATGAAGCGCTTCACCGTCAGCGGTATTTTCGAGGCCGGCTACAACGAGGTCGACCGCGGCGTCGGCTTCGCCAACATGAAGGATCTCGAGCGCGTACTGCGCGCCGATGGCGCGACCGGCGTGCGCCTGAAACTGCACGACATGGACCGCTCGCTGGAAGTCGGCGTGGACCTTGCGCAGAACCTTGGCGGCGCCTATCGCGTAAGTGACTGGACCCAGCAGAACGCCAATCTCTACCACTCGCTGCGCATGGAGAAAGTGGTGATGGGCATCCTGCTGTCGCTGATCATCGCCATGGGCGCGTTCAATCTGGTGTCCTCGCAGGTGATGCTGGTCACCGACAAGCAGGCGGACATCGCCATCCTGCGCACGCTCGGCCTGACCCCGGCCGGGGTGATGCAGGTGTTCATGGTGCAGGGCTCGTTGATCGGCATCTTCGGCACGCTGGCCGGACTGATCGGCGGCATCACCCTGACCTTCAACCTGGAACGCATCCTTGGCGCCATCGAGCGCGTGTTCAACGTCAAGCTGCTGCCGGAAGACGTGTACTACATCACCGGCCTGCCGACGGACATGCAGACCGGCGACGTGGTGGTGATCACCGTGGTCGCACTGCTGATGAGCTTCCTGGCCACCCTGTATCCCGCCTGGCGGGCGGCACGCACCCAGCCGGCGGAGGCCCTGCGCTATGAATGAAGCCTTTGACCGCGGCCAGGAAGTGATCCGCGCCGAGCACCTCGGCAAGATCTATGCCGAAGGGCGCATGCAGACCCCGGTATTCGACGGCCTGAACCTGACCGTCACCGCGGGTGAAACCGTGGCCATCATCGGCGCGTCCGGTGCCGGCAAGAGCACGCTGCTGCACCTGCTGGGGGGACTGGACGTACCCAGTGCCGGCGAGGTGTACGTGGCCGGTCAACGGATGTCGGCTCTGTCGGATACCGCACGTGGCCTGCTGCGCAACCAGGCGCTGGGCTTTGTCTACCAGTTCCATCACCTGCTGCCGGAATTCACCGCGCTGGAAAACGTGATGATGCCGCTGCTGCTGTCCCGCTCGCATTCGCCGATGTCACAGCGGGCGATGTTCGCCGGCCTGGGCGTGGTGGGGACGGCGCTGGCCAGCATCGTCAACGGGGCCACCGCCTTCGTCCGTGGTCGTCCTGAAGTGGAGGAGGCGGCCGCGCGCGCAACCTTGCTGCTGGAGTCGGTCGGGCTGGGCCATCGCCTGGACCACAAACCGGGCGAGCTTTCCGGTGGCGAGCGCCAGCGTGCGGCGGTGGCGCGCGCGCTGGTGAATCATCCGGCCTGCGTGCTGGGCGACGAGCCGACCGGAAACCTGGACGATCGCACGGCCGGCACCGTGTTCGACCTGATGCTCGAACTCAATCGTGCCCGCCATACCAGCCTGGTGCTGGTCACCCACGACCGCGGTCTGGCGCGGCGCCTGGACCGGGTGCTGGAGCTGCGCGAATGGCGCCTGCACGAGCTGGCCCACGCCGACGTCTGAGCGGCCGGCAACGTGCACCTCCCGGCGCCTGAACGGTGGCGCCGGGATTCTCGCCGCCCATACCCGGGCAGGCGCATGATGGCCCCCGGTTCCCCGTGGAGATCGACATGAAGACCCCGCTTGTGATCGCAGGGCTCTGCCTTGCCCTGGCCGCGTGTGCGACCACCGGCCGCCTGAGCAGTGCCGAGCGGCTGGACCTGTACCGGGCGCACGCCGGCGCACCGCAGAATGACATGCAGTTCTTCGGCAGCCTCAACGGCTGGACCGAACTGGGCGACAGTGCACTGGCGGTATGGACCCGGCCCAGCGAGGCCTACCTGCTGGAATTGAACGGCCCCTGCCAGGATCTGTCGTTTGCGACCGCCATTGGCCTGACCAGCCGCATGAACCGCGTGTCGGCCCGCTTCGACAAGGTGCTGGTCCGGGACCCGACCGGAGGCCCGCGCCTGCCGTGCTTCATCAGCAGCATCCGCAAGCTTGACGTGAAGGCGCTGCGTGCTTCGGAACAGGAGCTGCGGCAGGCGCAGGTGCAGGAGCGCGAGGAGCCGGCGAACTAGGCCGGCGCCATCTCCGGATCAGGCTTCCGGGATGAAGCCGGCGGGCTTCTCCGCGTCCTTCTCGAACAGGAACTTGACCAGTTCCCCTTCCAGGAACGCGCGATGCTTCGGGTCGCGCGGTGACAGGCGGTTCTCGTTGATCAGCATGGTCTGGTGCGCCAGCCATGCCGCCCAGGCCTGTTTGCCGATGTGGTTGAAGATGCGCTGGCCCAGTTCGCCCGGATAGGGCACGAAGTCCAGGCCCTCGGCATCGCGTTGTTCGTACTGGCAGAAGACGGTTCGGGGCATGGCACTCACTCATGGTTGCGGGGTTTCTTGGATCTGCGTCGTGGCGGTTTGATCGCAGTGCCATCGAGCAGCTTGCGGATGGGAGCCGGCAAGCCCAGCGCCGGCAGTTCGTCGGCGGTGACCCAGCGCAGCGAGGATTCTTCCACGCGCAGGCCGCGTACCTGTCGCGACAGGATCTGCAGGTGCAGCCTGTAGTGGCTGAAGGTGTGCTGCAGCACCGGCAGCTCGTCGGCATCTTCCAGCGAGCCGTCCACGTGTGCATCGAACCAGTCCTGCAGCGCTTCACCGGCGTCGGCCTGCGGCAGGGTCCACAGTTGCGCCCAGATGCCGGTCTCCGGTCGCTTCTGCAGCAGCACGCGCTGCTGGGCATCGCGCAGCAGCAGGGCCACGGCTTCGCGTTCGGGCAGGGCCTTGCCTGGCTTCGGCGTGGGCAGCTCGGCGGTCCGGCCTTCGCGGCGCGCCACGCAGTCCTGCTGCTGCGGGCAGATCACGCAGGCGGGCCTGGCGCGGCTGCACACGGTGGCACCGAGGTCCATCTGCGCCTGCGTGTAGTCGGCCATCCGGCCATCCGGCACCTGGGCCGCGTGCGCTTCGGCGATGGCCCACAACTGCTTTTCGATGGCTGGCAGGCCGGGGAAGCCTTCGATGCCGTGATACCGGCTGAGCACGCGCTTGACGTTGCCGTCGAGGATCGGAAACCGGTCGTTCCAGGCCTGGCTGAGGATCGCGCCTGCGGTGCTGCGGCCGATGCCGGGCAGCGCATGCAGCGCGTCGAAATCACGCGGCAGTTCGCCGTCATGCAGTTCCACGCACCGCTGGGCCGCCGCATGCAGGTTGCGCGCACGGGCGTAGTAGCCCAGCCCGGCCCACTGCGCCATCACTGCATCGTTGCTGGCCGCGGCCAGCGCGGGCAGGGTCGGGAAATGCTGCAGGAACCGCTGGAAGTAGGGGATGACCGTGGCCACCTGGGTCTGCTGCAGCATGATCTCCGACAACCAGACCCGATAGGGGCTGCGCGGATGCTGCCAGGGCAGGTCGTGGCGGCCGTGGTCGTCGAACCAGTGCAGCAGGCGAGCGACGAACGGGTCGCCCGCAGGCACGACGGTGGCCTCAGGCACTGCCAAGCGCTTCGGGCAGCAGCGCGTCGACGAAGGCTTCCGGATCGAATTCACGCAGATCTTCAGGGCGTTCACCGATGCCGGCGAAACGGATCGGAATGCCGAACTCGCGGGCCAGTGCGAACACCACGCCGCCCTTTGCGGTGCCGTCCAGCTTGGTCACCACCAGGCCGGTCACGTTCACCGCGGCGTTGAACTGGCGCAGCTGCGACAGCGCGTTCTGGCCGGTGGTGCCGTCGATCACCATCAGCACCTCGTGCGGCGCAGCGGGATCGATCTTGCCGAGCACACGACGGATCTTGCCCAGCTCGTTCATCAGGCCGGACTGGGTATGCAGGCGGCCGGCGGTATCGGCAATCAGCACCGACGTGCCGCGCGCCTTGCCGGCCTGCAGCGCGTCGTAGGCCACCGAGGCGGCGTCGGCATTCTGGCCCTGGGCCACCACGGCCACGCCGTTGCGCTCGCCCCAGGCCTGCAGCTGCGCCACGGCAGCGGCACGGAAGGTATCGCCGGCGGCCAGCATCAGGCTGTGCCCGTCGTCCTTGAAGCGCTTGGCCAGCTTGCCGATGGTGGTGGTCTTGCCGACACCGTTGACGCCAACGGTCAGCACCACGAAGGGCCTGGCGTTGCGATCGATCACCAGTGGCCTGGCGACCGGCTGCAGGATCGCGATCAGGTCGGCACGCAGTGCGCCCAGCAGTGCGTTGGCATCGGCGAACTCACGTGCCTTCATGCGTCTGCGCAGGCCTTCGACCAGCTCGGTGGTCGCACCGACGCCGACATCGGCGGTGATCAGCGCGGTTTCCAGTTCGTCCAGCAGGTCATCGTCGAGCTTGGGATTGCGCGAGAACAGGCCGCCAAAGCTGCGCGCGATGACGCTGTTGCGCAGGCGTTCGCGCCAGCCGGACTTGCCCGCCGGGGCTGGTGCGGCATCCACCAGCACCGGCAGGTCGGCGGCCGGTGCGGAGGGCTGCTGTGCGGGGATCACCGGAGCCAGCGGGGCGAGCACGGCGGCGGCGGCACGTGCCTCGGCCTCGAAGTCTTCCGGTGCCAGGACGCGTTCGGTCGCTGCCGGCGCCGGCGGGGACGCCGGGGCAGCGGCGGGCGGCGCCGGGACGGGCACCGCCTCAGCCGGAGCCACGGCTGGCGGGGCGTCGGCTACGACCGTGGTGTCCTCGACGGGCGCGGCCGACGGGAATGCCGCCGCCAGCTCTTCAGCCGAGTAGTGCTGGGTCTTGGGCGCGTCCGGTGTGGCGGCGTCCTGGGGCTTCTTGCGGCGGAAAAAACTGAGCATTGGCAAAAGGCGCTGAAATCAGAGGGGTATGCTACCACCCGGGCCCGTCTGCCCGATGTGGACTCAAGGTCGCGGCCGGGCAGCCGCTAATGGCTTCGGAGGGCTGCACCGGGCGGCCCGGAGACCGCCATGGACAACGTGATGGCAACGGCCTGGAGCGGCATGCGGGCCGCAGCACAAGGCGTGCAGGTGGCCGCGCACAACGTGGCCAACTTGGCGACAGCCGATGCGCCGCGCCTGCAGGTGCAGCGCGCGGCGGTGGAGCAGGGTGGGGTGCAGACCCGGGTGACCGCTGCCGGCGCCGATCCCGCCGCGCCGCTGGCTGATCTGCTGGCGGCAAACGCGGAGGTGGTGGCCTTCGCCGCCAACGCTTCGCTGGTCCGCCGCCAGGACCAGATGCTGGGGTCGCTGCTGGATCGCCGGGCCTGAGCAGCCCGGCCTGGCAGATGACAGCCAGCGCCTGGCAGCGCCGGGCCATGCCCGGCGACCACCCAGCGTGTCAGGCCGACAGTTCCAGCAGCAGCTTGTTCAGGCGCGCAACGTAGGCGCCCGGGTCCTTCAGGCTGTCGCCGGCCGCGAGCGCGGCCTGGTCGAACAGCACGCGGCCGAGATCATCGAAACGATCACCATCGGCCTCGCCATCGAGCTTGGCGATCAACGGGTGCCCCGGATTGATCTCCAGCACCGGCTTGCTGTCAGGCACCTTCTGGCCGCTGGCTTCCAGGATCTGGCGCATCTGCAGCCCCAGATCCTGTTCGCCGATGGCCAGCACCGCTGGCGAATCGGTCAGCCGGTGCGACACGCGGACTTCGGCCACGTCGTCGCCAAGCACCGCCTTCAGCCGCTCGATCAGGGCCTGCTTGTCCTTGGCCGCCGCTTCCTGTTCCTGCTTGTCCGACTCGGTCTCCAGCGCGCCGAGGTCGAGGTCGCCACGGGCGATGTCGACAAAGCCCTTGCCGTCGAAGTCGGTCAGGTAACCCATCAGCCATTCGTCGATGCGGTCGGTCAGCAGCAGCACTTCCACGCCCTTCTTGCGGAACACTTCCAGGTGCGGGCTGTTGCGGACCTGGCTGTAGCTCTCGCCGGTCAGGTAGTAGATCTTGTCCTGGCCTTCGGCCATGCGACCGATGTAGTCGGCCAGCGAGACGGTCTGGGCATCGCCCTCGCCACGGGTGGAGGCGAAGCGCAGCAGGCCGGCCACCTTCTCGCGGTTGTTGTAGTCCTCGGCCGGTCCTTCCTTCAGCACCTGGCCGAATTCCTTCCAGAACGTGGCGTACTGCTCGGGCTTGTCGGTTGCCAGCTTCTCCAGCATGTCCAGCGAGCGCTTGGTCAGCGCGGCCTTCATCGAATCGATGACCGGGCCGGACTGCAGGATCTCGCGCGAGACGTTCAGCGACAGGTCGTTGGAATCGACCACGCCCTTGATGAAGCGCAGGTACAGCGGCAGGAACTGCTCGGCCTGGTCCATCACGAACACCCGCTGGACATACAGCTTCAGGCCCTTGGGCGCATCGCGGTGATACAGATCGAACGGTGCACGGCCCGGCACGTACAGCAGCGAGGTGTACTCCAGCTTGCCTTCGACCTTGTTGTGGCTCCACGCCAGCGGATCGCTGTGGTCGTGTGCCACGTGCTTGTAGAACTCGCTGTACTCGGCGTCGCTGATCTCGGTGCGCGGACGGGTCCACAGCGCGCTGGCACGGTTGACGGTTTCCCATTCGACCGCCGCGCCCTCTTCACCCCCTTCCTTCGGCATCTGGATCGGCAGGCCGATGTGGTCGGAGTACTTCTTGAGGATGCTGCGCAGGCGCCAGCCATCGGCAAAGTCGTGTTCGCCGTCCTTCAGGTGCAGCACGATGCGGGTGCCGCGCTCGGGCTTGTCGAGGGTCGCGACATCGAAGTCGCCTTCGCCGCGCGAGGTCCAGCGCACGCCTTCGCTGCTGGCCAGGCCGGCCCGCCGCGAGGTGACTTCGACTTCGTCGGCGACGATGAACGCGCTGTAGAAGCCGACACCGAACTGGCCGATCAGCTGCGAGTCCTTCTTCTGGTCGCCGGACAGCTGGCGCAGGAAGTCGCCGGTGCCGGACTTGGCAATGGTGCCGAGGTGGGCGATGGCCTCGGCGCGGCTCATGCCGATGCCGTTGTCCTCGATGGTGATGGTGTGGGCGGCCGGGTCGAAACTGACGCGCACGCGCAGGTCGCTGTCGTCTTCCAGCAGGGACGGCTGGGTCAGCGCCTCGAAGCGCAGCTTGTCGGCCGCGTCGGCGGCATTGGACACCAGCTCGCGCAGGAAGATCTCCTTGTTGGAGTACAGCGAGTGGATCATCAACTGCAGCAGCTGCTTGACTTCGGTCTGGAAGCCAAGGGTTTCGGTCTGGGTCGTCTCGGTCATCGATAGGGCTCCGTGTGCAATGCCGCGCCAGCGCGTGCGGCCTCGCCAAGGGGTAGGGGTGATTGTCCCGAAATCAAGGGGGTTGGTCGGGCAGGGCGGCGCCCTGCACCCGCAGAGGCCAGAGCCAAAGCAAGAGCGGGCACTCCGTGGGATGGCGGGGCACTGTGGGTTCGCGGGGGCGCCGTGAATCCGTCCATGGAGGCTTGGTCGCCGCATCCATGCGGCTCACACCCCGCGAACCCACAGTGCCCCGCCTTCGACAGTTGGCCGGTGGCCAGTAGATCCACGCCGTGCGTGGATGAAATCTCTCAGATCTCGAGATCCAAGCCAGGGTCAGATCCGTTTTCCACAGGAAAACGGATCTGAAACCAAGAGCCGTTACGA